>CAJQPR010000035.1 GCA_905480255.1 uncultured Woeseiaceae bacterium | reverse complement strand
TCGATGCTTTGCCTGAGGATTTCAACTACTCATCTGAGTATTACGTCGACCGGATGATTGATTACCTGGATGACGATCAGGAAGGACAGCCATTCTTTGCCTACCTTTCGTTCACCGCGCCACACTGGCCATTGCAGGCGCAGATGAAGCAATTGCGCGGCAGGCAGGACGGTACGATGCCGGCTACGACGCCCTGGCCGAGGCGCGGCTAATAGGTCAGCAACGTAAGGGAATATTGCCTCTCGATGCAGTGCGAAGTGGTCGCTCCCCGAAAGAGAAACCCTGGGACGAGCTCAACGCCGAACAAAAGAAGGTCGAGATTCGAGCCATGGAGATCTATGCGGCGATGATCGAAGAGATGGATCGGCACACCGGTCGACTGATCGACTTTCTCGAGTCACAGGGAAAGCTCGACAATACGCTCGTGATATTTCTTTCCGACAATGGTCCCGAGGGCCACGATCTCGATGAAACATGGCCAATGGAGGCATTCCCGGAGATTCGCAAGACGATTGATGCGTCACATGACTTCAGCTATGAGGCGATGGGACGGAAAGGCTCATATGTTCTTTACGGGCCGAACTGGGCGAATGCGGGTTCGCCTGCATTCCGATTGCACAAGGGATTTCCCACCGAGGGCGGCACCCGGGTTGCCGCGTTCGTGCGCTTTCCGAACGAATTTGCGCATTCCGCCGTGACGGACGATTTCGTGTTCATCGCCGACGTCACGCCGACCATCCTGGATCTCGCCGGCATTGAGCACCCGGGGACGACGTACCAGGGACGCGAGATCGAGCCAATGACAGGGCGCTCAATCGCGCCGCTGTTGCGCGGCGAGGGTGGAAATGACACCGGCCGGGTGACCGGGATGGAACTGCTCGGCAAACGAGCGATTCGCGTAGGAATTTGGAAACTGGTGCACATGCCGTCGCCCTGGGGCAACGGTGAATGGCAACTCTTCAACCTCAAAAGAGATCCGGGGGAAACCACGGATCTGTCCGCAAAGCTCCCGGACCAAGTTGCGGCGCTTAGAGCGAGCTGGGAAAGCTACGCGGAAGAAAACAACGTCATCATTCCAGACTGGGTGAGCGGTTACTAGGAACTGATGATGTTTGCGAAGATATACGGCGACAACGATTCGGTAGACATCAATTCACGGCAGACCGTGTTCAGCATGTTCCTTGTCGGAGTGATTGCGCCAGAGGTTTTCATTGTGCAGCCCGGCTTTGTTCAGGGCCTGGTCGAGTTACTCGGCTTCGACGACCGGGGAGCGGGCTACACCGCGTCTGCCGAGATGTGGGGTCTTGCCGCAACAACCATATTGATGACCTTTATCGCACATCGCGTCAATTGGCGTTCAGTCATCTTCTGGTCATTAATCGTAATGTTTGTGGCGAACATTCTTTGCATGATGACCTCAGACCTCAATGTTTTTGTTGCCTTGCGATTCGTTGCAGGACTCGGGGCCGGCAGTCTCGTGTCATTGTCGTTTGCGGCCATTGGTCTGACCAAGAACCCGGACAGGAATTTCGGTTTCCTGATTATGTGGGTACTGACCTATGGAGCGGTCGTTCTATGGGCAATGCCTTCCGTTTATGAATTAGCGGGCATGAACGGCGCACTGTTCTTCTTTGCGCTGTTTCCATTGTCAGCGGTGCCGTTCATCAAGCATATGCCTGTCACCGGCGAAAACGTGGTCCAGGTCGAGGAAGATGCCGTCAATCTCAGCGGTCGACTCAAGGCCCTGGCGTTGTTTGCAATGCTCGCCTACTTCATGGCCCAGGGCGTCGTGTGGGCCTACCTGTTCCTGATCGGGATATCGGGCGGACTGACCGATCAGCAGGTCGCCAATGGCCTGATGCTGTCACAGTTTGCGGGCATAGCAGGCGCGCTCCTTGCCGCGATGATTGCTCATCGAATCGGCAGGTCCATACCGCTTGCCATTGGAATCCTGGGTGGGTCGTTGTGCCTGTACTTCCTGGTGGGCACATTCGAGTTCGTCATGTTCGCGATAGCGGTTGGCGTTTACAACTTCCTCTGGAACATGACGCACCCGTTCCTGTTGGGTGCAATGGCCAGTTTCGACCGGCGCGGTCGAGTTGTTGTCTATGCAGTTGCGATGCAAATGCTTGGCCTGGCCATAGGGCCGGCGTTGGCAGCATCAGTTATTTCGGAAAGTGAATATCTCAACGTCAATCGCCTGGGTGCGATGTTGTTTGTATTGAGTTTCATTTTGATTTTGTCGCCGGTTCTTGCCCAGGCCAAGTTGACAGGCGGCCCGGTTTCTCAGACGGTGGATTAAAGGATGTTTGCAGACTTAAGCGGCAAGGTCGCATTGATTACCGGATCCGGCCAGGGGATTGGCGCTGGAATAGCGCGAGTGTTTGCAACAGCCGGTGCGAAAGTCATGGTTGTTAACCGCACGCCGGAAAATGGCCAGCGTACCGTTGATGAAATTCTGGAAGCTGGCGGTGAAGCGGAGTTGTGTGGCGTGGATATCGGCAGTGTCGAGAGCGTCGAGCGGGCAGTCGCCGAGACAATTAAGAAATGGGGCGGTATCGACATCATGTTGCACAACGCGGCATCTTTCCTTGGTGGATCGGTAGATGCCTATAACGAAGAAGACCTTGAAACAGTTTTGTCAGTAAACCTGAAAGCCTGTTTCCGTTTCTCCAAAGCGGTCATTCCGCACTTCAGAAAACGTGGTGGCGGCAGGCTGTTGTTTACGTCGTCTGTGACCGGGCCGCGAGTTGCCATGCCGGGCACCTCTTATTACGCAGCATCCAAGGGCGGCATGAATGCGTTTATTCGTACCGCTGCGCTCGAACTCGCGCGAGAGAACATCACGGTCAATGGGGTAGAGCCGGGCTATATTCGCACTGCGGCTATGGAGTTACTCGCAGACGAAGATGGGCTCGCGCAAATGACCAGATACATACCGACCGGGTACATGGGCGCTCCCGAAGACATTGCTTATTGCATGCTCTACCTGGCGAGTGATGAGGCGCGATACATCACCGGACAGACAATTTGTATCGATGGCGGTTCTACCCTGCCGGAAAGCCCGGTTTTCCTCGAAGAAATGGACGGAATCAAAGACCTGGAGGGGTCGGCCTGACATGACCAATGTGCAGGAAATGATAGAACGAAGGGAGCGGCTGCTTGGGCCGGGCAATCCCCTGTTCTATGAGGATCCTGTGCATTTGGTGAAAGGCGAGGGTGTTTGGCTGCACGACGCAGACGGCAATCGCTATCTGGATTGCTATAACAACGTCCCTTGTGTCGGTCATTGCCACCCCAGAGTGGTTGCAGCACTTTGTGACCAGGCGTCGAAACTCAACACGCACACTCGCTACCTGCATGAGAACATTCTTGACTACGCAGAGCGTCTCCTTGGCAAGTTCGACGAAAGCCTGGATCGGGTTGCGCTTGCATGCACTGGAAGCGAAGCAAATGACCTGGCGTTGCGGATTGCACGAGTCGCAACGGGTGGCGATGGATTCATCTGCACCAATGCGACCTATCACGGCAATACGACGGCAGTTGCCCAACTGAGCTCGATTTTCGAGCCGATAGGCGGGTATGGCGAAAACATTCGCATGGTGCCGTGGCCCGATGCATACCGTGCGCCCGAAAACCTGGGCGGCGAAGCACTGGCGGATATTTACGCGGACGAGGTTAGAACCGCAATCGAATCTCTTACTGCCAATGGCATCAAGTTTGCGGGCATGATCGCGTGCCCGATATTTGCGAACGAAGGCTTGCCCAACGTGCCGGATGCTTACATGGAAAAAGCCATCGCCTACGTCCGCGATGCCGGCGGGGTCTACATCGCTGATGAAGTCCAGTCCGGATTTGGCCGCACGGGCGACTGGTGGGGGCATCAGCAAAGTGGCGTTGTTCCCGATATTGTGACGCTCGGCAAACCAATGGGTGCGGGCCACCCGATTTCCGGTGTTGTCGCCCGCGGCGAGTTGCTTGACGACTACCGGCGCCATGAAATGTACTTCAACACCTTTGGCGGCAATCCCGTCTCCTGTGCCGTCGCGATGGCCGTCCTGAACGTCATTGATGATGAAGGACTCGTCGCAAAGGCGGCGGAGGTTGGTGAGTACGTCCTGCAGGGATTTACTGAGCTGCAGGAACAACACGAGTTGATTGGTGACGTTCGCGGACGGGGCCTGTTTTTCGGTATCGAACTCGTCAATGACCGTAAATCCAAAGAGCCGGCAACGGAAAATGCGAAAACGATTGTGAACGCGATGCGGCACAAGGGCGTGCTGATGAGCAAGATCGGAGAGCACGATAATGTTCTAAAGCTCCGCCCGCCGTTGTGCTTTTCCAGGGAGAATGCTGATTTCCTGATCAAGACTCTCGACGATGTCCTGGTGGCCGCATGACTGACTTCTTCACGCTCGAGCCGGAAGCACAGGCCGCACGACTCGAGGCGGCCGGCCACGAGGCGCTGGCCAACTGGGATATCAGTGGTGCGTCGCTTGCATTGATAAAACATCGTGAAAATGCGGTTTTCAAACTCGAGAAAGACGAGTTCCGGGCGGCGTTGCGCCTGCATCGGCATGGCTATCACTCAGACGACGAACTGAGATCCGAATTGCAGTGGATGCAGGCTCTTTCGGGATTCGGCGTCAGGGTGCCGAATGTCATACCGGCAAAATCCGGCGACCTTTTCATCAGGCATTCTGGTGATGGACTACCGGGCGAATTGCAAATTGACCTGTTCGAATGGATCGATGGCGAACAGCTCGGGTCTGTTGAAGAAGGGGTTGCTGACCCGGATGAAGTCGCCGCAACTTACAACGCTATCGGTGAGCTTGCCGCCAGAGTGCACAACCAGGCCACGTCGTGGGAATTGCCGAAAGGATTTACCCGGCATGCCTGGGATGCAGAAGGGCTGGCAGGAGATAATCCATTCTGGGGCCAGTTCTGGAAGCTTGCCGCTGCCTCGAAATCCGAAACTGAACTTCTCGAGCGAGGCCGCGATCGGGTATTTGCCGATCTCAGCAGGCTTTCGAAATCACCGAAAAACTACAGCATGATCCATGCTGATTTTGCACCCGAAAATGTCATGGTGGATGTTGACGGTGTGCGACTGATTGACTTCGATGATGCGGGGTTTGGCTGGCATCTGTTCGAGTTGGCAACATCGCTCTACTTTATTCAAGGCGAGCCCTATTTTGATCAGGCTAAAGAGTCGTTGATCGAGGGCTACAGAAAACATCGGTCACTGACAGACGAAGATCTTGAACTGCTGCCGCTGCATTTCCTGGCGCGCGGCTTTACTTACATTGGGTGGGTGCATACCCGTCACGAAACGGAAACGGCGAGGGAGTTGACGCCGATGCTGCTTGCATCGGCCTGTGAACTGGCTGACCAATACTTAAGAAACTGAAACGAGGTGCAAGATGAGTAAGAAATACGACATGACAATTGGCGGTGAGACCGTGTCCGCGGATTCCTACGTTGAGATTCGCAACCCTGCGAATACAGAGGAAGTCGTTGGTCAGGCGCCGATTGGCACCAAACAGCATCTGGACAAAGCGATAGCGGCTGCAGAAAAAGCTTACCAGTCCTGGCGTCATTCAAGCGAAGAAGAGAGGGTGAATGCCTGTAATGCAATTGCCGGGGTTTGCACGGAACACGCAGAAGAACTCGCAGTTCTGCTTACCAAGGAACAGGGTAAGCCACTTGGCGGCATTGGTTCGAAGTTTGAGATGGGTGGTTGTGCAGGCTGGGCAGGTTATACGGGTTCACTAAGCCTGCCGGACAAGGTCATCGAAGACAGCGACGAGCGACATGTACTGCAGAAACGCGTTCCTCTCGGCGTCGTCGGATCCATAACTCCCTGGAACTGGCCACTGATCATTGCGATCTGGCACATCGTTCCGGGAATACGCACGGGCAATACGGTCGTAATAAAACCATCGCCTTTTACGCCACTTAGCACGCTGCGCATGGTTGAACTGCTCAACGAAGTACTGCCGCCCGGACTGATCAACGTTGTATCTGGTGGAGATGAACTTGGCGCCGAACTGACGAATCACAAAGGCATAGACAAGATTGTCTTCACAGGTTCGATTGCAACCGGCAAAAAGGTCATGGCGAGCGCGTCCAACAGTGTTACACCTGTCACGCTGGAGCTTGGCGGAAATGATGCCGGCATCATGCTTCCGGGAACCGATCCGGCCCAGTTCGCGGAAGGACTGTTCTTTGGCTCCATGATTAATTCCGGCCAAACCTGTGGTGCGCTGAAAAGACTTTACGTTCACGAGGATGACCTGGATGCAACGGTTGCCGCGCTGTCCGGATTCGCCGCGAACATCCCAATGGGCGATGGCATGGACGAGAACAGCATCCTGGGGCCGCTGCAGAACGAGCGTCAGTTCAAACGAGTGATCGAACTGGTTGAGGATGCCAAAGCGAATGGCGGTACTTGTGTTACTGGTGGCGAGCCAACCGGCGGTCCGAACTACTTTTACCCGGTGACGTTTGTAACGGGCATTTCCGATGGTGTTCGCCTGGTTGATGAAGAACAATTCGGTCCGGTATTGCCAATCATCACCTACACTGACGTTGACGATGCTATCGCGCGAGCGAATGGGCTCGACTTCGGTCTGGATGCGTCAGTCTGGGGTACGGATGCCGATGAGTGCGCCAGGGTTGCAGCGCAACTTGAAGCGGGTACGGTGTTCATCAACAAGCATGCCGAGATTCAACCGCACGTCCCGTTCGGCGGAATCAAGTGCTCCGGTCTTGGCGTCGAGTTCGCCGAGGAAGGACTGGCGGCATATACCTCCATCAAGATCATCAATGCTGCGGCATAACATCATGAAAAGATTAATATTCTCCTTAGTTCTTGTCACGTCATCAGCGTTCGGGCAACTCCAGCCCGAACCGACCGGCGTAATCGAAACGCTGCCTGAACAATGGCCGGCACACTGGATCATTGCTCATGACGCGGCATTTTTTCATATGAGCGACGGCAAGTTCATCGTTCTGGACGCCGATTCCGATGATACGAATGCTCGTTTCAAAGGTTTCTTCAACGGTGCATTTATTCCGCAGCTTGACCAGTCGAAATCCAGGCCCGAGATGTACGTCGTTGAGACCTTTCGCTCACGCGGAAATCGTGGTGAGCGAACGGATGTAGTGACGATCTATGACAAGCGTACGTTGGCACCGATTGACGAGGTTGTTCTTCCGCCGAAACGAGCGAGCCAGATGCCGAATCACTATCTTCTGCAGCTCGTAGACAATGAGAAGATCGCGCTCATCTACAATTTCACGCCGGCCACTTCGGTTTCCGTCGTCGACATTGTTAATCGGGAGTTTCTAAACGAAATTCCGATTCCGGGCTGTTCGCTCGTCTATCCAATGGCTGGCCGCGCCTTTGCGTCACTCTGTACCGACGGCACTATGTTGAGCGTGCAGCTGGATGCCGAGGGTGAACAGGCGTCGTCGTCCCGCACCGAAGTCTTCTTCGATGCCAACAATGATCCAGTAATGGAAAAGGCGGCAATTGTCGACGGTATCGCCTATTTTCCAACATTCCTTGGTCGGGTAATTCCTGTCGATCTGAATGGTTCGGAACCGGATGTTGGCGATGCCTGGTCACTTGTCGGTGACGAGGAGGGTGGCTGGCGCCCCGGGGGAATCCAGGTAACCGGTACGGATTCGAGCGGTCATTTTTATGTGCTGATGCACCCGGATGGATATGAAGGGTCGCACAAGGATCCCGGAACTGAAGTTTGGGTCTTCGATCCGGAGACAAAGAGACGCGTAGATCGTATTGCGTTGCAGATGCCGGCGATAACAATGGGTATGACTCGCGATGATGACCCGTTGTTGTTGGTGACAAATGTCAATCTCGAAGTCGACATCTACCGCGTAAGCAGTGGTGAATATCTAAGGACGCTGGACGGTATCGGCGCCGAGACCGTGCTCATGTTGCATGGCTCTGAATAATTGAGGACAGAATTTATGAAATGGCTAGATGGATGGCTTGATAAGACCACGGAGAGTTCGGTTCGTGGCATATCGCAAAAGACGTCGAGGCGCGGTTTTCTCGGCAAGATCGCCGGTGTGGTAATTGGTGGCGCAGCGACCGTGCCGCTGCTGCCAGTCGCCCGGTCGCAGGAAAATCCGGCACCGGCCGAGGAAGGGGATCCAAACAGTTGCGAGTACTGGCGTTACTGTGCCATCGACGGTTTTCTTTGCGGTTGTTGTGGGGGATCAATGAATTCCTGCCCGCCAGGAACCGAGATGTCGCCGATTACGTGGATAGGTACTTGCGAGAACCCCGCGGATGGCAAAAGTTACATCGTTTCGTATAACGACTGCTGTGGAAAGTCTTCTTGTGGCAACTGCCTTTGCCAGCGAAATGAAGGTGATCGGCCGGTTTACAATCCGCGCGTTTCGAACGATATCAACTGGTGTCTGGGTACAAGCAGCAACATGTATCACTGCTCCACGGCGATTGTAATTGGCACGGCGCTGGACGAATGAGAAGAGTAACAATCGTAGCTTGGGCGGTCACAGCGCTCTCGGTTTTCTTCTTTGCCAACGACAGCTCCGCAGAATACAGAGGTGATGCTTTCGCGACCTGTTCCGCCTGCCATCTTCCGGACGGTGTTGGCGTGCCGGGCGCATTTCCGCCGATTCGAAATCGTGCCGCGACCATTGCCGGCCTGGATGGCGGGCGGGATTACCTGATTACCGTTGTGACCTACGGTTTGATGGGTACGATCCAGGTTGATGGAGTTCAGTACTTCGGAGTGATGGCCGGTAATGCCGGCTCGATGACTCCGGAAGATATAGCGGCAGTATTGAATTACGTCGTGTTTGAGCTAAATGATAATGATGCGACTGAACACGAACCATTCACTGCGGAAGAGGTGGAAAAAACCCAGGCAGCAATAGCCGCCAAGAGCCCGACGGCTGCCGGCGAATTACGCAAGGCGTTGAGCAATAAACACGGTGATCAATGGCCCTAGTGCGCCTAAGCCTGCTGACCGTGTTACTTGCCGGCGCAGCATTGGCCGATGACGAACGGGCACACGTAAATTACATGCTGCACTGCCAGGGTTGCCATTTGCCTGAAGCACAGGGGTTTGAGGGCAAGGTGCCGCCGATGAAAGATTTTGCAGGATATTTCCTGCATTCAGGTGAAGGCCGAGAATTTCTGATTCGCGTTCCGGGCGTGGCTCAGTCCGCGCTGAATGATGGCGAGTTGGCTGAATTGATGAACTGGCTACTCGTCACGTTCAGTGCAGAACAGCTGCCGGACCGGTATGTGCCTTTCACGGGTGATGAAGTCGCATCATTACGCCAGGATCCGGTTATCGACCCGGCAACGTCACGCGAGCTGATCCTGAACAGACTGTCTGCCGACATCCCGGTGCTTGCAGCGGAACGACAACAAAAAAACTAACAGCAGGGGGAGATATGAGCGACGAAGCGGATATCTTGGCCGATCCCGAATTCCAGAGAATTCTTACCTTGCGCAGTCGCTGGCGTTGGGGTCTGTCGGGGCTGCTGATTGGCGCCTATCTAATATGGGCAGTCGGTGGGATTTACTATTCTGCGGCCTATGCCGCACCGTTCATGGGCATAGCGCTTCCCTGGGGCATGGCCGTGGGTCTCGTCATCATTGCGTTGTCGATCGTGCTTTCCATTGCCTATGTGCGGATCGTGAATCGGCTCGAAGCAGAGGAAATAGTTGAGCGGGACAAACACCAATGATGGACGCGGGGCCAAACATAACCGCGATCGCGGTATTCGTCGCCTTCGTTTCGTTGAGCCTTTTCATCACCTGGTGGGCATCGAAGAAGACACATTCTGCGGGTGAGTTTTATACTGCCGGCGGCAAGATAACCGGCTTCCAGAACGGGCTTGCGCTGGCAGGAGACTTCATGTCGGCAGCGACGTTTCTTGGCCTGACGGGGCTTGCGTTCATTGGTGGCGCCGACGCAATGCTCTATACGGTTGCGATTACTGTCAGTTGGGCATTCATCCTGTTCGCATTTGCGGATCGAATGCGCAACCTCGGTCGCTATACCTTCGCTGACGTTGTGGCTTATCGCCTGCATCCGGAGCGCATGCGGGTCCTGGCGGCGGCGGGAACATTGACCGTTGCTGTTCCATACCTGATCGCCCAAATGGTCGGAGCGGGGTCTCTGATCGAGACGTTGTTCAACATTCCCTACCTTGGCGCAGTGATGATCGTTGGCACGTTGATGACGATCTACGTTGTATTCGGCGGAATGCTGGCTACAACCTGGGTCCAGGTGACCAAAGCCGTTTTGTTACTGGCAGGGGGCACCATGTTACTGGTGCTTGTCTTCGCGAAGTTCGGATTTAGCATTGATACTTTGTTCCAAAGAGCCGGAGACCTTCATCCGCGAGGCAGAGGAGTTTTTTTGCCGGGCGTGCTCTATAACGATCCGATCAGCATCATTTCTTTAGGATTGGCATTCATCTGCGGCACCGCTGGTTTGCCGCACGTGCTGATGCGTTTCTTCACGGTGCCCGACGCACAACAGGCGCGCAATTCAATCGGCTATGCCGTCGGCATCATCGGCTATTTTCAGGCGGCCATCATGATCGTTGGTATTGGTGCAATCGCCCTTCTCATCGGAGACGGCGAATACGTCGACGAAGCGGGCAGGATTACGGGTGGCGCGAACATGGTGTCCATTCACCTGTCACGCCTGGTTGGAGGAGAGGTCTTCTTCGGGCTTATCGCAGCCGTCGCATTTGCAACGATACTGGCCGTGGTCGCCGGGATTCTTCTTTCGGCATCGGCCGCTGTTGCGCACGACTTCTATGCACGCGTTATTCGCAAGGGTGACATTTCCGATGATGCAGAAGTCAAAGTCTCCAGGATTGCGACGGTCGTTATCGCAGGCGTGGCTATGGGGTTAAGTGTGCTCTTTCAAAACGTCAACGTTGCCATTCTGTCGACGATTGCTCTCGCCGTTGCGGCAAGTGTCAATTTCCCGGCAATTTTTCTGGCATTGTTCTGGAGCGGGCTTACTACGAGAGGAGCCGTTGCCGGTGGCGTGACCGGCCTCGTCGTTGTTGTAGTACTAATTATTCTCAGTCCGACGATTTGGGTGAACGTACTTGGAAATGCGAACGCGATATTCCCGTATGCATATCCAACCCTGTTTTCTGTTGCCGCAGCGTTTGCAGTGACCATAATTATTTCACTAACTGATGGCAGCGAAAGGGCGGCGACAGATCGTGCCGGTTTCCCGGCGCAACTCGTAAGAAGTGAGATAGGGTAGCAAAGAATTAGTGAGGGATACGACGTGGTAAACCGAGTACCAAATCCAGACGATCTTGAGCCAATTGAAATGGCGAGTATTGACGAGTTGCGGAGCATGCAGCTTGCGCGCCTGAAATGGTCGATCGGTCATACCTATGAAAACGTCGCACCATACCGCGTGAAATGTGATGCCGCCGGTGTGACGCCGGCGGACCTGAATTCGCTTGAAGACTTGTCAAAGTTTCCATTTACGGTGAAAGACGATCTGCGCCAGGCGTATCCGTTTGGCATGTTTGCGGTGCCGCAACGAGAAGTTGTTCGCGTGCATGCCTCCAGCGGCACTACCGGCAAGCCGACGGTCGTTGGATATACGCAGAACGATATCGACACTTGGGCAACCGTTGTAGCACGCTCGATTCGCGCCAGCGGTGGCGGGCCGGACGACAAGGTACATGTCGCGTACGGTTACGGACTGTTCACCGGCGGGCTGGGTGCGCATTACGGCGCTGAGAAACTTGGCGCGATGGTGATACCCATGTCAGGTGGCCAGACGCCGAAACAGGTGCAGCTAATTCAGGACTTTGAGCCGGATATCATCATGGTGACGCCGTCATACATGCTGAACATCGCAGACGAATTCGAACGCCAGGGTTTGGACCCTGCTAAATGCTCGCTCAAGGTTGGGATTTTCGGCGCCGAACCCTGGGGCGATGCGATGCGCAAGGAAATCGAGGAGCGCTGCGGTTTGGATGCAGTTGATATTTACGGTCTTTCTGAAGTCATGGGTCCTGGTGTGGCGAACGAGTGCATCGAAACCAAGGATGGTCCGACAATCTGGGAAGATCACTTTTATCCCGAGATTATTAATCCGGAAACCGGCGAGTCTGTGCCTGACGGAGAGATGGGAGAGCTCGTCTTCACGTCGTTGACGAAAGAGGCACTGCCAGTCATTCGCTATCGCACACGTGACCTGACCCGGCTCCTTCCGGGAACAGCGCGCACGATGCGCCGTATGGACAAGATCACCGGTCGAAGCGACGACATGCTGATTATTCGCGGCGTTAATGTGTTTCCAACGCAAATCGAAGAGCGGGTATTGGCGGTTAGCGGGCTGGCGCCGCATTACCAGATTCGGGTCGTCAGGGATGGTCAGCTTGATGTGATGACGGTACAGGTGGAGAAATCAGCCGATGCGATTGATGCCGACTCAAACGTACTGGTCAGCGAGCTCAAAAAGGGCATCAAGGACTATGTCGGCGTCAGCGCGACGATAGAAGTTTGCGAGCCCGGTGGCGTCGCAAGATCTGAGGGTAAAGCCGTTCGCGTTATCGACGAGCGCAAATAAAACAGTAAGTTACAGAACAACTGAGTGTCCCAGGGGACGTACATAGCAGATATTTTATACTTAAAGGGTTATGCTCACCCGTGTCCGATACGAACAAGATAAACTGCACGCATGGCTGAAAGGTCCTTCCGAAAAGAAGTAGAAAAATTGCGGATCGGAGCCGGTGAGGAATTCGCCGGCGAGGGGATTCTGGCAATCACAAAGGCGTTGCTGCAATCGGGCGTGGCGTATGTCGGTGGTTACCAGGGATCGCCAATTTCGCACCTGATGGATGTCTTGTCAGATGCGCAAGACATACTCGGTGAACTCGGAATTCACTTTGAGACCAGCGCCAATGAAGCAACTGCAGCTGCAATGGCAGCGGCGTCCGTCAATTACCCGCTGCGCGGTGCAGTAACCTTCAAGTCAACTGTCGGTACGAACGTCGCCAGTGATGCGCTTGCAAACCTGGCGTCAGGTGGTGTGACCGGAGGCGTAGTCGTGATTGTTGGCGAAGACTACGGCGAAGGCTCCAGCATCATGCAGGAGCGTACCCATGCTTTCGCGATGAAAAGTCAGATGTGGTTGCTCGACCCGCGGCCAAATATTCCCGGCATCGTGAAAACTGTTGAGCAGGCATTTGAACTGTCAGAAGCCAGCAATACGCCGGTGTTTCTGCAAATGCGTATTCGTTCCTGTCATGTGCACGGTAGTTTTGTTGCTAAAGATAACGTGCGACCGTCGCCGTCTATGCGTGATGCGATGGAAAATCCGGTTCGAGACCTGAGCCGTATTGTTCTTCCACCCGCATCCTTTTTGCACGAGCATGAGAAAGTCGAGAAGCGCTGGCCGGCAGCGGTGGATTACATTCAATCTCATGGAATGAACGAGACCTTTGAAGGTCGTCGCAAGGATATTGGTTTCATCGTTCAGGGCGGGCTTTACAACACCCTGATACGAACGCTCGAGCGCCTTGGCTTGTCAGATTCCTACGGCGATTCTGACATTCCGATCTATGTGCTCAATGTCGCCTATCCGCTGGTGGACGATGAGATTGTCACATTTTGCAGCGGCAAAAATGCCGTGCTCCTCGTTGAGGAAGGCCAGCCGAATTTCATCGAACAGGCGATAGGTAGCTTGTTGCGGAATGCGGGTGTTGGTGCTGTTCTAAGTGGCAAAGGTGTTTTTCCGATGGCTGGTGAATACACCGCACAGGTGCAGCGAGCCGGGATTGTGAAATTTCTATCGAATCACCAGGCCGTGTTCAGACCGCCAACTGATCCGATGGAACAGGTTGCAGAATTTGTCTCTGAAATTGATGGCTTTGTTCCGCCGCGTCCGCCAGGGCTCTGCACAGGTTGTCCGGAAAGACCGGTATTTGCCAGTCTCAAGATGTTGCAGGAGGAATTGGGCGAGTTTCATGTCAGTGCCGACATTGGCTGTCACCTGTTTTCTATTCTGCCACCATTCAACATCGGCAATACCACCATGGGCTACGGTTTGGGTGCGGCGGGGGCGTCTGCGTTTAACACTGAAAGCGACAAGCCCGCCATTTCGATCATGGGGGATGGCGGATTCTGGCACAACGGTCTGACCAGCGGCATTGGCAATGCAGTTTTCAACAAAAGCGACGCGCTGACAATTGTTGTCGACAATAACTACTCAGCAGCGACCGGGGGCCAGGACCTTCTCTCCAGTAAGGGCGATCACGGCGGACGAAGCACACAGCACCCCATTGAAACTGCTGTTCGAGGAGTCGGCGTCAAATGGACGAAGACTGTCAAGACTTATGACATCGGTGAAATGCGCAAGGCGCTCAAAGAGGCGGTGACGAAGAAAGGCACCGGCCCGAAGGTCCTTGTCGCACAATCAGAATGTATGTTGAACCGGCAGCGTCGGGAGAAACCGTTATTCGCGAAAGCAGTGTCTGATGGAAAACGGGTCATCAAAGAGCGATTTGGCGTAGACGAAGAAACCTGCACAGGTGATCACGCCTGCATCCGTCTCAGCGGTTGTCCGTCGCTTACGGTCAAGCCGAACCCTGATCCATTGAAGCGGCAACCGGTTTCCTACGTTGACAACAGTTGCGTCGGTTGTGGCAACTGCGGCGAGGTAGCTCACGAAGCGGTGCTCTGTCCGTCCTTTTACAAGGCTGAAGTTATTTTCAATCCGGGCGGATTTGATCGGTTTGTCTGGGATCTGCGGCAGAAATTCATTAGCTGGCTGCAGAAGCGCGCCGACCAGCGACGGCTGAGGGCTGCGTAGTGGCGGTAAAGCATGAACGGCCGATCTCAATTGCAATGCTGGCGCTTGGCGGGCAGGGCGGTGGTGTACTGACCGGTTGGCTCGTCGAAACCGCCGAAGCCAATGGATATATAGCCCAATCGACTTACGTTGCAGGCGTAGCGCAAAGGACTGGTGCCACGGTCTATTGTGTTGAGCTCTTCCCGAGAGAGACAGCCGAGGCAGCGGGGCAATTGCCGGTATTCACGCCGTATCCGATCCCGGGTGACGTCGACCTCGTAATTGCGGGAGAAATGGCAGAAACCGGACGGGCTATCGAAAAGGGTTTTGTTACGCCGAACATAACGACGCTGATCGCAAGCAGTCATCGCGTATACGCAATGCCGGAAAAGGAAGCGCTTGGCGACGGCATTATGGATTTGTCCAGAGTGGCAGATGTTGCTGCCAGGGCGTCCAGAAATTTCGTCTGCTTTGACATGCAGAAAGCTGCGGATGATACGGGCAGTATTATCAGTTCCGTCCTGCTGGGTGCGATCGCCGCAAGTGGTGCATTACCGTTCGAGCGGGAGGCATTTGAGACGACTATTCGGCAAATGGGTAGAGCGGTTGAGTCAAATTTACGAGGATTTGACGCCGGCTTTAACGGCCCAGGTGCTGCAGATGAAGCGGTTACAGAGACACCGAAAGCGAGTATTGAAGGACCGAATGGTAAGGCGCTCGCGGCCCGAATTACTTCTGAATTGCCGGATGTGGTGCATGACATAGCGTTGCATGGTGCCCTGCGCACGCTGGACTTCCAGGATGTCAAATATGCTAATGAGTACGTGGACAAGCTTGTTGCCTTTGTCGGAGTTGACAATGCGGACAATGATTATTCGTTGACCAACGAGGTTGCCAGGCAACTTGCGCTGCAAATGTCATACGAAGACACGATCCGTGTTGCCGATCTTAAGACGCGTACTGACCGCTTCGGGCGAATTCGAAACCAGGTCGCGGCGGCGCCAAATCAACCGGTTCGCGTTGTCGAATATTTCCACCCCCGAATTGAAGAGTTCTGCGATACGTTACCGTCATTCATCGGTGCAACGATTCTCCGATCCGCGTTTTTACGGAAAATATTCGCGCCTTTCTTTCGGAAGGGACGCAATATTTCCACGACGAGCATTTCAGGGTTTCTGTTTCTTCACATGATGGCGAAGATGAAGCGTTTTCGGCGTGTAACCTACCGCTACAAACAACAGCACGCATTCGTTAATGATTGGCTGGATCGGGTCACTGCCGCTGTTTGTGACGATTACGACTACGCCATGTCGATCGCGCGGTGCATCGAAATGGTCAGGGGTTATGGAGACACCTACGAACGCGGTTTGACACGTTATCACGCGACGGTGGGTGCCGGAGCTGCAACAAAAAATGCCGAAGCGGTGCGTCAGTTGCATCGTGCGGCGCTGGCAGATGAAAAAGGCAAAGTATTCAGGGAAACGCTGGCGGTACTGGAGGGGAACGGATGAGTTGGTACGACGGCCGGCACGCTCTGGTCACTGGAGGTGGCAGTGGAATTGGGGCGGCAATTGCGAAGGTATTCAGAGACAAGGGCGCTTCGGTAACGATTGTCGGCAGAAGCGAAGAAAGACTTTCAGCTATGGCTGGCGAACTCGGAGTGTCTTACCAGGTCGCGGACATCACTGATCGGGGCCAGGTGGCGGCGGCGTTTGCCGCAGCGGCTGATCACAACGGAGCGATCGATATACTCGTCAACAATGCCGGCGCTGCGGAAGCGGTCCCGTTCGCAAAGATGGACGATGATCACTGGGACCAGATGATCGGTGTAAACCTGACCGGCGTGTATAACTGCACCAAAGCCGTAATTGGGGGCATGCTTGAAAGCGGCGGCGGGCGCATAGTTAATGTGGCGAGCACCGCTGCCCTTACCGGCTATGCCTACGTATCTGCGTACTGTGCGGCGAAACATGGTGTTGTCGGCCTGACCCGTGCACTGGCACAGGAATTCGCTGGTAAGGGAATAACAGTCAATGCAGTTTGTCCTGGCTATACGGATACTGAAATTGTTGGCCGTGCTATCGACAAGATCGTTGCAGCGACCGGGCGGAGTAAGGAAGACGCACTTGCCGAACTCGTGAAATCCAATCCGCAGGGGCGGCTGGTGCAGCCTGAAGAAGTTGCTGACACTGTCATCTGGCTGTGCAGGCAGGAATCCATGAATGGGCAGGCGATTGCTATTGCTGGCGGCGAAGTAATGTGAGAACGATATGAACGCGATAAACCCGGAACATTTTCTTTGGCAGCTGGATGACAACGGGGTTGCTACTGTCACGTTGAACAGGCCTGAGCGAAAGAATCCGCTGACGTTTGACTCCTATGCAGAGTTACGAGATACGTTTCGATCGCTGGATCAAAAACCTGCGGTCAAAGCGGTGGTCATCACGGGTGCCGGAGGAAACTTTTGTTCAGGTGGCGACGTGCATGAAATCATAGGGCCATTGACGAAAATGGACATGAAAGGTTTGCTTGGGTTCACGCGTATGACAGGGGATCTCGTGAAAGCAATCAGGCATTGCCCGCAACCTGTTATTAGCGCTATTGATGGAATATGTGCAGGGGCTGGCGCCGCGATCGCAATGGCCAGCGACATGCGATACGGGTCGCCCGCAGCGAAGACAGCGTTTCTCTTTACACGCGTCGGGCTCGCCGGCGCGGATATGGGTGCATGCGCGATTCTGCCGAGAATTATTGGTCAGGGGCGGGCATCCGAATTGCTTTTCACAGGCCGCTCGATGAGCGCCGATGAAGGTGAGCGCTGGGGATGGTTTAATGCGCTCGTATCGCCGGAAGATCTGTTACAACATGCGCAGTCATCGGCTTCCAAACTGGCTGCCGGGCCAAACTTCGCCCACGGCATCACAAAAAATCAATTGAACGTCGAGTGGGATATGTCGATTGATGAAGCGATTGAGGCCGAGGCACAGGCGCAGGCTATCTGTATGCAGACCGCCGATTTCGAACGAGCCTACAAGGCCTTCGTCAACAAAGAAAAACCTGAATTCGAAGGCAACTGACTCAATGAGTGACACAAGCTACCTCGACTGGCCATTTCTCGAAGATCGGCACCGCAAGCTGAAAGTAGATCTCGACAGCTGGTGTGAAATGCAGATATTTGATCACGATGGCGATGTAGATGATCTGTGCAAAGCGCTCGTGACCAGGCTCGGCGATGCAGGAATCCTCAGGAATTGTGTCCCGGCGGAGTGGGGCGGCAGATCCGATAAACTCGATGTCAGGAGTCTCGCGTTGTGCCGGGAGTCCCTTGGGTACCATTCCGGGCTTGCGGATTTTTCCTTTGCAATGCAGGGCCTGGGTAGTGGTCCCATCTCACTTTTCGGCACGGATGAGCAACGAAATACTTACCTGCCAGCAGTTGCGGCCGGCTCGTCAATTGCCGCGTTCGCGTTGTCTGAAGCAGATGCAGGTTCCGACGTGGCGGCAATGGCAACGCTTGCCGAACGGGACTGTGATGAATTCGTCATTAACGGTAAGAAGACCTGGATCTCGAACGGCGGAATCGCGGACTTCTATTGTGTGTTTGCACGAACCGGCGAGGCGCCGGGAGCTCGCGGTCTGAGTGTATTTATTGTCGATGCGTCCAACCCAGGATTGTCAGTTATCGAGAGAATAGAAACAATCGCGCCGCATCCGCTGGCGACACTGTCGTTCGACAATTGCCGTGTGGCTGCATCCGCGATGATTGGAGGCGGTGGCGACGGCTTCAAAGTGGCGATGGCAACCCTGGACGTATTTCGAACAACCGTTGCTGCGGCAGCACTTGGTTTCGCCCGACGGGCGCTCGATGAAGCGCTCGAGTACACGAGTACGCGGCAGTTATTCGGCGCGCCGCTGAGTGCCCTGCAAATGACGGAAGGGACGATTGCTGATATGGCAACCGAAGTCGATGCAAGTGCGTTGTTGGTTTATCGCTCGGCGTGGGCCAAAGATTGCTACCAGGCGCGCGTCACCAGGGAAGCGGCGATGGCAAAGTTGTTTGCGACCGAGGCGGCACAACGAATTATCGACCAGGCCGTTCAGCTTCATGGAGGAAGAGGTGTGACCAAGGGCAGCATGGCCGAAAGCCTTTATCGGGAGATTCGCGCACTGCGAATTTACGAGGGTGCGAGCGAAGTTCAAAAAGTCATCATTGCCCGACAAACCTATAGTGGAAGCGCCAAATGAAGCACCTGTTACCTGAAGGCTGGCCCCGGCCAAGTGGTTACTCTAATGGCATACAGGCCGCGGGCGAGCAGGTCTACGTTTCCGGGATGATCGGCTGGAACGAAAAAGGGGAGTTTGCTGAAAGGTTTGTAGATCAGCTGGCGCAGACTCTCAGGAATACGGTGGCCGTGTTGGCAGAAGCGGGCGCGGGCCCCGAGCACATAGTGCGTATGACCTGGTACGTGAAAGATCTCGACGAGTATCGATTGAATCTCCGAGAAATTGGCAGCACCTATCGCGAAATAATGGGCAAGAATTTCCCCGCGATGGCCGTTGTCGGTGTTACGGGATTAGTGGAGCCAACGGCGCTGGTCGAGATTGAGTCGACTGCAGTTATTCCCTGAAGAGCTGTTCGCGCAAGATAAATTTCTGGATCTTGCCATTGGCATTACGGGGAAAACTTTCCACAAAGATGACGGCCTTTGGAATCTTGAATTGACCGAGATGACCGCGTAATGCCTCAAGAATGTCAGACGAACTTTTATCGCAACCGTTCCTGAGCGCTACCACCGCGACGGGAACCTCACCCCAGCGATCGTCCGGTTTTCCGATTACTGCCACATCCGATATTTCATTGATTTGGAGGAGGAGCTTTTCGATCTCCCCGGGAAAGATATTCTCTCCGCCGGAGATAATCAGATCTTTCTTGCGATCAACAACGTAGTAATAGCCCTGCTCATCCTTGTAGCCAAGGTCCCCGGTTGAATACCAGCCGTCACGCATTACTTCTTCGGTCGCAGCGTCATTTCGCCAATACCCCGTCATGACATTGTCGCCTCTGATTAAAATTTCGCCAGGCTCTCCGTTCCCGACATCAATGCCATTGTCATCGACGATCCTTACTTCACAACCTGCAGCCTCTCTCCCGGTGCTCCTGATATCCGGCGCTACGTCTTCCATGCTCGTTGCAATCGCGATCGGGCAGGTTTCTGTTGCGCCGTATACCTGCAACACCGTGACATCCTTATCGCGCCAGCTCGAATAGACTTTCGGCGAGACCGGACTTGCACCCGTTGTTACGGATTTCAGCTTGGGAAACCTGGAGGCACTCCAACCGGGAAGGCTGAGTATTGGCGGCATCTGTGCGCTAACAATCGGAACCCGGGTGGGGTGATGATCCGTCATCGCCGTCAGCATCGCTTCCGGATCAAATGTGCGTTGCAGAGATACTGTACCGCCGACAAAGAACGTTGGCGTCGTCAGAATGTTCAGGCCGCCAACATGAAAGAATGGCAGGCTGATCAGCGAGTGGTCATCCTTGTCCAACTGATGCATTACCTGGCTGTTCCTGGCGTTGGCCAGTATCGCGTTGTGCGACAGCAATGCACCTTTTGGTTGGCCGGATGTGCCGGATGTATAAACAAGCAACAGCGGGTCATTGTCGCAGTCGTCAATTTTTCGGGCATTCTTGCCTGGCACAGATTTAAAGAAATAGCGCCACGGTTCGTCGGACCCGGTCTCCATACTGACCAGCGCACACTGATTGATTTCTTCGGTATCAGTCCATCCAGACTGCATATCCGGATCGGCAATGAAGGCCCTGGGTTCAGTTGCCCTTATTAACACTGACAGCTCGGTCCGGGCCAGGCGCCAGTTCAGCGGAGCAATCATCGCACCGATTCGCGCGCAGGCGAACATCAGGAAGAGGAAGTCAGGAGAATTCTGGCCGAGGAATGCGACCCGATCGCCACGTTCGACGCCGAATTTGAGTTGGAGTTGACCGGCGTATTCTTCGACCGACCGGGCAAACTCGAAATATGTGGTTACGCTCCCTTCGAAATGAAGGGCGGCCTTGTCAGGTGCGGTTTCGGCACCCCGTTCAATCCAGTCGCAGATATTCATTATTCAGGCGCCGTATAAGACCCAAAATTGCGTGAAAATGGGAATAATTACACCGTATAATAACACCGTTCGGGGAGTCAGCAGATCGAGGCCCCGCAGACTGGCGGCAACGGTGAGAAACTACGGTATGCCCGGAAGCAAGAAGAAATCATTCGCTCCCTGCCCTGAACAAAGGGCGCTGTTGCCAGATATTTCAGGTAATAAAATCAATGGGTTAGGGGAGCAATCAGTCCGCCGCCCGAGCCCCGTTTACTGGCATAAACCCGATACTATTCCACACGGTCCGGCACAGGTATGGATGACGGAGAAATTCCGTCAGGTACCCGAATTTGCGGAAGTCTATGCCCGGCCAGATGCGCGCGGACCCAGGCAGCTGGATTCTGTCGCCGACGTCAGGTCCGACAGGCCACCCGCGGAATGGGCGGAACTGGCCAAAGAATTCAGCCTTGGGAATGAGGCCGACCTTGCCGGGATTGCCGCGTTGAAACCCGAATGGGTATTCGAGGGTTTCGATCTCGAGAAAGAGTATCCATGGATCTTTGTTATTGGCGTTGCAATGGACTTTGACAAATTTGCCGCGGCGCCATCTTCCGATACGGATACCCGTTCTGCCCTGGAGGTTTCTGACAAATACAACAAAGGGGCCCGGGCCGCAGCGCATTTAAGCAACTGGATTCGTGGACATGGATATAACGCCACACCGCATGCCGGCCCATGGGCAGGTTCTATCACGCTAACGCCGGCAGCGATCGAGGCCGGGCTGGGTGAGTTGGGCGATCATGGCAACCTGATCAATGACAAGTACGGTTCGTGCTTCAGATTATCTGCTGTAGTAACAGACATGCCATTGGTTGCCGATAGTCCGGTTGACTTCGGGGCCGATGAATATTGCATGCGTTGTGAGGCCTGCAATAACGCCTGCCCCGCCGGTGCCATAGAAACAGAGAAACGGTGGGTGCGAGGCGTAAAAAAATACTACGTGGATTTTGACAAGTGCCTGCCGTATTTCAACGAGACCCATGGCTGTGGTATCTGCCTCGCTATTTGTCCCTGGAGTCGCCCGGGTGTTGCTGAGAAGCTCGTGTTGCGACTTGCGAAAAAACGCCGGGCGTCAGGCTGATATGAGCCGGTCTCCAAAGCGGAAAGGCGATCCATCGGCAGAAGATTTCACCGTTAGCGACTATCTTTTCTACCTGGTAACCCAGGCGATGGACAAGTATGAATACGGTCTTGAAGAAGTGCTCAAACCGACCGGTTTCAACAAGACACGGTGGCGCATCCTGATGTCCCTGCGCGAACAAGACGGCTCAAGTATCACGTATATCAGCGAGATGACATCCATTCGGCGGTCGACTGCCAGTCGCGTAGTAGAGCAGATGGAGAAAGAAGGGCTGGTTTGCCGAAAGCCTAACAAGGAAGACAACAGGGTTACCGAAGTCTTTCTGAAGAAACGAGGTGCAGATTCCCTGGCGCGAATCCTGACCGTGGTTGGCAAGCAATATCAGCGTTCGATTCAGGGCATCCCGGCCAGCGATCTGAAGCTTGTGAAAAAATCCTTAAGAACCATCATCGACAATTTGAACAAGACACCGATTGAATAGAAGCCAGCTCTATGTGCCCACTGAACTTCGTGCCTTTAACAGTAGTGTTTGCAAACTCGCCATATCGTCCGGCGACAGGTCCGAGAACATTTTGTCCAGCCAGGATTCGTGGCTTCGGGCCATATCATTGAATTCACTACGACCCTTGGGTGTGAGCTCAATGTACTGGATGCGACGATCATGTTCGGCTCGAGTCCGCGTGACAAATCCGCTTTTCTCAAGGCGATCAATGACTCCAGTTACATTGCCATTGGAAACCATCAACTCTCTCGAAAGCTCGGACATCGTCATTTTTCTGGCGGATCTTTCCAGCTCAGAGAGCACGTCAAACTGGGGTAGAGTCACTGAAAAATTCGTTCTGAAAAGCGAGCGCAATTGTTGCTCAATGACGGTTTCGCAAGACATGAGTCGCAGCCATGTGCGGATCGCTTCCTTGCTGCGTGAACTATCTCGAGGTTCGGAAATTTCTTTTTGATTCATATAGTTACAAAGACCTTAGTCCATATGGCCGCGCCAATAATAGCGTGGGCAGGGAGTAATTGCGAACTTCAAAAAAGTCACTTTCGATTTTTTACACTGAGTTATTTGAACTATATAATAAATACTATACGGCGAAGAAGAATAAGCGAGCAAATCAATCCGTGGAGCCTTCATTGAGTATTAGTGAGCCTGGTAAAACCTGCCTGGTGACTTTTCGGTTTCCGCAGGTGGACCCTGCCGGCATCGGATTCTATCCGCGCTATTTTGAGATGGTATCCAGGTACTTTCCTGATGCGCCCTTCCTGAAGTACCCCGCGGCAATAAAAACGCAGTTTCTCAAACCCAACCGGTTCGGCGATCAGATCAGCCTCTCGTTTGAGCGCGATTCGGAGGATTGGTCGATAACCGGCCGAATGAATGGTAATGACTATTTTTCGATGCGGCCATTACAGCAGGGTGCCGCATTGACGTCAGATGCTTGTCAGAACTTGACCACCACTTTTAGTACTTGTGCCGAGCGCGTGGGTGATTGGGCGTCGAACGGAAATGGTCGAATGCACCTGTCGCGCTACTTTGAGTTTCTGAATACTGCAATTGAAGAATGGTTTGAGGATACGCTCGACACACCGTTTCATGAATTGCACGTCGATCGGAAAATCGGTATTCCTACGGTTCAGTTCAACACCAGGATCTGGGACTTACCTGGATCTGAAGACGAAGTATCGATCCGTTTTCAGCCAACGAAAATCGGTCAAAGAGCGATGACATTCAAGAGTTGGCTGGTTAGTGGCGATCAGTGTTTCGTGGAGAACGAACAAGTTATCGTGTTCGTGCGCATGCTTGCTGCTGGATACGAATCAATCCCGATTCCGGAATACATCAGGGAGAAGTTCCTGGAGCAGCTTGAAATATCTGCGGTGGAGCAATAGTAATGTGGCGCCCAAAAGAAAGAATAAAATATCAGCCGCAGCCAGGGCCGTGGCCAACCCGGCGGGAAGCTGAAGAGTCCTTGCTGTTCAGCCCAATAGATATCGGTCCGGTTAGTATGTCGCAACGAACGTGGGTGCCTGCAATGGTGCCCTGGCGCGCATCTGAAGACGGCATGGTTACAGAGGATGTGTTGGACTGGTACCGCCGGTATGCACTGGGCAAGCCCGGGGTCATTGTTGTGGAAGCGACCGGAATACGGGAAATTCCCAGCGGGCCATTGCTGCGAATTGGCGACGATCGTTTTATTCCTGGACTCAAAAAGCTGGTTGAAACGGTCAGGGAAGCGAGTGGCGGCGAAACGCGGTTGCTGATTCAGATTATTGACTTTCTGCGCATCAATCGCCGGCCAGAAGCTGAAAAATATTTTCAGCGCTTCCTGAAAATCACCGATCAGCATCGGGCATATTTCTACGACAAACTGAGCGACGATGAGATTCGCGAGCGGCTTCAGGAGTTGAACGACGATGCGCTGGTTGAGGCCTTGAGTCGGCGCGAATTTGAAGCGTACGCTTATGGATACCGGGAGCGTGTCACTGATACGGCGTTGCCACATATCCGTGACCTTCCTGAAACGTTGCCGGGTTTGTTCGCCGACGCGGCCGTTCGCGCGAAGACAGCCGGATTCGACGGTGTCGAACTACACTACGCACATGCCTACACCATGGCTTCATTTTTGTCCGCGAGAAACACGCGGGGAGACGGCTATGGAGGAGATCGGGCGGGACGTGTGAAATTGCCGCTT
Source organism: uncultured Woeseiaceae bacterium (assembly GCA_905480255.1). GTDB lineage: Bacteria > Pseudomonadota > Gammaproteobacteria > Steroidobacterales > Woeseiaceae > SZUA-117. The sequence goes on along the minus strand of CAJQPR010000035.1, from coordinate 1,454 downwards.
GAGGTCTACCGCGCGGTTCGAAATGCAGTTGGCGATGATTTTGTTGTTGGCTGCAGGTTCCTTGCCGATGAGATTATCGAGCGCGGCTCGGTCGCTGACGATGCCGCATTCTTCGGTGTGGAGTTCGCAAGGGCAGGGATGGATTTTCTTTCTTTGTCACGTGGCGGAAAGTTCGAGGACGCCAAGCGGCCTAAAATCGGCGCAGCGGCCTATCCTTATACGGGCCAGAGCGGTTATGAATGTATGCCACAGTACATATCTGACGAGAAGGGGCCGTTTGGCCGCAACCTTTCTGCGACAGCGCTCGTCCGTCGGGCAATCAGGGACGCCGGGTTTGAAATACCGGTGGTTGCTGCCGGTGGCGTGCACGGATTTGTCGAGGCAGAACGAATTTTGCGAGATAGCGAGGCTGACATCATCGGGTCAGCGCGCCAGTCAATTGCCGACCCCGACTGGTTTCTAAAGATGCGGCTCGGTTACGGTGACCAGGTACGTGTATGCATTTTCTCAAACTATTGTGAGGCCCTGGATACGCGGCACAAACAGGTGACCTGCGAACTATGGGATCGGGAAGACAAGGACGCACCGGGAGTCACGTTGTCTTCAGACGGCAAGCGTCGTTTGTTGCCGCCCGATTGGGATGTGCCCACGCAATGAGCAGGAACGGTCAGTTCTCCAGTGTATACCAGGCATTCGGGAATTCAGTTGCCAGATTCGGACCGCGGCCATTCCTGCGTGTTCCAGCCACTAGTGCAAAAGATTATTCTGATGGTGCAATTGAGTTTACCTATGCTGAAACAAGCGCCCGGGTGGAACAACTCATCCGGGCCTACGCGACATACAACATTCCCGCTGGCGAACGCATCGCGATCGCTTTCGACAGTCGCCTCGATGTGTATTTGCATCTGCTTGCACTGAACGCTCTGGGTGTGAGCGTAGTGCCCCTAAACTCGGGTGCCAGTGACGACGAACTTCGGCACATCATCGGTCATAGCGACAGTCACATGATTGTGTGCCTGCCGGAATACCGGGACCGCCTTGCGGGACTTCGGATTTGCGAAACAGTAACAGAGTCGGATCTGGGTGGTCGCACGGCAGAGCCTGTACTTGTAGCGCCGGATCGTGCTGCGGAAGCGGCGCTGCTTTATACCTCGGGAACAACCGGCAAGCCCAAGGGCTGCATGCTGTCCAATGAATATTTTCTCGCTCTTGGGACCTGGTATACCGGGCTCGGAGATATTTGCACTCTGGATGAAAGCGACAGACTGCTCACGCCGCTGCCACCAAATCACATGAACGCGTTGTGCACGTCATTTCCGGCAATGATGTTGTGTGGTGGTTGCGTCATCCAGGTTGACCGGTTTCACCCAAGAACGTGGTGGCAGACCGTCCGCGAGGAAAAGGCGACGGTTATTCATTGTCTCGGCGTAATGACTGCTATTTTGCTGACACTT
>CAJQPR010000034.1 GCA_905480255.1 uncultured Woeseiaceae bacterium | reverse complement strand
ACGTTCGAGGCGACAACGATACCGGCACCTGCCAATACGGTCGGCAGCGGCCAGTCGCTCCAGATCATCCAGCCGAAAAGCGTCGCCCATACGATGCCGCTGTAGTTGAAGACCGTAACAATGGCGGCTGGCGCGTTGCGGAACGCGACGGACAGGAGCCATTGTGCGGCTGCTCCGGACAGCCCGACGCCGAACAGCAATGGCACCTCGGCCATCGTCGGAGTCACCGCCACGAACGGCAGTGGCAGTGCCGTAACAAATGTGCCAATGACAACAAAGTAAAAAACCACCGTTTCGGGACTTTCGTAACGCCCGAGGTAGCGCAGAATGACTTGCAGAGTCGCGTGCATAAGCGAAGCAATGAGCGCAATAGTCACGCCGAGTACGTTTACGTTGCCGGCCGGGCTGGCCATGATGACGACGCCGATGAATCCGACGGCTATAGCTGTCCACCGATATGGACCGACATGCTCGCGAAGAAAAATTACGCCGAGTATGGGTATGAACAACGATGCTGTGAACAAGAGCACCGTCGTTTCGGCCATTGGCATAAGCGTGAATGCAGCGAATGTGGTCATCAGGGAGACGGAACCCAGGACCGCCCGAATACCCACTGCAGCAGGCTTGCTGCGTATGACGAGAATCTCCCGCTTGCCAAGTACGAACACCATGATAAGGAATGGTATTGACGCGATCAGGTTGCGGTAGAACGCAATTTCGATAACTGAATGGTTGGCACTCAATAGTTTTGCGAACACGTTCATCAGTGTGAACATGAAGAATGCACCCATCGCGGCCACCATGCCGCGCACAACATGTTCCTGGTGTGGGAGTTCAGAAAAAGTTGGCGGCATTAGTCTCGGCCGTACCCGCCGCCGCCAGGCGTTTCGATAACGAAAGTATCGCCGTCATTCAATTTCACGGTGGCAGTGCCGGAAAGCATTTCCTCCGAGCCGTCCCGGCGATTGATTCGATTCACCCCGGTTTGGCCGCTCTCGCCACCTTCGAGCCCGAACGGTGCAATGCGTCGGTGGTTGGACAGGACGGCCGCCTCAACTGATTCGGTGAACCGGATTTTGCGAACAGTTCCATCGCCGCCGCTCCATTTGCCTCGACCGCCGGAATTGTTCCGAATTGAAAACGATTCAACAATGACCGGAAAGTTTTGCTCGAACACTTCGACATCCGTCATCCGTGAGTTCGTCATATGTGTATGCACCGCATCGGCACCGTCAAATCCGGGCCCTGCACCTGCGCCGCCACAAATTGTTTCGTAGTACTGAACGCGATCGTTGCCGAAGGTGAAGTTATTCATCGTGCCTTGCGAAGCGGCGAGGGCACCCAGCGCCCCATAAAGGCAATCTGTTACGCATTGCGAAGTTTCGACATTACCGGCAACAACTGCCGCGGGATAAGACGGGCTCAGCATGCTGTCCTGCGGAATTTTGATCTTCAATGGTTCAAGACAGCCCTCGTTCATCGGTATTTCTTCGCGAATCATGCTGCGAAAGACATACAACACCGCCGCGCGCGTAACGGCCTCGGGTGCATTGAAGTTGCTGGTTGATTGGGGTGATGTGCCGGTGAAGTCGATGGTAGCTTCACGTGTGCCGTGATCGACCGTAATCCGGGCGCAAATCACCTCTGCGGAATCGAGTTCGTATACGAACTGTCCATCGCGCAGGGAATCCAGCAAACGGCGAACGCTTGTAGCCGCATTCTCGCGGACGAATCTCAGGTAGTTCTGCACCGTCGCCATGGTGTATCGATCGATGGCTTTCTCGAGTTGCCGAATGCCTTGCTGGTTGGCTGCAAGTTGCGCCTTAAGGTCCGCGATATTCTGCTCCGTGTTTCTCGATGGATACTTCGCGCCGGTCAGCAATGCCGTCGTTTCATCGAGTTGAAACCTGCCGTCACGGACGAGATAGAAGTTATCGATCAACACGCCTTCTTCGTCGATGTGGTGACTCTCGGACGGCATCGAGCCGGGCGTGATGCCACCAATGTCGGCATGGTGCGCACGCGAGGCCAGAAAAAACATCGGCGAATCGGAATCGGCGAACCACGGTGTTACGACTGTAATATCGGGCAGGTGGGTACCGCCGTTGTATGGTGAATTGAGCATGATGGCATCGCCGGAGCGGAGCTCGCTTCCCTTTGCCGCGATTACGCTGCGGACGCTTTCCCCCATTGAACCGAGGTGCACGGGCATATGCGGTGCATTGGAAACCAGCCGGCCTTTCGCATCGAAAAGCGCACAGGAGAAGTCCAGGCGTTCGCGAATATTCACGGACAGCGCGGTGTGTTGCAGCACCGTGCCCATCTGCTCGGCGATATGCATGAAGAGACGGTTAAAGACTTCCAGTCGTACCGGGTCAGGCGTTATCTCGTTTTGAACTGACGTTGCCGCCGCAGTGCCTCGCTGCTCGAGCAACAGATGACCCTTGTCATTCACCGATCCGCTCCAGCCGGCATCAATAACCGTTGTGCCGTTGGCCTCGGAAACGATTGCCGGGCCCTTTAGTGTGTTGCCGGCGCCGAGATCGTCGCGCTGATAGATCGGTACGTCTGCCCATTCGGTACCGACCCACATTCGTGTGGTGCTAATCGGGGCAGCTTCGGGCATGGCACTGATTGTCGGATCTTCGAATACCTGCTCGACACCGGTACCTTCTGCGCGAATGGTTGCGATGATCAGCTTTTCAGAGTCAGGCTCGGCACCAAACCTGTTTCGGTAGGCCGTCGAAAACTCGCCGATCATTTCGTCCGCACCGGCGTAATGCACATTGATGATCGTGTCGGATCCACTAATTCGCAGCCCCAGGCTGACTTCGAAAGTTCGGTTGCCTTGCGGAACATGTTGCTGTGCGAGTGACTCGTCGCAGCGTGACTTCAGCGTGTCGATTTCTATTTCCAGGCTCTTCAATTCATCAGAATTGAACGGTACCTCTGCCGTCTGCTGTTGCTCGACACGAATGTTGGACAAGCCCATACCGTATGCAGACAAAACTCCTGCCATCGGATGCAGCCACACTTTCTTCATATCCAGCACCTCGGCAACCTTGCAGGCATGTTGCCCTGCAGCGCCGCCGAAGCTGCACAAGACAAAGTCACGAACATCTTCACCCCGTTCGATGGTTATCTTGCGAATGGCGTTCGCCATGCTCTCGACAGCAACTGTCAGGAATCCATTGGCGACCGCTTCCGGCGTCACCGTGGTGCCTTGTGCCGCTGCTATCTCGCCGGCCAACGTCTCAAATTGTCCTCGAACGACTGCGACGTCCAGAGGCTGGTCGGCACCCGGACCGAATACGTGCGGAAACTGCTCAATCGGCACCCGGCCAAGCAAGACGTTAGCGTCGGTCACGGATAGGGGGCCGCCACGGCGGTAACACGCAGGTCCGGGGTTGGCACCGGCCGAGTCTGGCCCAACCTGGTAACGCTGGTCTTTGTATTGCAGGATTGATCCGCCACCGGCGGCGATCGTGTGAATCTTCATCATGGGTGCACGCAATCGAACACCGGCGACCTCGGAATCGTTGCCGCGTTCGTACTCACCGCTCCAGGCAGAAACGTCAGTCGACGTACCACCCATGTCGAAGCCGATGAGCCGCTTGAAACCTGCTTTCGACGCAGTTTCCACCATACCAACCACGCCGGCTGCCGGGCCAGACAGGACACTGTTCTTGCCGCGAAAACTCTCAGCCAGTGTAAGACCGCCATTGGATTGCATAAATAACAATCGTTTCGGCGTTGCGACATGCGTTAGCTCGTTTTGCAGGCCCTGAATGTAGTTATTCAGCACTGGCGTGAGGTAAGCGTCAGCCAACGTCGTTTCGCCGCGACTGACAAACTTGATCAGCGACTCTACATCGTGAGAGACAGAGATCTGAGTGAAACCAATCTCCTTTGCGATATCGCTGATGCGTTTTTCATGTTCGGTATATCGGTACCCATGAACCAGACAGATCGCAGCCGAACGAAGGCCGCCATCGAAACACACCTGCAACGAATTCCTGATATCGGCCTCGTTCAGCTCCGTGAGAACTTCGCCTGTCGGATTCAGCCGCTCACTTGCTTCGACAACGCGATCGTAAATCGGCAGTGGCTTCTGGATATCCAGCGCAAAAATATCAGGACGGTTTTGATAGCCAATGGCCAGCGCATCTTTGAAGCCCTGCGTAACTACGAGAACCGTCGGAGTGCCCTGGCGTTCGAGCAGGGCATTGGTCGCAACGGTCGTGCCCATCTTGACGGCCTCGATACAATCCGTACCGGCGACGAATCGACGAATGCCTTCGGCAGCCGCATCAGCATACTGTTCCGGGTTTTCGGATAACAGCTTGGCCGTTTGTATTCTGCCATCTGGGTGCAGTGCGACGACATCGGTGAACGTGCCGCCACGATCAATCCAGAACTGCCAGTTGTTGTCACCTTTCGCCATACAGCGACTTAGTTTTCCGCACTCATCGAGGTGATTCTGAGCTGCTGGATCTGCGGGCTCTTCTCGGGCGTCAGCGTGAAAAAGATGCGTAGGTTCTGTAGCTCGCCCTCGACATCGAATGTTCCGCGCAGCTGATTTAGAGCCTGCACTGGTCCGACCGCGCCGATTTGGCCGGCATCGGAAAACATTGCGCGCGCCGTTTCCTGCCAAATAGACAACGGTGTATCGAGAAAGAAGTTTTCGGCAAAAAGACCTGACGATTCGGCCGTCTCGAAACCGGGTAAAACAGCGATAAGCTCATTCTTACGCTGCTCGAGAATTTCCGAAGCTGGAATTGTGCGTGGCATTAGTCCGGCAGAGGAGATGATGGCGTCCAGAACCGCCATGTTGATATTGCTGGTGGCTGCATACGTTCGGTTGTCAAAAGACACAATGGCGAGATCGTAGTCGGGCATCATCGACCAGTTGCTGCCGAACCCGGGAAGTCCACCGGAATGACGGATGAATACCCGTCCGTCACAGTCTTTTCTCCACCCGAGACCGTATGTGTATGCGGCTGCAGTAGGGCATTGGCGGCCATCGGCATAGACAAAGTTGGTATCCAGCCCTGAGAAATTCCATGGATGGTGCATCTCGCGAAGCGAACTTCTTTTCAGTGGTCCCGAATCCGCATCGCTGCGTGGCGGCCATGCAGCCAGGTGCATCGCAGCGTAGCGACTGAAATCTTCCACCGAAGAGATCAGTCCGCCCATCGCGCCGAACGAGCCGTGATGCAGCAGCGGTTCATCAAACCACTCGCCATCACGCCATCCGTAGCCGAGCGCCAGTTGTTCCGCCGGTGCATTTTCATATTCCCAGACCGTGCTGTTCATGCCGAGTGGTTCGAAGACGTTTTCCGACATGTACTGCGTAAAAGGCAGTCCTGAAACCTTCTGAACAATCTGTCCGAGCAGCGCAAATCCTAAGTTGCTGTACTCGTAGGTAATGCCAGGAACATTGGAGAACGAAACGCCGTTCTCGATAAGTTGCATGAGTTCGCGGTCGGTGTCGGCCAGTTGCCGGTCACCCCAGGGGTTGTCCTCGGGAAAACCGGTAGCGTGCATCATCAG
>CAJQPR010000033.1 GCA_905480255.1 uncultured Woeseiaceae bacterium | reverse complement strand
GGACAGAGGAGACGGGCGCCGGCGCCTCGACCGTGGCGCAGATTTCGGCTGTCCGGCAGGCGTTATTTGAGCGCCAGCGGGCATTTCAGCAGCACCCCGGCCTGGTGGCCGATGGGCGTGATATGGGCACGCATGTGTTCCCGGAGGCATCCCTGAAAATCTTCCTCACGGCGAGTGCCGAGGAGAGGGCCCGAAGGCGCCATAAGCAGTTGAAAGACAAGGGCTTGGATGTTAGCCTTGCCGCCCTTTCACGGGACATAGAGGACCGTGACCGGCGGGATTCCGAGCGATCGGTAGCTCCGCTGCGGCCTGCGAAGGATGCCAGGATTCTGGATTCCTCGGGCCAGTCCATCGAAGCGGTGACACAAACCGTACTCGACTGGGTCGCCAACCTCTAAATACCTTAGAAAGTTTCATGGACAGGAACGGACAGGATGTTCGCTCCTTTTTTGTAATGACCGTCAGTCACAGGATGTGACACGACGCAAATGGGTGGGAGTATTACTCCCGTAGGTTTTCATAACATGTCTGAAAGTTTTGCTGAATTATTTGAAGAAAGTTTTGCCAGTCAACAAATAAAGCCGGGTTCTATCATCACCGGTATCGTTGTCGCGGTAAATGACGATGTTGTACTCGTCAGTGCAGGTCTCAAATCCGAGGCCGTTATCCCCATAGAACAATTCAAGAACGATAAGCACGAAGGCGGCATCTCCGTTGGAGATGAGATTGAAGTTGCACTCGATGCCGTGGAAGACGGTTTCGGTGAGACCAGGCTTTCACGTGAGAAAGCGATCCGCGCACGTACCTGGATCGATCTTGAGAAAGCGTTCGAGGCAGGTGAAGTGGTTGAAGGCGTGATTAATGGTCGCGTCAAAGGCGGATTCACGGTTGAGATCGACAATGTCCGGGCATTCCTGCCAGGCTCGCTTGTTGATGTTCGTCCGGTTCGTGACCCAGGCTACCTCGAAGGCAAGAGCCTTGAATTCAAGGTCATTAAGCTCGACCAGCAGCGGAACAACGTTGTCGTATCCCGCCGTGCGGTTGTCGAAACCGAATACTCTGCCGAACGCGAAAAACTCCTTGAAGAGTTGCAGGAAGGCAACATGGCCAAGGGTATCGTCAAGAACCTCACCGACTACGGCGCATTCGTCGACCTCGGCGGTATCGACGGTCTCCTGCATATCACCGATATGGCCTGGAAGCGCGTCAAGCATCCTTCTGAGGTTGTCGAGGTTGGTCAGGAAATTGACGTCAAGATCCTCAAGTTCGATCGTGAGCGCCAGCGCGTCTCGCTCGGCATGAAGCAGCTCGGTGACGATCCCTGGCAGGATCTCGCGCGTCGTTACCCGCCGCAGACGAGAATCTTCGGCAAGGTTACGAATATTGCGGACTACGGTTGCTTTGTTGAAATCGAAGACGGCGTTGAAGGCCTCGTCCACGTTTCTGAAATGGACTGGACCAACAAGAACGTTAATCCGTCTCGCGTTGTCTCGGTTGGTGAAGAAGTTGAGGTTATGGTCATCGAGATCGACGAAGAACGTCGTCGTATTTCGCTGGGCATTAAGCAGTGCAAGTCGAACCCATGGGCCGAGTTCTCTGCAACCTTCAACCGCAACGACAAGGTTACCGGTCAGATCAAGTCGATCACGGACTTCGGTATTTTTATTGGTCTCGACGGTGGTATCGACGGTCTCGTTCATCTCTCGGATATTTCCTGGGATCTGCCGGGCGAAGAAGCCGTGCGGAACTACAAGAAAGGTCAGGAGATCGAGGCAGCCGTTCTCGCTATCGATTCGGAGCGCGAACGCATCTCGCTCGGCATCAAGCAGATGGAGAAGGATCCGTTCTCCAACTGGCTCGCAGCCAACCCCAAGAACTCTATCGTCACAGGCACGGTCACGGAAGTGGACGCGCGTGGGGCAACGGTTGACCTGGGTGATGGTATCTTCGGTACGTTGCGCGCATCAGAGCTGGCACGTGGCCGGGTTGAGGATGCGCGGACGATGATCAAGCTTGGTGAAGAGGTTGAGGCCAAATTCACAAATGTTGATCGCAAGAACCGTTCGATTCAGCTGTCGATCAAGGCGAAGGAAGTTCACGAGGAGCAGGAGGCTGTCAGCAGCTACAAGTCTGACGTCGCTGCAGCGCCCGTGGGAACCACTCTTGGCGACCTTCTGAAGGAAAAAATGTCCGGCGGAAATAAATAATAAGTAAAAAAGGTAGCCCAGACCCGCTGGTCTGGGCTACTATTACCTTTAATATCCGTGAGTTACGCTAATTCGGCGGTACGGCATAAGGTAAAATGACAAAATCAGAACTGATAGAAGCCATTTCTCGTAAGCAGAAACACCTGCCGGCCAAGGATGTTGAACTGGCCGTCAAGCATCTGCTTGATCTGATGAGCGACTCGCTGGCCAAAGGTCAGCGAATCGAGATTCGTGGCTTTGGGAGCTTCTCCCTGCATTTCCGCCCACCGCGAATCGGACGTAATCCCAAGACCGGTGAAGCTGTGGCTTTGTCTGGTAAGTACGTACCGCATTTCAAGCCGGGCAAGGATCTGCGTGATCGCGTAGACGACAGCCGGCATTTCCCTATCAAGAGTTGATCCGTCGCGGCAGCAGGTCGCATCATAGCTTTCGGGTTTACCGGATTTGCGGAGCAAACGCATGCTGAAACGTATCGGGTTGGCGATACTGATCATTCTCATCGTCGTGGTTATGGCGACATTCACCGCAAATAACACGGGCATGATCGATATTGACCTGGCGTTCACCGCGGTGCATACGTCGATTCCCCTGGCATTTACGGTCACCTTTGCGCTGGGATGGCTGTTTGGCATCCTTTGCCTCGGTTTCTTTGTCCTGAAGCTTATTAACGAGCGTCGCATTCTGCGCCGCTCACTGCGCGCTACCGAAAACGAGGTGAGCAGCCTCCGCAATCTGCCACTCAGCGATGCCGACTGAAAAAGCGTTAATACTTGCAGGTCTTTTCCTGCTGCTGGCGGCGGCTGGTTGGGTGATTGGGCGCTTTAGCGAGCGCGATGATGAGGAAGCGCCACCGCCGCTCAACATCGACTATCTGAAAGGCCTCAACTTCCTGTTGAATGAGCAAACCGACCAGGCGCTGGAGCATTTCCTGCGCATGGTTCGGGTAGATGCCAAGACGATTGAGACTCACTTTGCGCTTGGTAGTCTGTTTCGTCGACGCGGTGAAGTAGACCGGGCGATTCGCATCCACCAGAACATCATTGCTCGCCCGGATCTTGCAGCCGAGCAACGCGATCAGGCGTTGTATTCGCTGGCCAAGGACTACCTGGCGGCGGGGCTGCTGGACCGGGCTGAAAAGCTGTTCGCACGGCTTTCAGAGGGTTCCCGTTACCAGGTGCAGGCTATAGAAGCGCTGTGTCGTATTTTTGAGCAGGAACGCGATTGGGAGAAAGCGATCGAGGCGGGTAAACGTCTGGAAGTTTTGGGCGGTCGCTCCCTTGCATTGCAGATCGCCCATTATTACTGCGAGCTGGCGGAAGCCGCAGCCGCGGCAGGCGATTACGCGTCTGCGCGCCAGTACGTGAAGAACGCGCAAGCCGGCAGGCCGCGAACCATGCGCGGTGCGCTGACGCGTGCGCATATCGCGCGCGACACCGATGACAGCAAGACAGCGCTCAAGCTCTACCACCGTATTATCGACGAGAATACCTACCTTATTGCCGAGGCTCTCCCGGAAATTGTCGCGATCTACACGCGTGAAAATGAGGTCGATGAACTCGAGCGTGCGCTCAAGGGCATGCTGGCCAAGAATCCGCAAATGTCATCGCTGGTCGCCTACACGGCCATCGTCAACGATATTGGCGGTATACCGGTCATTGATGAATGCGTGGAGCAATACATGCTCAAGGAGCCTACCCTGGGTGAGTTTGTGGAACTGCAGCAGTTGTCCGATGATCAGGGTGAAACTGACTCCAGGTTTGCGCGAGTCCGGGGCGCATTGTCAAAACTTGCGGCGGCAACACCGCGTTACCAGTGTCAGGAGTGCGGTTTTTCTAGTCAGCGTCTGCTGTGGCAATGCCCGAGTTGCCGAAACTGGGAAACACAGCGGCCAGCCTCACGCGTTCAATTCGACACGGTATTGCAGCACAGCATTACCGAATAAATTACCCGATTTCGCTGACGGACGCGGCGCAACGGTGCCGCTAGGCTCCCTGTTCTCATACCAAGAAAGGAGCTGAAAATGAGAATCCTGAGTACCGCCGCCATAGCTTTCCTGCTGATGGCACCACTAACCGCATTGGCCGGGCAGGTCGATATCAATAGCGCTGATGCCGAGACAATCTCGGCTGAGCTGAAGGGCGTGGGTCTCTCCAAAGCCCGGGCGATTGTCGAGTATCGCAAGAAGCACGGCCCGTTTCGAAGTGCGGATGACCTCTCGCTGGTGAAGGGTATCGGTGAGCGCACGGTCGAGCTGAATCGAACGGATATCAAGATCTCCGGGCAGAAAAAGTAGGATCGCTTTGGCGTCAGTGGGCCGGGTTCGCGAGGCGGCGGACCTGGCTCTTGTCACCTCTCGTGACGAGCGTCATGTTTCGGCAACCTCGATTTCGTTATGATGCGGTCCTTCCTCATTGTTGGAGCGTCTCGTGGGCCAGAAAGTCAAAACAGCTGTATTTCCTGTGGCGGGTCGCGGTACCCGGTTTCTGCCGGCCACCAAGGCAAGTCCCAAGGAAATGTTACCGGTTGTCGATAAGCCGCTTATTCAGTACGCCGTAGAAGAGGCGATCGCGGCGGGCGCGACAAAGCTGGTGTTCGTTACGGGCGCATCCAAACGCGCGATTGAAGATCATTTTGATACCGACCCCGAGCTTGAAGATGCCCTGACCCAGGCCGGTAAGGACGAATTACTGTCGTCCATTCAGGGCATCGTTCCCAAAGGTGTCTCGTGCATTTATATCCGCCAGGGGAAACCCCTGGGGTTGGGCCATGCTGTTCTCTGTGCACGGCCGGCGGTCGGACATGAGCCTTTTTTTGTGCACCTTGCGGACGATCTGATCGCTGGCGAGCCGGGCTGTCTTGCGCAGATGGCTGACGAACATGCCGCTCATGGCGGCAGCGTGGTCGCAGTCGAAACCGTGCCTCGCGAGAACACCTCAAGCTACGGCATCGTATCGGTCGATGCCGATGACCGAAATCGTCTCACCGGCATCGTCGAGAAGCCGGCACCGGAGGATGCGCCCTCCAATTCGGCCGTCGTCGGCCGTTATCTGCTGACCCCGGAAATCTTCGACAAGCTCGAGAACATCGGGCAGGGTGCCGGCGGCGAAATTCAGCTCACCGACGGCATCGCCGACTTGCTGAATGAGGCAGCCGTTTATGCGTACTCGTTCAGTGGTGTACGCTATGACTGTGGCAGTAAGGTTGGTTATCTGCAGGCGACTGTTGCTTACGGGCTAAGCCATGAGGACACCGGTGATGCATTCCTCGAGTTCCTCAGGGAGGTTATCAGGGACTAATCGCAGGTAATCGAGCCGCCCCCTTATCCAAGCGCCCAAGACGAAAATGTTCCAGCGCAAACCAAAAATTCGATGCGCCTTCGACACCTCTTGCCAGGAATTCTCCAGCCTTGGTCGGATCTTCCGTGGCCGCGATGAAAGCTTCGAAATGATCGAGATCCTCGGAATCGAAAAAGTCGGGGTTTCCGTTCAGTAACTGGCGTGCTTCTTCGAACGCGCGGCCAATGATCAGATATTCAAGTACCTGATACAGGGTGGTTGGGTGCCCAAGCTCCCACGCCGATTCCGCATGCTTGCGGGCCTTGTCAAGCTGCCCGTTTATTGCATACGCGTGCGCTGCCACGGAATGCGAGCCAGGGTTATACGGATCGAGTTCGAGGGCCGTGAGATAGTGCTGCTCTGCCTCATTCCACGCTCGGTCAATGCGAAGTAAATCCGCCAATGCCGCGTGCGGTTCGGCGATTAACGAGTGACATAGTCAATTTTGTTTCTCTTGTCCGGCCGACGGGCTATTCTAAGCCGATAATTCAATTCGACGGCGAAGAAAATATGAGAATAATCAGCGGCTTGGTGTTTCTGTGTAGCATGGCTACGGCGACTGCCCAGCAGTCCTATCTGATCGATTGGGATGTGGCCGGCGAGGAAGCGGTCCAGCATCTGGTCGAGCTTGTGCAGATCAACACCACAAATCCGCCCGGTAACGAGACCCTGGTGGTCGAGTATCTGCAGGCAGAGCTTGCGGCAGAGGGTATTCAGTCCGAAGTGTTCGCCCTGGAGGAATCGCGAGGCAACCTGGTGGCCAGAATTTCGGGTAATGGTTCGAAGCGTCCGCTGCTCATTATGGGGCACACTGATGTCGTGGGTGTGCAACCCGAGAAATGGTATGCCGATCCCTTCAGCGGCAGTCGCGAGGACGGCTTCATCTACGGGCGCGGGACTCTCGATGACAAGGATAATCTCGCCGCAGGACTGATGATCATCAAGCTTCTCAAGCGCTACGGCGTTGCGCTGGATCGCGACATCATCTTGCTTGCGGAGGCGGGCGAGGAGGGTACCCCGGAGGTTGGTATCAACTTCATGGTTGAGCAACACTTCGACAAGATTGCAGCCGAATATGCGTTGGCAGAAGGTGGCCAGTCCGTCATTCGGGACGAGAAGGTCAACACGGTGGGTATCGAGACGACCGAGAAGATGCCGCGTCGCGTGACGCTGGTCGCACGTGGCACGCCGGGACACGGTTCGAAGCCGACCCTGGACAACGCCGTAACCATTCTCGCAAACGCCATTGCCAAGGCTGGAGCCTGGGAGACAGAAGTCCGCCTCAACGACACCACGCGGACCTATTTTCGGCGCATGGCAGAGATATCGGCGCCGGAGGACGCCTGGCGTTATCTCAACGTTGAAAACGAGGACGAGAAGGAGGCCATTCAGCGGCACTTCCTTGAGACTTTTCCCTACCATTACTCGATCTCGCGGACATCTGTTGTGCCAACCGTTATCGACGCCGGTTTTCGCCGCAACGTGATCCCGTCGGAGGCAAAGGCAATTATCGATATCCGAATGTTGCCCGATGAGAACGTCGAGGAGTTTTACGCGAAGCTTGCACAGGTTATCGACGATCCGCGGGTCGAGATCATCCCGGAACACATTTACAGACCCGCCGCGCCACCGTCCGATATCGACAACGAGATGTTCCAGGTGCTTGAGGATGTCGCGTTGCGTATGTACCCCGACGCTACCGTGCTGCCAATCATGCAAACCGGCGCGACGGATATGGCGCAGGTCCGTGCGAAAGGCGTGCAGGCTTATGGCATCGGGCCGGCGCGCTCGATTGAGGAGATCAATAGCGGCTTCGGCGCACACGGAGATAATGAACGCATAGAAGAGGAAGCCTTCATTAGCCTGGTGCAATACATGTGGAATGTCGTTATCGAGATCTCGGCGAGCAAATGACCGGTCGGTCGGCTGTCCCCGTTACTCCTGTTCTGGTGCGAGAATGTCATTCTGATCGAGCAGGGGCAGCCGCTGTCCGGGCTGATCATTCTGATGCTTACGAAGACTGCCCTGGACATTACGTTTCATCAAAAGGAGCACCGCACACTCGGTGGCGGTGGTTGATGCGTTAGTCCGGAAAAGAAAAAGCCCGCTAAAAAGCGGGCTTTCTTAATTTGGCTCCCCGGCGCGGACTCGAACCACGGACCCGATGATTAACAGTCATCTGCTCTACCAACTGAGCTACCGGGGAATTTTGCTCACCCTTAGGTGCGGGGCGCGATTCTGGTCTAGCCCCGGTCCCTTGTCAAGCCATCA
>CAJQPR010000032.1 GCA_905480255.1 uncultured Woeseiaceae bacterium | reverse complement strand
AGCCCGCGCTTGAAGACTATTCCCCGTAAATACTTCGACCTGGGGTTGGTAAATCAGGACGACCGTTCCGTCGTCACCGGTCAGCTCCTGCGGCCAGCTTGTTTCCTGCGAATTCGCTGCGGTCGAAACGGCGAACAGCGCTGTCAGACTCAATGCCAATATTCTCAACTCTTTCTCCATGCTTTCCGAAAATGGAAAGATTTAGTGCTCCGGCGTTTTACCATCAATGGACAATGACTGCATCTGTGTCTTCTCGTTTGTAATCGCCGGGAATGCCGACCCTGGCTTGAAATCAGCTGATTGGACCGGCTTTTGATCAATTATGGGTCTGTACTGGGAAAGTTAATCCGCCGTTTCTGGCTGATGGTTGCTACGGGTGTTGAGTGGCGAGTGTCCGCAAATAAACCTGACACCTTTCTTGGCAATGCAGCTCGTCAGCATATGGTGTAAATTTCACGGCTTAGATAAAGTTTTTTGAGAAGAAGTCTTCTTTGGTGGCCGTGGACACCCCCTGCTGACCATAAGATTAATCGCGAATTTGCCGAGTCGAGCGGGGTCAGGGCGACTCCGCAGGACTTTGTGCTGGAAGTTCCGGCCACAATTGCCATGCAGGTCGATCAATTGGATTCATATTCCGGCAACAGCGCATCCTGGCGGACTCCGTCAGCGTTTGAAAAAAATCGTTCACGTCCTGGTTGTCCAACAACTGACAATGAGAGACCGGGTAAATCGTCTTCCATGCTTACGCCAACGTCCACTTACAAATAGGTTAGCCTGACCCAATGACGACCGATTCCATCAACCTGAGGCTCATGGAAGCCATTCATGATTCGCAACTGGAGTCCGTCGCCCGAGAACTTCTGCAAACCTGTTCAGAGACTGGAACAGAGGCTCAGATCAGCATATTGCAGCGCGCGATCGGTGTTTGCCAGAGGATCACGCAGGCCTGCGAAAAAGAGGGCAAAAATGTTTGCGGGCGCCTCGCTGACGCAGGCATAAAGGCGCGCTTGAGGAAGGAAACGACAGAAGCGCAAAACCGTCAGTTCCACTTAATCAGGATCTCGCTGCAGACAGATGATCCATCTGACGCGATTGAGATATTGAAAGCTAACGGGTACGTTCCAAAAATTGAAACAAACGGGGCAGCCTGGGAGGTATACCGGCGCTATAGTTATAACAGCCAGATCATATGCGTCAGCACGGATAACTCAAGCGCCCGGATCATACTTGAATGGCATCGAAAACCACGGGAGAAATCTCTATGGCGGTTTTTTCAGCCTAACGGAGAAGATGCCAGATTGGTGCCGCTGCCAGCAACGTTGTGGCCACTCACCTTTGGCTTGCGTCCAATCCGGATACTGTTGGAGAAGTCTGGAATAATGAAGCGTCGCCAGCCGCTTGGCCCTTTCATGGGAACCGCGACAGAGCTGATTCCGGAGCTGCTGGAATTTGCCTCAGTGAATGAAAACGATGTTTTGATGGATTTGGGTTGCGGTGATGGCCGAATCGCAATTGCTGCGGCAATGCAACGCGGATGCCGTACGATCGGCTATGAGCAAGACCCGGATCTATGCGACATTGCAACTAAAAGAGCACACAGCAGCGGGGTCTCCGACCTTGTCCAAATCCATCTTGATGACGCCATACACGCCCCGATCAGAGACGCTACCGTCATATTCCTGTTCCTTCCAGTTGAAACCGTCACAGAGCTGGTCCCAACTTTGCTCAACAAGATGAGGCCCGGCGCAAGAATAATCGCGCATGAACAGAATCGACTGGAGTGCACCCCCCCTCCAGATGAGTCAAGGGCTTTGATTGCAGACACTATCGTCACTGTTGCCCACGCCTGGAATGCCACTGCGATCCCCTCGAAAAAATAGACGCCGATGGGCACAGAAATATCGCTGAAGAGGAGTTTCCACGGATGGATGGTGGCGTTCCAGACAAGCGACGACCATTAATGGGAGGAATTTTCTCAATACTCACGAGGTTGATAGAATTCACTCTCTACAACAAATCGCTACACAGGTAGTCGAGATTATTTTCGCCAGGTGAAATGAGTCGGGTACCCTGGCATCCCTAACGGGGCTTTGGTCGCAGCCGATCAAGAATACGCTTGTATTTACTTTTAAAATACCGGGCCCGCCTACCTGCCGGGGGCCAGTGTTCCGGCAGCAATTGCTTGGGCCATGGTTGCGCTAAGCGATGCCAAAAATACACGGCAGTCAGGCTAATCTCGTCGAAGTTCTGAATTCCGTGCCACCAATAAATGGGGATCATGAGCACATCTCCAGGCTCAATGAGCACCTCGATGTACTTCGCCTTGGCGAATTCGGGATAGCGTGCCTTGTCGTACTCCGGTGCACTTAGCCCGGTCGCGCTGCCCAGCACTTCGCTGAAATTTGTCCCTGGCACCGGATAAAGATAGCGCCCCTGAGTCGGCGCATAAAGGCGCACGAGTTTGCGCCCGGCAATGCAGAACAACATGGCACTGCCTCTGGGGTGGTAGTGAATCTGTGAGTTCACAGTTTTGCCCAGATACATGACGCGCGAAGTAAATTTTTCTCCGCGCAGATTCGGCGGGCTAACGAGCTCCCTGGCGAGATCAGGAAAATGCTCATCATAGGAAAGTTCCGCCAGGTAGGGTACGGTCGCGTCGTTTTGTTCTGAGTGCTTAAGCTGATCTACATAATTACCCAACGACATTGTTTGGCTGGTCGCCTGTCGGTAGTCGCCATCGTTCACACAGGCGACCGGAATCGCTATGTCACCTGCTTTCTCAACGATATATGACACGCTCCAGTGCGCCGGGGCGGCTCGAATACCGCTTACCAGAAACGGCTTGGCTCGCCCAAGCGACATAGAAGACAATCGATCAGCGTGGACAACCTCAAGAGAGTGAATAACTGGCTGTTTCGTCACTGCGAAACCACGGGCGCGTAGCTAAAAACTGTCGTTTTGCGGTGGACAGAGGCATCGGGAAGCTTGGGAAGCTGAGGTTCTACCATTGAACTACACTCGCAATTCAGGGAGTTTGCTCTCGCTTGCTGCCCGGTGAGCATAAAAGTGAGAGTAATTCGAGTGTAAGCGATTCTGAGGCGATTTTCATTGAGGCAATACTCACGAATTTTGGGAAAGTGGGGAAGGGAGGCCGGATTGGACCCGACAATGTACGGAACCGATTCCATGAGGAGGACGAAAGCGACGTTGATCTATCGACAAACCAGGAACATTCGGGCTATGCAGCTGCTCCTGGGTCATTCCAAATTGGAAAGTATAGTCCGCTATCGCGGCGCTGATGTTGATGACGCGTTGCAGATATCAGAGCAGATTGACGTGTAATTCTGAGTGGCGAGTGTCCGGTATACCCCGAAAGCAGCCGCCGTTTAACCATCGATAGACAATGACTGCATCTGTGTCACATCATTTTTGTTCTCACGAGCGGCATCCACCTTGGTATGACGCATGATCTTGAAAGATCCGGCGTGCAGGTGAACGACTCTGTCAGATGCAGCAATTATTGCTGCCTTGTGCGCGACGCAGATCCGGGTGATAGTCAGTCCTTTCAACATACGGACGATACCGGCCTCCGTTTCCGGATCAAGATTGGCGGTTCCTTCATCGAGTATCAGGATTTCCGGGTCTCGGTACAGAGCTCGTGCCAGCAGTACGCGCTGGCGCTGGCCGGCACTCAAGGAGCCGCCCATATCTCCAACAAGACTGTCGTATCCCATTGGCATCGACATGATGTCATTGTGAATCATGGCGCTCTTCGCGCAATGAACCGCCCTGTCTACGTCCGGTTCCGAGCTGAAAAAAACGATGTTGTCGGCGATGGATCCGGAGAGCAATGCATCGTCCTGCATTACAGTTCCAACCTGTCGTCTGAATGCCGATAGACCGTATCTGTGGAGCGGTAGCCCGTTATAGAGGATCTGCCCACTGTCGGGCTCCAGCAGTCCGAGCAGCAGTTTCATCAGGGTCGTCTTGCCGCCGCCGGATGCGCCAACGAAAGAGAGCATTTCGCTGCCAGAAATAGTCAGCGAAACATTGTTCAAAACCCAGGGTTCACCATCGGCGTAGCGATACGACACACTGTCCAGTACAAAGCCGGCCGGTTCCTGGTTTGGCCTTGTCGCAATCCTCCAGACTTGCTCGTCGTCAGTGCTCTCTGGCGGCGCGAGAGTGATATCTGCGATTCTCTCAAGGTGAAGGCCTATGAGCCTGAATTCGATCAGTCGTTCGACCAGCATGGTCACTTTCCCGACGAACTGACTTTTGTAAGCCATTAACGCGAATATCATGCCAACGGTGAGCGAACCTGCGGCGACCAGTTTCGCTGCCAGGAAGACAACCAGGATATTCTCGAAGCCAAAGAGAAGACCATTGGCCATGTCGAAACCAATTTTCAGCCGACCTGTTACAACACTGCTGTTGATAACGTCGGCATATTTGTTTTGCCAGACGGAGTGTCTGTCGGATTCCTGGCCGAATATTTTTATGGACTGTATTCCGCGTATGGATTCTATGAATACCGATTGCTCACGAGCCATCGAGGCGATGAGTTCCTCGCTCCTCTGCCGTAACGGCCGGTAGAGAACCACGCGCAGAAGCACATAAAGAAACGCGGCGGTCAGAACGACCGCGCCAAGCATCGGGCTATAGATGAAAATGAGCACCAGCGTGCTGGTCGTCATGATGCCGTCAATGGCAACGGCAACCAGCCCGTCTGTAAAGAGATCCCGAATCGGCCGCGTTGAGGCGAAGCGGGAAATGATGTCACCAACATGCCGCTTTTCATACCATTGCATCGGCAGTCGCAACAGGTGTCCAAATAAATTCGAAACTATCTGGAATCCCAGCATATTGCTGGCGCAGAGGATTACATAGGAGCGCAGGGCGCTGGCAGTTTCATTAATCAACATCAAAAGAGCGAAACCCATTGCGAGGACGATCAGGAGGTCCATGTCGAACGTTGTAAGGACTTCGTCAACGACAAGTTGCATATAAAAAGGCGCAACCAGGACAAACAGCTGGAGAATCACTGAGAGCATGAGTGTCTGAAGCAGGGCGGTCTTTAACCCGGTGATCTTGCTCCACAGGTCCGTCAGCCTCATGCGCTGCCGATCATCATGTTGCTGAAATCCCGTTGCAGGAGTCAGCTCCAGGGCAACGCCGGTGAATTTTTCTGCTACCTGGACAGCAGTTTGTTTCCTTTCGCCGAAAGCCGGGTCATGAATAGTGCAACGGCCGTTTCGGACTTTTTTCAGAACTACAAAATGATTCATTCCCCAATGCAGTATGCAGGGTGTCTGTAACCGGGAAAGTGAGCTCAGGTTCAGGCGAAGTGGTCGCGAATGCAGGCCGAGTTTTTCGGCCGTAGTAACCAGGTCCTTTAAGGTTGCTCCTTTCAGTGATATTCGGTGCCTGAGCCTCAGGCTGCTGAGATTGACCGGTCGGCCGAAGTAGCTCGCGATCATTGCGACACAGGCGAGGCCGCATTCGGCAGCCTCTGCCTGGCGAATTACGGGCAGGCGCTTCACCCCCGAGAAATTCAGAAGCGCAGCAACATCAGTCAAGTTCGGCCCCGAAGACTAATCAGCGGATCTATTAGCCAGCTGAAGAGCGAGCGTTTCTGAAGCACGATATCTGCCGACAATTGCATACCGGATTGCAGAGCGATCTGCCGGCCATACGCTGTGATGCTTTGTTTGTGAAGCTGGACCGTCACCCGGTAGTAAGGTTCTGATACCTGTATTTCGGGCAGGGTTTCGAGCGGGGTGAGCGCGGTCGAGGATATCCCGGAGACCGTGCCAATGTGTATGCCAAATCGCTTGTAGTCGTACGCGTCAATTTGCAGTCGAACTTCCTGGCCCGCTTCGATAAACCCGGCGGCGCGCGTTGGGATGAAAAGGTGGGCCTCAAGCGTTGCGTCTTGCGGAATGATTCCTGCCAGTGGCAGACGGTTGTTTACGGACGAGCCGGTAACAGCCTGAAGTGCCGTGACGTTGCCAGCGACAGGGGCCGTCACCGTGATCGATTGTCGGCCGATCAGTTCGGCTTTGCGAAGCATAAGCCCGGCTCTTTCCGTTTCGATGACCGATAAGTGCGACTCGTGTTCGAACACCAGGCTTTCGAGGGACTGCTCTGCGCGAGAGATCTGTGTCGACATCGACGCGTGTTGCTGCAGCAATCCGGCAAGTTTTTGCTGGTTGTTGAGGATATTCTCCTGGCTCGCGACGAGACTAAGCTTGCTGACATAGCCGTCGTCCGCCAATTTGTTAATGCGACTAAAATTCAGCTCCAGACTCGTAAGCAGCTGACGTTGAATCGCGATTTGCCTGTCAATCGTCCGCCGTTCTGCGACGAGACCGTCGCACTCTACGGTCAGCCTGATTTTTTCAGCTTCGAGTCGCCGGTATTCGAGTTTCAACCGTGCATCAGATTCGTCCAGTTGTGACTCAATTGCCTCAAGCATTTCTCTCCCGGCCACTACTCCTGATTCTGAAATCGTTCCGCCAACGATTGTTAGCAGTGGGGCGTCCTGTTCAACGAACATACCTTCTCTGATGAACACCTCTTCGATAGTGCCGTTTCTTGGTGCATGAATCTTGGCAATGCCACCTTCGGGAGACAGAAAGCCTGTGACCGTCTCTTTGCGCGCGTAGGACGCGAGCGCCAGAAAGGATACGGCTGCCGCGATAATGCCGATGAGAAAGAACGTAATGATCGAGAACGACAATGGTTGCGCCAGGGCGACGTCGCCGAGGAGGCGGTGCCGCTGAGTTTTAATCGCATCCTTTCGAAATAGTCCAGACATGAGCAGATGCATTTTGGCGATCAATTTGTGAAATCGGGAGCGCCGAAACTGGGTAACAGCGGCATATTTGCTGAAGTGTGCGAGTGTCTGGCCCCTGGCTGGCTCGAGAGGCTATTGACAAGCCGCGCAGTGTTAAGCGTAATTGCGGAATGAGACAATCAACCGTAACGAACCGGATACAGCCATTCATGGTGTTTGAATCCGCATCCCTGCCTTTTGCATCGTATTCAAGATCGGCACCAGCCTGCTTCGGCTGAGCAATTAACTTGTCAAAATCCCTCCCCCGTCTCCTGGTTATCGTCCTGCTTGTTCCGGTACTCGCAGCGGCATGGCTATTGGTGCAGACGGATCATTCGAAGAACACCTCAACCAGCGCAGATTTTTCGGTTCCTGATGAATCGATCATTGAGCGCGGTCGCTACCTGGCCGTTGCCGGAAACTGCGCAACTTGCCACACGGCGCCCGGCGGCGAGTTCATGGCGGGTGGCCTGGCATTCGAGACGCCTTTCGGCACAATCTACTCGACCAACATAACGCCCGATGCGGAAACTGGCATTGGGAACTGGACGGGAGTCCAGTTCCTGAATTCAATGCGCCACGGCGTTCGTCCTGACGGTGAGCACCTTTACCCGGTGTTTCCCTACACAGCGTTTACGAAAGTCACCGACGAGGATGTCGCGGCCCTTTACGCTTATTTTCAAGGTATTCCGGCGGTGCGCCGCGAGGCACCGGAAAACCAGCTGTCGTTCCCTTTCAACCAACGCTCGCTCATGGCTTTCTGGAAAGGGAAGTTTTTTGATGCCGGTTCTTATGAGCAGGTTGATTCGGAATCGGAAGAATGGAACCGCGGTGCCTATCTTGTTGAGGGGCTGGCTCATTGCTCAGCCTGCCATTCTCCGCGCAACGCGCTAGGCGCAGAGGATTCGGGCAGGGCAATGGCGGGCGGAGAGTATCTGGACAGGGTGCCCGGTGGCGCATTGCGACCGTGGGTTGCCCCGAACCTGACATCGGCGCCCACCGGGCTGGCGCTCTGGCCTGTTGAGGAGGTTGCTGCCTACTTAAAGACCGGCCTGAACAAGTACGTCGAGACCTATGGACCGATGAACGAGGTGATCATCAACAGCACCCGCCATCTGAGTGAAACAGATATCGAGGCAATGGCCGTCTATTTGAAGAGCTTGCCCGCCCATGAGGATGAGCTGAATCGGGCGCCGGACAGCAATGTGCTTGGAATGGGCCGAACGGTCTACAACCTGCATTGTGGCACCTGCCATTTGCCGACAGGGCTGGGCGATGATGAGTCGGCGCCAAGGCTGGCTGGTGGCAGCCTGGCAGTGCAAGCCAGCAACCCAGCCTCTTTGATCAACGTCATTCTTTATGGCCCCGAGTTGCCCGATCCACCTTTGCCCACGAAGCGACGCAATCCCATGGAGGAATTCCAGTATTTGCTCACGGACGCCGAAGTGGCTGCAGTTGCCAGTTACGTTCGCAGTAACTGGGGCAATTCAGCGGGATTAGTGACGGCCGAGCAGGTCGCGAAGCAACGTTAGAGCTGCCTTGTACGCATCGTGTGACAGAATCCTGAATCTTCGGGTGGCGGGCCGTTCCGGTGATATAATCACCGGCAGGATTGACCTTGCGTGGTGCCCGCTTGTTGACATATTTCACTAAAATTCAAATCAGGACAGTGGCCGGTCTGGCGTTGGTGCTGGCGGTCGTGGGTTGCTCGAGCGAAAGCGGACCGGTCGAACCCGAAAACAGTGCCTCGCCATTGCGGGTCCGACTCATGACCGGCGAGCAATACACCAATACGATCGCCCAGATTTTCGGCGCTGACATCAGCAATGCCGTGGCGCCGCCCTTGCCACCATTAGCACGGACCGATGGGTTGCTGTCTTCCGGTGCCGCATTTGTCGGGGTCACCTCGGACCAGGTACAGCAGATTCAGCAGGCGGCGACCTCTGTGGCGGAAAAAGTTGTCGACGAGTATCACCGCGACTACCTGATTCCTTGCGAGCCGGTTTCATCAACGGAGGCGGATGCCGCCTGTGCGGCACAGTTCCTGAGGGAAACAGGGCGACTTCTATACCGTCGGCCGCTTAGTGAAAACAAAGTGTCCGAGCTTGTCTCAGTGGCAGACAACGCGGCCAACGAGACTGAAGATTTCTATTCGGGTTTGGCCATTGCTTTGGAATCCATGCTCATCAGCCCGGAAGCGGTTTTCATTGTCGATTCTGCAGAGCCCGACCCCGATAATCCCGGCGAGGAGCGTCTCGATGCATATTCCCTGGCGTCAAGGCTGAGTTATTTCCTTTGGAATTCCGGGCCCGACAACGAGCTGTTACTGGCAGCTGAAAACGGTGAGTTACACACCCGGCAAGGCCTGGACAGTGCCGTCGAGAGAATGTTGCGGAGTTCGCGGCTTGAAGATGGCGTTCGGGCTTTCTTTGACGACATGATGGCATTTGATACGTTTGACAGCCTCGCCAAAGATCCGATTGTCTATCCAGCGGTCACGGGCGCCACGTTGGCCGATGCGCGGGAACAAACGTTGCGTACGGTGATTGATCATGTGATCACACAAAACCTGGATTACAGGGATCTGTTCACGACCCGCAAAACGTTTATGTCGATGAACCTCGCCGCAGTTTACGGTACGCCCACAACGAATGGCTGGGTGCCTTACGAATATCCTGAAGACAGTTCACGCAGCGGTTTGTTGACCCAGGTAAGTTTCCTGGCAGCACATTCGCACGCTGTGCGAAGTTCACCGACGCTGCGCGGCAAAGCGCTGAGGGAACTGTTCCTGTGCCAGAAGGTGCCACCACCGCCACCTGACGTGGATTTTTCCGCGCTTGAGGATGCGGGCGATGTCCCGACGGCAAGAGAGCGGCTCAAGGTTCACAATACCAATCCAGCCTGCGCCGGCTGCCACCTGATCACGGACCCTATGGGTCTGGCGCTCGAGAATTTTGATGGGGCGGGCCGCTACCGGGAAACGGAAAACGGGGCTGAACTCGACATTAGTGGCGAGCTTGATGGCACGACCTACGATACCGTCGGGGGCCTGACCCAGGCCATGCGCGACCACCCGAAATTGTCACAATGTCTGGTCAATCGACTATACGCTTACGGAACCGGCGGGCCGGTGTCGTTGCGTTACGATCGTGACATCCTGACAAGCTTTGAGCAGCGGTTCGTTGAGCAAGGCTTCAAGGTTCCGGATTTGTTGCGGGATATCGCAGTTAGTCAGGCCTTTTCGCGGGTCAGACCGGATCCGG
The DNA here is from genome assembly GCA_905480255.1 of uncultured Woeseiaceae bacterium. GTDB lineage: Bacteria > Pseudomonadota > Gammaproteobacteria > Steroidobacterales > Woeseiaceae > SZUA-117. Next base: position 9,733 of record CAJQPR010000032.1, on the reverse strand, counting down.
TGGCTGCAGAATCCGTGGCGAACGAAAACGACGCATTGCCGTCGAAGTTAGCACTAAACTAATATTGCAAGTGAGGTAAGAGGAGATCGTCGCATGAGCAAATTGAGCAGACGTCGCGTATTGAAAGGCATGTTGAACGGCAGTGTGGTGAGCATCGCGCTTCCGTTTCTCGATTGCTTTTTGAACGAAAGCGGAACTGCGCTCGCTTCCGGTGTGCCGATCCCGCAGCGTTTTGGCACCTGGTCATGGGGGCTGGGTATGAGCGAGGCGATTTTTGTACCGAAAAAAACCGGGGCCAATTTTGATCTGCCACCGGAAATCGCGTCGCTGGCGCCGGTCCAGAAACACATAAATCTGTACACGAATTTTCATGTCTTCAAGGACGCGGCACCGAATCTCTGTCATCACTCCGGATGGGTCATTCTGAGGTCCGGCATTGCGCCGATGACCTCCGCGAATCGCCCGGGTGAAACAATCGACGTCACGGTCTCGCGGAAGATTGGCAACGCAACGCGATTCCGCAGTCTGAGTGCAACCGCGACAGGCGACGTGAGAAACAGCTTCAGCTACGAAAATGGCAACTCCGTGAATGTGCCGGAATGGTCGCCACTAAGGTTTTATCAGCGCCTCTTTGGTACTGACTTCCAGGATCCAAACGCCTCTGAATTCACGCCGGATCCACGAGTTATGGTTCGCAAAAGCTCTCTGTCTACCGTGCTTGAAGAGACACGCAAGCTGAACAAGGAACTTGGGACAGAAGACCGGGCACGGCTTGACCAGTATTTCACGGGCCTGCGCGATCTGGAGCGCCGCTTTGACCTGCAGCTTACGAAGCCGGATCCGCGAGAGGCCTGCATCATGACCGACAAGCCTGAAGACCTGCCATCGGGTCTCGATGCCTACCTGGTGGCCAAGCGACACCGCATGATGACAGATTTGATGTTGATGGCAGTCGCTTGCGACCAGACTCGTGTCACCAACATGTTCTATGCCTCTGCATTTTCAGCGACGACGAAGCCGGGCTATGACAAGCCGCACCACACCGCGACCCATGAGGAAGCGGTTGATGAAGAACTGCAGTGTCAGCCGAATGTATCCTGGTATGTGCGGCGAGCGATGGACGAGTGGGCTTATTACGTAGAGGCCATGGCGAACTTCCGTGAGGGCGACGGGACATTGCTCGATAACTCCCTGATTTACGCAACGACAGATCAGTCGTTCGCGAAGATCCACGGAATCGAAGGTATCCCGATGTTCAGCGCTGGTACGGCTGGCGGCAGGGTCAAGACCGGCCTGCATATCGATGGCGGCGGCAGTCCCGGGTGTCGTCTTGGATACACCGCAATGAAGTTAATGGGAGTGGACGTACCGTCCTGGGGCGACAAGAGCAACAACACCTCAAAAGAGATCGGTGAAATTCTCGTTTAAATCCCGGCGTCGACCGGGCAACCTGGGCGCATTCGCGATCGCGGCGCTTTGCGCTTTGACGATTGACGTCAATGCCCAGTCAGCGGGCGTGGATTCAGAACCGCTGGTTGAAGCTTACATAGATGTGCCAATGCCACCGGATTTTCATGTAGAAAATACTGAGCTGGACGGCCCGGTGTTTGCCGATAGCAACGGTCACACTTTGTACATCTGGCCTTTCCATGGCTTGCGCAATGGCTACAGCGGTGAAACCAAAGGAAAGCCGGCTTGTTACGACGAAGTCCGGACGGTCACTGCTGGCTTGATGAGTCCGTATCCGCCGGGAATCAAGCTGCCGGAACTGGACAAGCGGCCGAGTTGCACCGATCTGTGGCCACCGGTTCTCGCACCCGATGATGCCGAAGCCGTCGGCGATTGGACCATCCTTGATCGCAAGGACGGCACACGGCAATGGGCCTACGAAGAGCAACCGTTATATACCTCGGTTCTTGACAAACAGGCAGGAGATGTCCTTGGCGGTTCGACGCGCCGCTATGGCGGTGATTCTCCCGCCTATCGAGTTCCTGTTGGGCCAATGCCAAGAGTTCCACCGGGGTTCTCGGTCGCAACAACCACCAACGGCCGTCTGTTGACGACCGACAAGAATGAATCTTTATACGTCTACGATCAGGACACCGCTGAATCCTCAATGTGCGACACAGAATGTGCACGTACGTGGCGCCCGGTGTCTGCACCGGAACTGGCCCGGGCTAAGGGAGAATGGTCAATTATCGAACGCTCGCCAGGCGTCAGGCAGTGGGCGTTCAGGCAAAAACCGTTGTATACCCACGTTCTGGATGAGGGGTCCTGGAGTCTTGAGGGCAGCGATGTTCCTGGCTGGAGCAACGTCTATACACAATTGGCGCCACCGCTTCCGGATAGCTTCACCCTTCAGGATACGTTGACGGGGCGGGTGGTTGCCGACGCCCGAGGAATGACTATCTATACCTATACATGCGGCGACGATTCGATTGACCAGTTGAGCTGCGATCATCCGAACGATACCCAGGTCTACCGCCTCGCAATGTGTGGAGGAGGCGACTATGAAAAATGCCTGGAGTATTGGCCTTACGTGCAGGCGGAACCGGGTACGACCAGCAACAGTCGTGCATGGAGCGTCATCAGCATTGATCCGAAATCGGGGCATCTCGCATCTCCGGAACAGCCTGACGCCATGACTGTTTGGGCGTATCGCGACCGGCCTGTTTACACCTACGGTGGTGATGAAAACCCGGGCGACCTCAACGGCTCCGGTACGGGAGAATGGCGTGCGCAAAGAAATGGCATCAAGGCGTTCTGGGTGAGAGACGATTACATGAGGGGCACGCTATGAAGAATCGATTGCCGGCAGCATTAATGACTATAGTCGGGATGGCTTTCAGCGCATCCGTTGCTGCCGACGTTACACCGATGACCCTGAGAGATGGGCGAATCGGATACGTAATGACGAACCTGTTCTGGTCTGTCTATCAAACGCCTGACGCGAAAGAGGAATGTCCGAAAGGTTTCAACGACGGACCTCGAGAACAGTTCGAAATTCTGTTTCCGGACGTTGAGAACCGGACAGTGGTTGATACGCAACTGGCCCAGGAGATTGAAACCTGGCATCCGACGACTGAGCCCGATCCTTTGCCGTTTTATGACATCGAAGGGCCGTATTCCTACGGCCTGAACCTCGATGGTGAAGTGGGGCAGAATGATTTTACGCATCCCGACGGCACGCAGGGTATCGATAACGAAGTCTATCGTGCGGTCGGTTGCATCATTGGATTCCGGGGGCCGGATGGCGTTGAGGTTATTTTCCAGGACAAGGCGATCGCCGATCGGGCTTACAACCGGACAATGATCGAATTATCCGGAGTCGACAACCTGGAGAATGACGACAGCGTTACGGTGACTGTCTATCGCGGTATGGATCGGTTGTTGACTGACGCAACGGGCATGAAAGTGATGTCTGGCGGCTCGCAAAGAGTTGATCTGCGTTGGGGCGCCAAACTCATTCGGCAAACTGAAGGAAAAATCGTTGACTCGGTGCTGACCACCGAGCCGATTGCTGATGTAGTAATTCCATGGATGAACCTGGGCGTTCCAACCTTTCAGTTAATTCGTGACATGCGATTTCAGTTAGACCTGACGCTAACAAACGCAAACGGAATGATCGCCGGTTATGCCGATGTTGATACCTATTACAAGCAGTTGATCAGGAATGACTCCACGCATCACCTGAGTAATGGGCAGATATCAGGCATTTCGCTTTATAAGGCATTGAGTCGTCTCGCAGATGCTTACCCGGACCCGGAAACTGGCAGAAACACCGCCATCTCAACCGCGCTCGACGTGAAGATGGCGCAGGTGTTTATTGTGCATCCGGACGGTGAAGCGAGTATGCCCCAGCACACCACTGACTGATATTTGTACAGTCAGTTCGTATCAGAATCACTGATAAATAAAAGAGAAGAGCTAATGGCAACATATGAATGTGAAAAATGCGGTATGAGCGTCAATGCAACCTGCGGTCACTGCGACGCTCCGCTTGAAAATGACATGCTGGAATTGCCGGACGGCAAAAGTGTGCAAATTTCAAAATGCCCGAATGACCATGGCAAGATCAAATCGCCGCTGTGCTGCGGTCAGGATATGAGTTGTTCTGTGGGGTAGAAATAAAAAAAGCCGGCTCGAAACTGGTTTCGTGCCGGCTTTTCATAGATTGAATCCCTCGATTCCGGATTTCCGAAACGCCGTGCCTTATCAAATGAGCTGGAATCGTCGAAGCAAACACCAACGCTGGCATTAAATGCGTCAATGCTGCCTCCGGCGACGATTACCCCGGTCTGGACTGGCGGTCTGAAATGATCGTTACCCAGGCGGGGCAGCATCGTGACTGACGAGATCATCTGTAATTTCGTGCCACGGCGCCTTTGAGCCGACAAAGATGTGGTAGCCGGGCGGGAGCGGCGGATCACCCTCAATCGCACTCATACTCAAATAATAAATGCCCGGTTCTTCGGTCAGCGAAACCATGATATTAGACCCGCAGTTTGAACAAAAAACCCGGTCGTGAGTGGGTGAGGATTTGTATATCTTGATGTCAGACTCACCTGACAGGTAACGAAACGCGTCCCGGGAAACCCCGGCAAAGGTCGCATAAGCGGCGCCATGCAACCGACGGCATTGCGAGCAATGGCAGTGACTGAAATCATCTATCTCGCCGTCGAATTCGAAAGTGACTCGCCCACATTCGCAGTGTCCGTTATTCATAATTCCACGCTCTCCATGGTGTCTGTGCCGGTCAGGATGTTCCGATTGAATTGGTCAGGCGCTCTTTGACCGGGCTCTGCGATATTGGGCGGGAGTCTGCCCGACGCACTTCTTAAACGCAGCGTAAAACGCAGAATTGGAATTGAAGCCCACCATGAATGCGATATTCAAAATGGCACCGTGCTGGCTATCGTATCCGGATAGTAATTCCCGAGCATGTTCGATTCGGTACCGGTTCAGGTAATCGAAAAAACTCATATTGAATCCGGAATTAATCACCTGTGACAAGTGATTCACGGAACAGCCGACAGTTTCCGCCAGCTTCGGCAACGTGAGGTCTGATCGCAGGAATGCTTGTTGTGAGCTCATGATGTGCTCGAGACGGGCTTTGTAGCTGAGCAGTTGCTCATCACTTAACCCGGACTTCGCGTACTTTTGCTCCCGGACAGATTCGCCAGCCGGCATGGTGGAACTGGTTGGGGCATCGTAGTAATCAGTGATTGTCATGGCTGCATCACCGTTAAGTGTTACGAACTCCGCACCTGTCCATGAATCCGGAATCCCATTATTCCGTTTTCGACCGCCTGCAATCATCTTGTATTGAAATGCAATGGTGTTGCCGTTCGTCAGGATGTCGCCAACTTGCTCATAACGATGCCGGTAGCGCGAAAAGAACTGATTGAGGCTCACAATCAGCTCATCATGTGTGCGTTGCACATTTTCAGGAATGTCGCAGTAGACTCCATCGACCGCAAGGTGATCGGCCACTGCCTGCGGGTCGCAGTGATTCCAGGCGTCGAAATAGCTTTCTACAAAGTCAGTCGCGTGCATTGGAGGCTCCAGACGTTCGACTGACAAGTATACAACCTGTTGCGGTAAACTCAGAAATCGGGCGGCGGCGTCTCCCGGGCGCGGGCGGGGGTCCAGAATGGCTTGTTTTTGACGGTGCATTTGACCACCCGGTTGTATTGGCGCAGCTCTTTTTCGTAGTAGATTTCGGCCCAGAGCTCGCCCTTCAGGTGCTCTGTTTTGATCATCGCGAGGGCAATGTTGGCTTTTACAGCCGGCGACCACATGGCCGAAGTGACATAGCCGATTTCCTTGGTGCAGCGTTTGTTCCTGTAAATGTACGAGCCTTCGGCCGGTTTATTACCTTCGATGTCGAGTTTGGTCAGTGTGTATTTCGGGCCGCGTTGCTTTTCTTTCAACAAAGCGCTTCGACCACTGAAATGCGGTTTTTTGAAATCAACCAGCCAGCCCAGGTTTAACTCGAATGGTGTCTGGTCATGCTCAAAATTGACGGTTCGCAGCGCCTCATTGAATTCCATGGCAGGCATGATAAATGCCGCCTCGAGCCTGGCCATGTTGGTCGCCGCTTCGCCAAACGGCTGTATCCCGTGGTCTTCTCCCGCTGCATACAACTCATCCCACATCTCGAGCGCGAGGTCGCGCTGAATCCAGAGCTCATAACCGAGATCACCCGTGAAACCGGTGCGCGACACCATTAAGGTGTCGCCATGGAAGGGGAAGTGCAGGATGTCAAAAGGCTTCGCCTTTTCGATGCCGTCCAGGCCCATTTTCTTGAGAGTCGCGCAGGAGGTAGGTCCTTGCAGAGAAAGGGCGGCAATATCGTCGGTGACGTCCCGGATGCTCACTTCATCGTAGCCGAACGCACTTTTCTCCAGCCATGCAGCGCACGGGCTGCCGCAGGTCAGCATGAATTTGTCGCCGGACAGCCGGAATATTGTTCCATCGTCGATCATGCGCCCGTCGTCGGTGCACCAGACGCAGTAGGCAACACGATTCACGGCGATCTTCGTTACATCCCTGGTCACCATGCGATTGAGCATTGCTTCGGCATCACGACCCTGAATTTCGTATTTTTGCATCGGGCATATGTCGTAGGTGGCACAGGTGTTGCGAACGCAAAAGTACTCGTACTCGGCCTCGTAGTAATACTCGGCAAACTTGTAGCCGTTCCATGCAGCCCAGGCCTCACGGATATTCAGAACCTTGGCCCTCGGATAGAAAGCAGTTCGCTTAAGGCGTTCACCGGCGTATGGATCTGTCGTCGTCATAGATTATTCGTCGTAAAAGTCATCTTCGGGCACCGTGTTTGTGCGCCGCAGATCGATGAGAATTTCGCGTGCCGCATTTGCGCCACATACTGATGAAACGCCGCCGCCCGGATGGGTGGAAGACCCGCACATGTACATGTTTTTGACTGGCATCCGGTACTGGCCATATCCCGGGAATGGCCGGTTAAAGAACAACTGGTCGATCGTGAGTTCGCCTTGAAAAATGTTGCCTTCGGTCAGGCCGATTTCCTGCTCGATCTCATGCGGAGTGCGTACCTCCATATGAACAATCAGATCTCTGAAGCCCGGGCTGTAACGTTCAATCTTATTAATAACGGATTCACCAAAAGCGTCACGTTTCTCGGGCGTCCAGGGCCCGTCGGCCAGTTTGGGTGGACAGTACTGCACAAAATTCGACATCCAGTGCTTCCCGACCGGTGCGACAGTCGGATCCCAGGCCGACGGGATGACTGATTCGATAAACGGATCATCGGACCAGCGGCCGTGTTTCCAGCAGTCGTAGGCCCGTTCCATAGTCTCCAGGGATCCTGAGAAGGTCTGGCCACCGCGGTTCACGTAGCGGTTGTCCGGGACGCTGGTGAATTTTGGCATTCCGGAAAGCGCGATATTGACCTTGCCGGACGAGCCCCGGATTTTGAAGTTCTTTGCTCTTTCGTAAATGCCGTCGGGCAGGTCTTTCCTGTCCACGATTTTCGTGAATGTGCGTTTGGCATCGAGGTTCGATACGACAATTCGAGACCGGATTTCATCGCCGTTCTCAAGGACAACACCGACAGCCTTCCGGTTCTCCACCAGCACTTGTTGTACCCCGGCATTGGTCCGGATTTCGCCGCCGTGTTCGGCAACGGCACCCGCAATTGCGTTGGATATCGCGCCCATACCGCCCCGGGCAAGACCCCATGCGCCAATGCTGCCGTCAACATCACCCATGACATGGTGCAGCAGGATATAAGAGGAGCCTGGCGAGTAAACGCCGAGCGCCGTGCCGATGATGCCCGGACTGGCCATGGCGGCCTTAATCAGATCATTCTCGAAGTAGTCGTCCAGATACTCCGCGGCGCTCATCGTAAAAAATCGAACGTATTCGTAAATTTCCTTCTCGCCAAGAGACCAGAATTGCTTCGCAAGGAAAAGAAGCTCCCTGATGTCGCGCGGACGGAAAGACGTCGGGTCCGGCGGTGTGCGCATCAGGGTTTTGCGAATAAGCTTCGAGTAGCGGGTCAGGTCAGTCTGAAGGCGATGCATTGCGTCCGCGTCATGTAGCGAATGACGTTTCAGTTCGAGATGCGCTGCCTCCTCATCGTGATAGGCAAACAGTCGTTGATCACCATCGCCAAAATTGATGGTGCCCAGGTAGGGCACGAGGATCAGCCCATGCCGGCCGAGATCAAGATCCCGGTGGATTGCCTGTCGCATCATGCTGCAAACGTAAGAACAGTTGGAGTAGGTCCAGCCCTCGTGCAGTTCGCGAGAAACTGCGGCGCCACCGATATAGTCATTCTTTTCAAGCACGACTACGTTGAGACCGGCCTTGGCCAGGTAGGCGGCATTCGTCAGCCCGTTGTGGCCGGCACCGATGATAATTGCGTCGTAATTACTCATCGCAGGATCTCGCGCGCCGCGTTATGACCTGCTGCTCCGCTGATGTCGCCGCCAGGATGGCAACCGGCGCTGCAAAGAAACAGGCCTGGTATTGGTGTGCTGTACTGTGCCGCCTCGTATGTCGGACGCATCATGAGCATCTGGTCCATCGCAAATTCGGTATGGTGCCAATGGCCACCTGTTACGCGATAGTCTTTCTCAAGGTCGGCCGGCGTAAGGAATTCACGATGTAATATTTGCTCGCGTATGTCCGGCGCATATCGCGTGATCGTATCTATCGCTCGTTCACACATCTGTTCACGAGCTGCATCCGTCCAGCCACCTTTAAGTTTGTTCGGCACGTACATGACGTGAGCCGATAAGACGTGCTGTCCGGCAGGAGCAAGTGACGTGTCGTGCACGCTCGGGACCACAATTTCCATGACCGGATCGGTCGGGCACTCGCCATACTTCGCGTAGTCGAATGCGAATTCGATGGAATCCAGATCGGGCGCAATGATCATGCGTCCATCAGAGCGGTCCAGACCGGCGAACTTCGGTTCGCCGTCGAGAGCAAGATGCAGCTTCGCAACATATCCGTCGCAGCGCAGACGCCTTATCCTGTTCGTGAAGCCGATGTCGAGATAATCGACGCCCACGAGGTTCAGAAACGTCCTTTGTGGGTCAGTTGCGGAGATCACTCGATTCGCCTCGATTTTTTCACCGTCGGCCAACAGCACGCCTTGCGCAGTCAAACCATCAGAGTCAGCGTCGATCAGGATGCGGCTGACTGGCGATGAGCAACGAATTTCAGCGCCGGACTCCTTTGCGGAATTGCACAGCGCTTCGATCAGCCCGTTGACGCCGCCCGAGGGCACAACATGGGCGCCCCTGGACTTTTCGGCCATACGATAAAGCATTGCGAGCACAGCGCTGTTGGGAGATCGAGGTGCCAATTTCGCACCGATAAGTCCATCCCAGCTAAGCATGGCTTTAAGGGTGTCGTTTTCGAAAAATTCGTCGACGAGATCGCGTGCCGGAAGAGAGGCGACCCGGACAAATTCCTCCATGTCCTTCTTGCCAATGCGGCGAATGTTGAGACCGATGTGTGCAAACGTCATCAGATCGGCGATGTTGCTGCTGCCGATGCGTGGCATTGTCTTCTGCCAAAAAGGCTTCAGTACATCGGCAAAGCGATTCATCAGCCGGGAATATTCCCGAAAGGCGTTGGTATCGTCCGCGCCAACCCCGGTTAGAGAGCCGTCGTGCAGTTTGACGTGCTCACTATCTGCGCTGAGCCCGATCGTCGGCATTGATTTCGAATCAGG
>CAJQPR010000031.1 GCA_905480255.1 uncultured Woeseiaceae bacterium | reverse complement strand
CGGTCTGCATCCGCAAGGGCAGCGAATGAGCCTGCCTGTAAAACGTATGTCCCGGGTTCCTGGACGGCCTCAACCTCCCTGTCGCGACTGACGTCGGATTCCTCTTCCGGTATGACAACCTCGAAACTGGGCAACATCTTGTAGAAGGAAAAACGCGGTTCCGCCTGTTCTTCGGGGGCAGGCGTCGCATCAGCCACGGGCTCTGGCGTCGATGCAACAGGCTCACGCTCCATGGGCCCGGACATGCTGGCAGGTTGCTGCGCTACCGACTGCAAGGGCATCGTTTCGCGCCGGTCTTTCATGTAGATCGCAAAGGCGACAGAAAGGCCAATAGCGAGGCCGAAAACCATCCACATCCAGCCGGGATAATCCTCCTGTTGTTTCTTCCGTGATCGCGCTCGTGCTGGTGCTCGTTTTTTCTTGCGCTTCGCCATATCGACTACATTGTATCCGGCGCCGAGACGCCAATTATAGTCAGGCCATTTGCGATTACGGTTCGTGTGGCGCTGATCAGCGCCAGCCTGGCATTTCGCAGTGCATCATCGTCAACAATAAACTGGTGTGCGTTGTAGTAGCTGTGCAATTCGTTGGCCAGGTCCCGTAAGTAATGTACGAGGTGTTGCGGCGCGCGATTGTTAGCAGCGAGTTCGATGATTTCCGGGTATCGGCTTAGCGATGACATCAACGCCTTCTCGTGGGTTTCGCTGAGTTGATCAAACGCCTCGATGCCGGCTGTCTCGTCGTAGGCAAAAGATTTTTCCGCAAGTTGCCTGAAAACGCTCGCAACCCGCGCGTGCGCATATTGAATATAGTAAACAGGATTGTCATTAGAGCGCGTTTTTGCCAGTTCCAGGTCAAAATCCAGGTGTTGATCATTAGAGCGCATGACATAGAAGAAACGGGCCGCGTCGTTGCCGACTTCTTCACGTAGTTGTCGCAAGGTGACGAATTCACCGGAGCGGGTCGACATCTGCATTTTTTCGCCACCGCGATAAAGCGTCACAAACTGCACGAGGTTTACCTCGAGACTGTCGCCTGCATAACCCATCGCTTCCAGGCCGGCCTGGACCCTCGCGACGTAACCGTGATGGTCGGAGCCAAGGATGTCGATCAACAAATCATAGCCCCGCTCCCGCTTGCCAAAGTGGTAGGCAATATCAGACGCGAAGTAAGTCTTCTTGCCGTTGTCGCGCACGACAACCCGGTCTTTTTCATCACCAAAATCTGTTGCGCGAAACCAGGTAGCGCCATCCTTCTCGTAAAGCATGCGGCGTTCTTTCAGAACAGCGAGCGCGCTGTCGATAAGTTTGTCGTCAGTCAGGCTTTGTTCAGAAAACCAGCGGTCGAATGTGACACCAAATTCAGCAAGGTCATCCCTCATATCCGCAAGAATTGATTCATAGGACTGGCGGCGGATGTTATGGAACGATTCAATGCCAAGAAGCTCTTCCACCCTTTCAATCAGTGCGCCAATTAACGCTTCCCGGGCTTCCTTGTCTTCATCGGTGCCGCCTTCACCACCATCCGGCGGAAGGTTAGCAAAGAGGTCAGCCGCCGTGATTTCGGGAACACCCGTGGTGTCAATATCAGCTGCGACCTGGCGGACATATTCGCCTTTGTATCCGGCTCCGGGAATTTGAACCGTTTCCCCGTTTGCCTGGAGCATTCGGATCAACACGCTGACGCCGAGAATATCCATCTGTCGGCCAGCGTCATTGACGTAATACTCCCGGTCGACCTGATAGCCTGCAGCGTCGAGCAGGTTACCTAACGTTGCGCCGTAGGACGCATGACGTCCGTGACCGACATGCAGCGGTCCGGTTGGATTAGCCGATACAAACTCGAGGAGAATTTTCGGCTCCTTCCGCGCCTCCTGCCGACCGTAGCTGTCGCCGTCATGCAGGATTGAAACCAGCTCCTGGTGAAAGGCCTTGTTGCTCACATGAAAATTGATAAAGCCGGGTCCGGCGATGTCGACACCGTCAATGAGATCATTCTCGGGCAACGCATCGATGATCGTCTGCGCAATCTCTCGCGGGTTCTTGCCAACAGACTTTGCGAGCCGCATTGCGATGTTGGTTGCGAAATCTCCGTGACGTGAGTCGCGGGTACGCTCGACTGTCGTACTGATCGAGGCAACTTCCGGTGCTGACGAGAGATCGGGCAGTCCTGCAATGGCCTGCTCAACAATTTTTGCGATGCTGCTTTTCAATTTGCGGGTCCCGAACTGACTATCGGTGAGGAGGCGGCAATTCTAACGATCATTCAGAAAAGCTCAATCGGATCGACGTCGATAGACCATCTTACCCGCCGGGCCTCGGCGCTGCTCTCCAAAGCCGTTCGAAGCCATCCCAGGAGCTGATGCAGGTTCGCGCGATCGCGGCTTTGGAACAGGAGCTGCGCCCGGTAGCGGCCCGCTTTGCGCTCCATGGGTGCGCTGACCGGTCCCAGGACTCTAACGCCCTCGATTCCCGACCCCTCGGCCAGTCTGCGCGCCGTATCGAGAAACCGGTGCGCGTCGCTTCTGGAGGTCGCAGCGGCACGGATAAGTGCCAGCCGGGAAAAGGGTGGCCACAATGCGCTTTCGCGCTCGGCAAGGGCGCTTTCAGCGACACCCTGGTAGCCGCCGCTGAAGAGTTCGTCCCAGAACGGATGGGCGGGAAATGCGGTCTGCACGATGACTTCGCCCTGCCGGCGCTCGCGACCCGCCCTGCCGGCAACCTGGACAAGACTCTGCGCCAGGCGCTCCCCGCCCCTGAAGTCGGTACTGAAAAGGCCCTGATCGGCATTGATGACGACCACCAGCGTCAGGTTTGGAAAGTGATGACCTTTCGACAGCATCTGGGTGCCGACGAGAATCCGAGTGTCCCCGGCAGTCGCCATTGCCAGTGCGCGACTCATTGTTCCTTTCAGCCTGGTGCTGTCCGAGTCGATACGCGAAATTTCCTCGCCTGGAAATCTGCTGCGCAGTGCGTCCTCGAGCCGCTCTGTACCATGACCGAGCGGCCGGCAGACGGCGCCGCAGTCGGCACACTCGCTTTCGATTGAACGCTGTGCGCCGCAATGGTGGCACTTCAACATGCTGCTGCCCGCGTGGACGGTCATACGCGAGTCACAGCGAGTGCATTCAGCAACCTTTCCGCAGCCGGAGCAAATGAGTGTCGGCGCAAATCCCCGCCGGTTCAGGAACACCAGGACCTGCCCACCAGCGGAAATATTTTTCTCTATTGCGGTAATAACCGGCTCACTCAACCCTTCATAAGCGTCATACTTTGTGAGGTCGACCAGCCGCATTAACGGCGGTACAGCCTTGCCGGCTCGCGTCGGCAGATTCACTACGTGATATGCACCGTCCCGGCAGCGCTGCAGGGTGTCGAGGGAAGGCGTGGCTGATCCCAGTACCACCGGGACATCAAGTTTCTTGCCGCGGGCAACCGCAAGATCGCGAGCTGAGTAACGCAGGCCTTCCTGTTGCTTGAGCGAACTGTCGTGTTCTTCATCGACAACGATGAGGCCTGCATTTTTCATTGGTACGAAGATCGCAGACCGGGTGCCGACGATCAGCCGTGCACTTCCGTTTCTCGCCGACCGCCAGGCCTGAAGGCGTGCTGTGTCGGTCAGCCCGGAGTGAAGCAGCACCGGCTCAAGGCCCAGCCTTTGCCTGAAGCGGCTCACCAGCTGAGGGGTCAAACCAATTTCCGGGACGAGCACCAGCACCTGGCGGCCTGCGGCCAGCTCCGCGTCGATAAGACGCAAGTAGACTTCCGTCTTGCCACTGCCGGTTACACCATCAACCAGGTTGACGCTGAAACCTTTGCGTTCACGAATTGCGTCAAGAGCGCTCTTTTGATCGGCGTTCAGTGTCGGTCCGCGCTCCTGTTCGACATTAGCAAGATTGTCGACAACGCTCTCGTCGTCACTCGCCTCAAATTCTTCAACCAGTGATTTGTCGAGCAGACCTTTTTTTGCGCGTCTCCAGAGCGGCATTGACTGATCGAGCTCGGTAAAGCTGATCGTGTCTGCATCCCTTACAAGGTTCAGCAGTTCCGCCTGACGTGGTGCACGTTTGCCAATTGCGTCGATGTCCGCGTCGGCACCGGCCGGCTTCAGCGACAAATAACGAGTTGTGGAAGTTGCCGGCTTGCCCTGCCTGAGCAGCGCGGGCATTGCAGCGGCGGCAACCTCACCGACCGGATGGTGGTAGTAGTCGCTCGTAAACCGGATCAACCAGAGATCCCGCTCGCCAAACAACGGTTTGTCGTCGAGAACTGCCGCAATGGACTTGAGTTTTTCGACAGGAACATCGCTTTCCGTGGCCGTTTCCATTACGAGCCCGGTTTGTGTTCGTCGACCGAAGGGTACCCGAACGCGGCAACCAGGCAGCGCATCCTGTCCGGGAATCGGCAGGTAATCGAACAGTCGTGACAGCGGGGCGTTGATGGCCACCCGCAAAATCTTGCCGTCCTTCACTGATCTGCTCCCCGGAGCGATGATTTGACGAAAAAAATAATAAAAACAACCATTTAAAGTAATTCTGACCGTCAAAATCCGGCCAGAATATTGCGTATTGGAGGAAAAAACAGCCCGGAACGTGTCAACGTGACATGTCGCCGAGCGTTAGATAGTCATGATTCCCGGATGGGAGTCAAGATGCATCACTCTAATGAGACGGAACTCATGATAATGACCACCAGGACGGAGTCCAAATGAACGCCGGTGTCGCCACTTTTGCGGTATCTTGCAACGGAGAAGACCGCACGGGAGTCAGTACGCTGCAAAGCGAGGCCAAGCTCAATCGTTTTTTTGCGGAAGTCGAAAAACGAGCGCTCCGTATCGCGGAAATTAATATTCGCGATCGTGATGAAGCGCTCGATCTCGTTCAGGACGCAATGATCAGGCTTGCCCGGAACTATGCAGGTCGCCCCGACAAGGAATGGGCGCCGCTGTTCTACCGTATCCTGCAGAACAGGATTCGCGACTGGCAAAGACGGCAGGTAGTTCGCAATCGTGTAATGGTCTGGTTCGGTAAGGGCAACGAAGACAACGATTATGATCCTGTCGCCGCTGCACCTGATCCGGCGGGCAGATCCCCGGACGAAGAGTTGCAGACGCATGAAGCGATGCAAAGCCTTGAAGCAGCCATCTCCGGGTTGCCCGCGCGGCAACGAGAGGCGTTCATGTTACGAACGTTCGAAGGACTGGATGTGGCGGGCACGGCCACTGCAATGGGTTGCAGTCAGGGCAGTGTCAAAACGCACTATTCTCGCGCAGTGCACAGTCTGCGCGAAACATTGGGAGAGCACTGGCAATGAACGAGCGGAATGACGTAACCGCTGAAGATACATTTTCTGAAAAGGCGAAAGCCGCCTTTGACGAGAGTGTAGACAACCTGGACGGCGAAACCCGGTCGCGACTCAATCGCGGTCGTCAGGCAGCGCTGGCAGAAATTGATAGGAAGCGGTCCGCCTGGATTCAATGGGCGCCGGCAGGTGGTGTAGCGGCAGCGACCCTGCTGGCAGTCGTTTTGTGGACTGGTAATCCAGCTGTCGACGAGCTTGCGGCCCCGGCGATGGCTGCCGATATAGAGATCCTGCTCACGGAAGACAGTCTCGAAATGCTTGAAGATCTGGAGTTCTATAGCTGGATCGAACTGAGTGACGAGACTGATGAAGCGATGGAACCTGCCAACAATGTCGGCTGACCTGAGAAATGCAGAAACGCTTATCAAAATTGCAGTGGCCTGTGCCCTGCTCGGGTGCAGCGGGATCGGGTTGGCAGATGAAGAGCCGGCACCGGATCTCGAGTTTCTCGAATACCTCGGCAGCTGGGAGGAGTCAGACGAAGTTTGGGTCCTGCTGGCTGCAGAGTCCATTGAGCAAGAAGATTCAGATAATAAGGATAAAGGTAGCGTGCCCGCGCCAGACGGGGAGAAAATGGCGGAGACGGACGATGAAAACTAAACACTTAACTTTATTGCTTGCGACATTCCTGCTTGGTGTCAGCACTGCAGTTGTTGCCCAGGATAGCGAGACCGAATGGAACAGCCTGACCGAAGAACAAAGGCAGGTTTTGGCTCCCTATGCCGAAAGCTGGTCGGCACTGGCGCCTGAGCGCCAGGAACGGCTGGCGCAAGGCGCGCGGCGGTTTGCGGGAATGAATCCTGAAGAACGCGCAAACGCACGTGACAGATTCCAGAACTGGCGTAACCTTGATGACAACCAGCGCGAAGCTATCCGCGATCGTTATCAGCAATTTCAACGCCTGGAGCCGCGTGAAAAAGATCGCATACGCGACAACTACCGTCGCTTCCGGGAGTTGCCGCCTGACAGACGACAGCAGCTGCGCGATCGATTCCGGGATATGACGCCGGATCAAAGGCAAAAACTAAGGGATCGAATGCGCCAGCGCCAGCAGCAGGTGCGACCAAGACAGACTGATCGACCCAATTAGTTAAAGGTCGAACGCCCCTTGACGGAACCTTGTTTTCGAACAAGCGTCGCATGCAAAGCTCATGTCGCGGAATTGCGGCCAGCGCCAATTCAATATGTTCCTTTGATTTCCGCGATGGGTCCGGCACTATAGTCAGCGAAGCGGTCGGAGATATTGAATGCTGTACGGAACTGCGTCAGACATCTCGCAACAGGTCCTCCGGACAGATGTGGCCGGCATGCCACTGGAATGGATCGACTATCGCGAGGCAGTGCGGCTCTATCACAACGAGCAGGTTGCCTACGCCTGTGGAACGCGGCTGTATACCGTCTTCGGTGGTTACAGTGCAATGGACGGCCGGCGTAGCCGGATCGACGTCAGCTCCATAATTGCGACAGTTGGCACCAGTCGCGGTCTCGCGTTTACCCGGGATAAATACATCCCACCACTCAACAATCGAACGCTGTTTAAGAGAGATGCGAACCTGTGTCTTTATTGTGCGTTGCAGTTTCCAACCAGGGATCTGACGCGCGATCACATTACCCCGTTGTCCCAGGGTGGCCTGGATGTCTGGAACAACGTCGCTGCTGCTTGTCGCCGCTGTAACAATCACAAAGGCGGTCGCACGCCCGAGCAGGCCGCGATGCAACTCATTGCCGTTCCGTTCACGCCGACCTATGCAGAATATATTTATCTGAAGGGCAGACGAGTTCTTGCAGATCAGATGCAGTACCTGCTCGCACACATTCCACGATCAAGCCCGTTGCATGCCCGGCTGACTGGCCACCTCTCGGATTCGGATGAGGTCTGGCGTGCATAAGTTCATCGGTTTTTCATGCAATACCTGATCGATGCCAGCGTTTATGTTTTTCGCGCTTATTATTCGATGCCTGACGACATGGTCGACGACGATGGCAATCCCATCAACGCGCTCTACGGATTTTGCCGGTTCATCGGCGATTTTATGGAGCAGGTCAGACCCGAACACGTAGCTGTTCTGTTCGACGAAAGTCTCTCTAAGTCCTTTCGCACAGAGATCTATCCCGAGTACAAGGCAAATCGTGATCCGGCGCCACCTGAACTGAGACGGCAGTTTCAACAATGCCGCCGATTCGCCCGATCATTTGGACTGCTGGAGTGCGCCCACCCGCGTTACGAAGCGGACGACCTTATCGGCACGCTGGTAACCGAGGGCCGCGCCGACGGAATTCCATCGACCGTTGTGACGCGTGACAAAGATCTGGCACAGCTGGTCGGAAAGCGAGATGTTTTTTGGGATTTCGCCGGTAAAGGGAAGCTCACCTACGAACAGATTCCCGACTATTTCGGCGTCTGGCCGGAGCAGATTGCAGATTTTCTTGCGTTGGCGGGTGACGCGGTCGACAACATCAAGGGTGTGCCCGGAGTGGGTAAAAAGACAGCCATTGGCCTGTTACAACATTTCGGGTCACTTGAAGATATCTACGCCAACCTCGAGACAGTGCACGAGGTGAACGTGCGTGGCGCCAAAACACTGGGAGCAAAGCTCGAAACGCACAAAGACGACGCGATGCTGGCACGGCAGCTGACCGGAATTGCCTGCGACGCTCCTATTGATCGACCGAACTGCGGCCTGAAGCCGAGGTCTCCGGACCTTGGTGCGATCAACGCACTGTATGACGAAGCCGGCATCGGGATGGCCTTGCGGCGCCAGGCGGAGCGAGTCTCGGACCTGATTTCCTGACACTTCCGAATTCTTATCTATAATCAGGGTTATGCCCCAATGGCAAAACCTGTTTTCCGTACTTCGTGAACACGATATCAACGTGTCCGAAAATGATATGCCGCGACCGGTCGGTGGCGGAGATATTAGCTCGGCCTGGCGAATCCGTGCTGAGGACCGCGCGGTTTTCCTGAAGACCGGGCCGGCAACTGTCTACGATGTATTCCTTGCCGAATCGGAAGGCCTCAAAGAACTCGAAAAAGCGAACGCCATACGTGTCCCCGAAGTGCTTGGCTGTGTTTGTTCGGGCAGGGAGAGTCTGCTCGCGCTGGAGTGGATTGAATTCGAATTGGCCAGCTCGACGACGGAACGGGCGCTGGGCACCCAGCTTGCCAGGCAACATCGTTTCTGCGCGGAGCGCTTCGGGTGGCGTCGGGGGAACACGATCGGCTCCACTCCGCAGCATAATACGTGGAGTGACGACTGGGTCAGCTTTCTGGCGGACCACCGCCTTGGATTTCAACTGGAGCTTGCCGTGATGAACGGTTTCGGTCGTGAATTACAGTCCGAGGGTCAGCAGCTTATCGACAATCTCGGTTATTTCTTCAGCGACTACTGGCCGGAAGCGTCGTTGTTACACGGCGATCTTTGGGGTGGCAACTGGGCATCATCAAACGGCCAGCCAGTGATTTTTGACCCGGCTGTATACTACGGGGACCGGGAATCTGACATCGCGATGACCAAATTATTCGGTGGGTTCGGTAATGCGTTCTATGAAGCTTACGAGGAGGCCTGGCCAATGACCGCCGGTAGCGACAAACGGATATTGCTGTACCAGCTTTATCATGTTCTGAATCACCTGAACATTTTTGGTTCGTCTTACCTGGGGCGGGCACAGGATTTGATTCGAAGGCTTTTGTAGCTAGAGGTTTGGCAGCTCGTCAGATTCTTCGACCTCGTAAGTTTCACCGAGGAAGTCCTCGTCGAAAAGAAACAGCTCGGTTCCCTCGGGTGCTTTAACCGACATGAAGGCACCTTCGAAGCCGGGAAACTCCTTGTGGGTGAAGCCGTGCTTGGCAAGCGCAATCCACACCTGCTCCTTGTTGTCGCATTTGAAACACAGCGAGGGTCCGGTAAGCGCAATACTTTCACTTAAGCCCAGCGACATACCGCCGGCATTGAAGCGCATATGGGTCGTCGGTTCCTCCTGCATACGCAACAGCTCCGGTGCAAGAGGTGCCCAAAAGCGCCCGGCGCGCAGTACATCGCGAACCGGAAGCGTTATTTCAAGCCAGCCGCCACACAAAGAGTTTTCGGCAGCATCATCCGGTTGGGAGAATGTCCTTGCTTCAATCATGGAAACAAGATGTCCGTCCTCGCAAGCAAATGCGAGTTCGTTGAAAGCGTCCTCGTTCAGCTGCAGAAGTTCGAAATCGAAACCGCGGTCGGTCATTGACCGTGCCTGCTTTGCGACTTCCTGGTGCACAAAAGTGAGCGCGGGACCGGCCATTTCACGATCATGAAGACCGATACAAAGTTCGCCATCGCTTACGACCGCGTACTTGTGCGTCCGCATGTCACCAACTTCGAGTTCATGAAAACCCAGCAACTTGTAAAACCCGAGTGACTCGATGATGTCTGATGTCTGCACGCCGAACTCCAGGAATCGACCTAGCATTCAGCGCCCATGTCTTTTGCCCGTTGCAGACTTTTCTCAAGCTGCCGGGACGCCTCCGCGAGGCTCCAGTCCGGGTTTGCCTCGGGCCAGCCTGCAATATTTTTCTCAATGGTGCGACTCAGGAAAGAGACGTGATCGTCCCTTGCGTTCAGGGCGGGGACATACCGAAGGTCGCCGCCGCCATTTGATCTGAAGAGTTCTGCATTTTGCATAGCGATCTCTTCAAGCGTCTCAAGACAATCCACGGCAAATCCAGGACAAACCACATCAATCAGGCCAGCACGGTCGCGACCCCACTCCGCCAGGGTTTCGTCGGTATAGGGCCGCAGCCACTCCTCGCGTCCGACGCGGGACTGGAAACTGACCTGCCACTCGTCGTCCTTGAGCTCCAGCGCCTCTGCAACAAGCCGCGCTGTCTTTTGACAATGACAATGGTACGGGTCTCCACTCAACAGGGTGCGCTTCGGGACACCGTGAAAAGACATCAGCAAACGTTCGCCGCGCCCTTGAATGTCCCAGAAGTCCCGAATGCTTGCTGCCAGCGCGGAAATGTAGCCAGCGGATTCGTGATAGTGATTAATGAACCGAAGTTCAGGCACCCAACGACGTTTCGCCAATTGCCGGGTGACGGCCTCGAAAACGGTTCCCGTGGTCGTATTTGAGTACTGCGGATACAACGGCAGCACCACGATTCGCCTTACATACGCTTCGTGCAGTTTTTGCAGTGCTGATTCGATCGACGGTTTGCCGTAGGACATGCCGACTTCGACGTTGACGGCACCCGACAGGCGGGCCGACAGTTTTTGCTGCACGCCCTGGGCAACGTCCAGCGAGTGAAGCAGTAGCGGCGATCCGTGGTCTGTCCAGACTTTTTGGTAGGCTTCGGCGGACCTGGCGGGCCTCGTTCGCAATATGTATCCGTGTAGCACCAGCCACCAGATCGCCCTGGGGACCTCGACCACGCGGGGGTCAGCCAGGAACTCAGCCAGGTAACGACGCACAGCAGCAGGCGTCGGAGCGTCGGGCGTTCCGAGATTAACGAGCAGCACTCCCAAAGATTCAGGAAGTCCGTGTTCGTAATTAGGCGTTGAGTCGTATTGCGGCATAGGATCTGACATACGCAATCTGCGTAAGTGCGTGACGAACACTACTAAATCGCCCGGACCGGCGCCAGTAATCAAGTATTATTCCGGAACCGTCAGGAGCCTTTAAATGCAAGAGAACTCAGATTCGCCGCACGTCGGTGACATGCCCGATCGATGGACACTGGCCAGGGATATCGCTGTACTGCAGGTCAAGCTTGTCGTGGATGGGTTGCGAGATTTTATCCTGGTGCCTGTTTCGATGATTGCCGGAATAATTAGCCTCTGCAAAATGGGCGATAAATCGGAAAGCGAATTCTACAATCTGTTGCGAATCGGCAGGAAAAGCGAACGCTGGATCAACCTTTTTGGTGCGGCAGAGAGAGTGCCCGAGCCGGCCGGCGAGCGCGATCACTTTCCCGAGGAAGACATCGATGCGCTGGTTGGCCGGGTCGAGTCCTATGTCATTGATGAATACAAGAAAGGTGGGGTGACGAAGCAGGCGAAGGAGCGCCTGGATAAGGTCTTAGGGTCAGTCAATCGCCGCCGAAAAAGGAAAGCACCGAAAGAATAGCGGTCCCAAAAACTTATCGATGATTCAGATCCGCAACGCTATTTTTGCACGTCCCGGCCGCTGATCAGGTCGTCTATGCTGGGAGGTGGATGGTCAGGACCCATGCGTCCGTCCTTCAGTCTCTGAATATAGTCTTTGTACGCGCGCATCGCCTGATAGCCGAAGATCCAGCATATAGGCAGGTTGGCGTAGATGATGATGCCGAGACCGATGCCCGTCATGTTGTC
>CAJQPR010000030.1 GCA_905480255.1 uncultured Woeseiaceae bacterium | reverse complement strand
ATACCCCTGTTGCATCCCGTTACCAATACTGTTGCCACTTTCCTGCTCCGTTAATTCACGTCTTCGCGTGACAGACTTTTGGTCAGGCGATATAGAAACTCCTGCCCTTCAAAATATGACTCAATCCTGATTCTTTCGTTTGGTCCATGTGCGCGGACATCATCGATGTCACCAAACAGTCCTGATACACCGTAAACGGGAATTCCCGCGATGCGCAGGTAAAGACCGTCTGTCGCCCCGGTACTCATCGTCGGCAAAACAGGTACGCCAGGCCACATGTCTTCGGTAATTGATTCAATTGCGCCGAGAACCTCGGGCGTTAGCGGCGACGGCGGTGACGGTTTTGCCGGCTCAGCCCTGCTAATAGAAATATTGTTATTGCCGATGACCGTTTCCAGTGTGTTGTGAACGGCGTCGATCGACTCACCGGGCAGTACCCGGCAGTTGATCGTTGCCGTGGCGCGTTGCGGTAATGCATTTTCGGCGTGACCAGCGTCGAGCCGCGTCGCGACGCAGGTCGTTCTCAAACGCGAATTGTAGTAGGGCGTGTCGGCGAAATATGCGATTGCAGATGGGTCTGGTGGGCTCGCGAGGACGCCTCGCATTGCGTCGGCAAGCTCTCCTTCTTCCAGTTCGGCAGATCTCTCAAAAAACATCTGAGTAACCTCATTGAGACTTACCGGGAAATCGTGATTGCGAATTCGAACCAGCGCGTCGGCCAGGTGATAAATTGCGTTGTCTTTCAAGGGCAATGAGCTGTGTCCGCCCGGGTTCGTGATCTCAAGAATGAATGTCTGGTAAACCTTTTCACTTGCCTGAACTGCGTTGGTTACATGAATGCCATCTTTCATGGCGCCACCGCCGCCCTCGTTTAGTGCGTATTCGGCGTCGATAAGGTCCGGGTGATTTTCAAGCAACCAGATCACGCCATTGTGCGTTCCGCCTTCTTCGTCAGCGGTTAATGCAACGATGATGTCCCTGTCGGGTTGAAACCCTTCTTCCTTCATTCGAATCAGGTTTGCGATGTGAATGGCCGCTTCGTCCTTGTCGTCCGTTGTGCCACGTCCGTAGTAATAGCCGTCCTGCTCGATAAAGGTGAATGGATCCAGGGTCCAGTCGTCTGGATCAGCTGCCACGACATCTATATGGGCCAGGAGGAGAAGTGGTTTTCGGCCAGAGTCACGACCGCGGTATCGTGCAACCAGGTTTCCTTTTCCCTCGACCGGGCCGAGCACCTGGACGTCTTCGGGAGGAAAGCCCGCCGCAAGCAAACGATCTGCCATGGCCTGGGCCGCCGCGGTGTTATCCCCTGTGGCATCCGTCGTATCAATCTCAATCAGTTCCTGGAGAAAGTCCCGCGCCATTTGCTGGTGTGGCAGAAGCGCCGCCTGATTCGCGACCTCCGGTGCTTCCGGCTGTACATCCGGTTCTGTTACCGGGGTTGCCGTGTCTTGCCCGCAGCCTGACAAAAAAACCATTAAAAACAGTATGATAGGTAGGTTTATCTTCTTGCGCATTGCGAATATCTCCCGTCGGTCAGGCAGCGAAGATTACGGCATATCGCGTGGCTTGACGACAGATAAGTAGTAAAGTTGCGGGGCTAATAATAATTAATGAGGGGAGCTTGTCGTGGGGCGATTCAGTCTTGTTGGCGTTATTCTGGTTTTGTTTTCATCTTCCGGCGTCTCGGCCGAAATTGACCGTAGTGAGTTTCCCGAAAGTTTGCGTGCCATGGAGTGGCGTGAAGTCGGCCCATACCGTGGCGGCCGGTCGGCCGCCGTCGCCGGCATCGCAGCGGACAGGGAAACCTATTATTTCGGTAGCACGGGTGGCGGTGTCTGGAAGACTCAAAATGGCGGGCAATCCTGGGTCAACGTAGCGGATGGTTTTTACGGTGGCTCCGTCGGCGCGGTTGCAGTGTCCGAATGGGATCCGAACGTAGTTTATGTTGGCCTTGGCGAGAAGACGGTTCGCGGCAACGTGTCGCCGGGTGACGGAATGTGGAAGTCGACGGACGCGGGAGACACCTGGTCCCGGATCGGACTTGAAGACTCGCAGCACATTTCACGAATTCGTGTGCATCCGAAGAATTCCGACCTGGTGTATGCGGCGGTGATGGGGCACCTGTTCGGTCCGAACGAACAGCGCGGCGTCTACCGCTCAAATGACGGGGGGCAGTCCTGGGAAAAGGTTCTTTTTGTCAGCGACGAGGTTGGCGCTGTCGATCTCGCGATGGATCCGACAAACCCTCGTATCCTGTATGCCAGTTTCTGGCGAATATTGCGGACACCCTACAGTCTCGAGAGTGGCGGAGAAGGTTCCGGAATGTACAAGAGTGTGGATGGCGGCGACACCTGGGTTGAGATCACCGGAAATGAAGGGCTGCCTCAGGGACCGATAGGCATTAGCGGCATCGCCGTATCGCCAACAAACAACAAGAACGTCTATGCGATCATCGAGGCGGAAAAGGGCGGTGTGTTCCGCTCCCGTGATGGTGGTGAAACCTGGTCATTGACCAGTGACGACCGCAACATGCGTCAGCGCGCCTGGTATTACACCCGCATCTACGCCGACCCGGCTGACGAAGAGTCCGTGTATGTATTGAACGTGAATTTTCACTATTCCAAAGATGGTGGCAACACTTTCAGCGAGATCGATGTTCCGCACGGAGACAACCATGACCTGTGGATAGATCCCAATGATCCGCTGCGCATGATCCAGTCCAATGACGGAGGTGCGAATGTTTCCTTCGATCGTGGCGCAACCTGGTCAACGCAAAGCAACCAGCCGACAGCACAGATGTATCGTGTATCAACTGACAACGATTTTCCGTATCGACTGCTGGGTGGCCAGCAGGATAACTCTGCAGTGAGAATTCGATCCCGCTCGGCATTTGGAAGGTCGATTGGCGTTCGGGACTGGGAGCCTACTGCTGGCGGTGAAAGCGGGCACATTGTCGCGAAGCCGGACAATCCGGATATTGTGATAGGTGGTTCTTATGGCGGTTATCTGCGCGTCGTAAATCACGAGACGGGCGAGACGCGTTCAATCGACGTCTGGCCGGACAACCCGATGGGCTGGGGTGCGGCGGAACTCAAGTACCGCTTCCAGTGGAACTTCCCGATTCTGTTTTCGGTGCATGACCCGGACTTGCTTTACGTTGCAGCCGACGTTCTGTTCCGCACCAGGAACATGGGGCAGTCATGGGAGACGATAAGCCCGGACCTTACCCGGGATGACAAATCGAAAATGGGCTCATCCGGCGGTCCGATTACCAAGGACAACACGAGTATCGAGTACTACGGAACAATTTTCGCCGTCGCTGAATCACATCATGAGCGGGGTGTTATCTGGACCGGCAGCGACGATGGCCGGATCCATGTGACGAGGAATGATGGCGATTCGTGGACGGACGTCACGCCATCCGGACTCCCGGAATGGGCGCAGATCAACAGTATTGATATTCATCCTTTCGAACGCGGTGGCGCCTACATAGCGGCCACCCGATATAAATCGGATGATTTCGCGCCTTACCTCTATCGCACAACAGACTGGGGTCAAAGCTGGCAACGAATTACCGACGGCATCCCGGAGGACGAATTTACGCGGGTAGTTCGGGCCGATCCGGATCGGCGGGGACTTCTGTACGCGGGTACCGAGCAGGCGATTTACTATTCGATGGATGACGGACGTAACTGGCAATCATTACAACTGAACCTGCCGATCACGCCAATCACCGATCTGGCCGTCAAAGAGAAAGACCTGGTTGCCGCAACCCAGGGTCGTGGCTACTGGATTCTGGACGACCTTACCGTCCTGCATCAGATGGAAGACGGGATTGAGGACAAAGCGTCGCACCTGTATTCGCCGCGGTCTGCCTACCGCCTGACCGCGGGCGGCCAATCCGATAACCCCGGCAACGCTGGAATGAATTCACCGGTTGGGGTGGTGTTTCACTATGCTCTCGGTGCTGAACTGGACGAAGAGGTCGAGATAAGCCTGCAGATTTTTGAGGAACGCGGGGCAGACCCTATCTGGACATGGACCCGGAAACCAGCGTCGACAGACGAAGAAGAACCCCCCGGGCCGGACGATCCTCCGGACACCCGCGTTTTGAGTTCGGACGCAGGCCTGAATCGTTACGTCTGGGACATGCGATATCCGGGCATGGAGAGATTCGACAAACTGATCATGTGGGCGGACATGCGGCAAGGTCCAAAAGCGGTGCCGGGCACTTATCGAGCCAAATTGACAGTCGGTGATGTTGAGCAGGACGTTGATTTTGAAATTGTCACGGACCCGCGCAGTACGTCATCGAATGCTGACTATCGTGCGCAATTCGAATTTATTTCGGAAACGAGAGATCTCCTGTCACGAACTCACGTTGAAATCAGGAAGGTGAGGCAACTCCGGACACAGCTTGATGGACTAAAGGTTCGGCTTGAGGCTGACGCGGCGTCGGATCAGGCATCGGCAGACCTGATCGAGGAGATCGATCTGCTGCTTGAAACTGTTACGCCGATTGAGGAGTCGCTTTATCAGACTCAGAACGAGAGCCGTCAGGACCCACTGAATTATCCGATCAGACTGAACAACAAGCTGACCAGCCTGATGCGCAGTGTCGACGTTGGCAATGCAAGGCCAACCGATGGCGCGCTCGCGGTTCGCGAAGAACTTAGCGCAGTAATTGAGTCTGAGCTGGAGTTGCTCGACGAAGTCTGGGAAGAACACGTTCCGGCCCTTAACGGCCAGATTCAATCCATGGGAATTGATCTTGTGTCTATTTCCGACGAATAGGGAAGCGAGCATTTCATAGTTAAAGTCCTGCCAATCGTTGGCATCGCTTTTCAATCGAGATGCTTGCCAGCTATTCAGAGTTAGGGCGTACCGAAATTTGTCGGTACGTATGGCGACTGGGAATCAGTTGCCGTCAGTGCAGAATCAGCAGTGATACTCGATCTACACCTGGGGTGGAGTGTTCCGCATCCGACCCACCGGTGTTGATTGCGGTGGTGAATTAATCGATCAGCCCGACCTCTTCCATCAGTGCAATAAATCGTGGGTCTTCGCGCACGAAGTCATAGGATGGATTGATTTTCATCGACAACAGACTGCGAAAACCTGCGCCGCTGCGATGAGCGTTCTGCAATGCGGCAATGGTATTTTCCGAGTCGCCAAGCGCTGCATATATTTCTGGCACCTCTGTACCGACCTGCAGTCGATCGATCAGCTCCTGCTCGAGTTCGACGGCTTCGCCCAGCGCCTGTGCCCGGATGAACAATTCACCCATTTCAGTAGCAGCATCGACGTCGCGTCCCGTAGCGTCGGCCCAACTAATTAGCTGTGTTGCTGCATCTTCCGGCCTTCGGGCGCGCAGTTTTCCGATCCAGAGGTTACCCATCAAAGATGCGAAAGGATCGCGGGCCACCAGCTGACTCCCGAGTTGAAACGCCTCATCCCACCTGCGTGCATCGGTCAGAATGTAGATTTTGTTGGTAAGCATCAGCGAAGATAGCGGGTCCGACTCGACTGCAATTTCAGCCGCCGCCAGTGCGTCATTTTGCCGACCCTGCCAGGACAACAAATGGGAATACCAATGCAATGCATTTACGTTGGTGGCCTGGATCGCCAGAGCTTTGCGGAATGCGTCTTCAGCGCCGGACCAGTCATAATTGTGGAGTAACATGTGCCAGCCGAGCACGGCCAGCGCGCGGGGTGATTCGGGATTGCTTGTGATCGCCTTGACCGCGGCCGAGGACGCCTCGCGTCGCACCTTTTGAGGGTCTGCTGAGGCAGAATAGTTTGGCAGCTCAAGCCAGGCTTCCGCGATGCCCGACCAGGCATCACTGAATTGCGAGTCGAGTTCAACTGCTCGTTCAAAATATTCGATCGATTCGGCAATTGCCTCGCTACCACGCTCTTCTACCAGCAGCTTGCCGGTAAAAAAGGCTTCAAGAGCGTCAATGTTATCCGTTGGCACTTCTCCCAACCGCGCCTCTTCATCAGGACTTAGCGTTGCTTCGAGGGCGTCGACGATTGCTGTCGAAATTTCGGACTGCACAGCGAATAAATTTGCGGCGTTGAGTTCGCGGTCGAAGGTATCGGCCCATATGTGCTCATCTGTCTTTGCGTCAATCAGCTGCACGTTGATCCGTACTTCGTCGCCGTAGCGTTGCACGCCACCTTCCAGAATGCTGCCGACCCCAAGCTCTTCTCCGATCTGCACAATGTTCTTGGTCGTTTCCCGATATTCCATTACAGAAGTTCTTGAGATGACCCGGAGATCGGACACCTTCGATAACTGAGTTAATAATTCATCGTGTATGCCGTCAGCGAGAAACCTGGCATTTTCCTCTGCTGCACTTCGATTACTAAACGGAATTACTGCGATTGACTGGCGATAGGCGAAGTCAGGCTCAGGTATTATTTCGTCGATAAGGACATAGTTGTCGATGACAAGGAAGACCACGGCCAGCGACAGCAAAAAGATTACAACGTGGTTTAGCCTGCGCCCGGTCGTGATCGTGATGCTTTGAGTGCGATCCACGTCAGCGGTCGCCTTGAACCCTTCCGGAGTTAGTTCGTACGCCCAGGAAAGAAGTACTGCGACTGGAAAGACCAGGATAAGCAGCAGCACAAGCACCTGCATGATCCACTGAGGGGCGTTAAAAGTTGGCAGAATGACGTCCGCTATCTGGACGACGAGCCATGAAACGATGGCATAGGCCAGGCTGACCTTAAAGATGTTACGCCGCCTCATTTCTCCCAAAAGGGCCATACTGCACTCCGTTCAGCTGCTTACCGGATTCTACCGGCCGACAGGCTAAATCGCCCGTATATCGAGCGATTTAATCCTCAGTCTCGCCATCCCAGTAGTCCACGGCGGTTTCCTTGCGCGCAAAAACGAGGAAATTGTCCGGGTCCTTCGCATCACGGGTTTTGCCGTGCCAAACCCCGTATTTACCAGAGTCCGGGTAGAGAAAGACATCGGTGTGATCTGTTGTACTCAGCGCGATGTAGACAAGATCCTCTGCTGAAGTGTTGATGATCTGGTGGGGTTGTTTCGGGTCAGCCGGCGAGCAGATAAAGTCGCCTTTCCGTATCGGATGCTCCTCGTCTGCGTGGCGTAACGTTCCTTCTCCTTCCAGAACGAAAAACATTTCCTCTATGACGTAGTGAGAATGATAAGGCCATGCCCGCTTCCCCGGCTGTAGCCTGACGACGGCATAGCCAAGCTTTTCCGCGCCGATTTTTCCGGATACTTCGGCCCGGCCGGCGTGAAACTGATCGCCCTTGCCGAACTCGCTGTACTCAAGATCATCCATATTTATTATTAGCTTAGACATTATTCTTGCTCCAGCTTCTTAAGGATGGGTTTGCGTTTTCCAAAGCATGATACGTCAGCTTGTCGGTGTTCGGTTTTTGTTTCATATTCAGGTGAGGCGTATCATGCAGAGCAAGACGCATGATTTGAAAGGGATTTTCGTAAATCTGGAGCGGCGCGGGCGTCACCATGGCATTGAAACCCAATAAGAACGAACTTCAAAGGATCATTATTCTGAATCCGAAGGGCGGCTGTGGCAAAACGTCGCTGGCAACCAACCTGGCCAGCTACTACGCGCTTCGCGGGCCGATGCCGGCTTTACTCGACTGTGACCCACAAGGCGCTAGCATGCGCTGGCTCGAAAAGCGTTCCAAAATCCGCCCGCCGATTCATGGAGTCGCCGCGTATAAACAGTCTATGCAGGTTACCCGGACCTGGCAGCGGCGGGTGCCTCAGGAAACACGCAAAATCATCGTTGATACGCCGGCCGGGCTGGAGAGCCCGCAGATTCACGACCTTATCTACGATGCGTCCAATGTCCTTATTCCTGTGATGCCCTCGCCAATTGACATCCGCTATGCAGCCCATTTCATCGCTGACCTGTTGCTGGCGGCGCAACTTGACCTCGGCAGCGTGCGGGTTGGGATCGTGGCCAACCGAACCAGGAAAAATACAATATGTCTGAGACAGCTACTCCGGTTCCTGTCGAGTCTGAAGATTCCGGTTATCGCTGTGCTGCGAGACAGTCAGAATTATGTCAGGGCCGCAGATGAGGGAGTCGGCGTTTGCGATCTGCCGCTGTACCGCGCAAAGGAGGATTTCGTCGCCATGTCACAAATCGTCGCCTGGCTTGACGACAGCGTCCTGCCAGCGGAGGAGGTCGCGCCTGCGAAAACGGTCCCGACCGAGCTGCCGGAGTATTCTCGGCTGTTGCACTGATCACGCAGGTTGGCGACGGTATTGTCCCTGTTCTTACGCTATTATCGGGTTATGCCACCGCGAGCTGGGAGCTCGCAAGCCAAATAACCAGAACAACGAGGCCCCTATGAAAATTTCTTTGCCCCGCGTTTTTTTAGCTGTAATCGGCGTTTTAATATTTTCGCTAAGTAATAGCCTGTTCGCCGACGATCATCACCTTGCAGTTGCTGACTTGCTTGAGCTCGAACAGGTCAATGACGCACAGATATCGCCGGACGGTAATCAAATCATTTACACCCGCAGGTGGGTGGATCAACAGGCGGATCGTTGGGCATCCGCACTGTGGATCATGGATGCCGACGGATCGCGACATCGCTTTCTGCAAGAAGGTTCAAATGCGCGCTGGTCGCCCAGCGGAGATCGAATCCTGTTTATTGCCGGTGGCGACAACGACAAGCCGCAGCTTTTCGTGCGCTGGATGAACGATGAGGGTGCGGTTTCGCAGGTTACCCGCGTCAACGTGACTCCCTCGTCGCCACAATGGTCGCCTGATGGCCAGCAGATCGCATTCGTATCCGTTGTCCCGACTGACGACAAATGGGACATCGACATGCCTAAAGCTCCGGAGGGTGCTGAATGGAGCGAAACGCCGCGAATAGTGGATCGTCTGCACTATCGGCAGGACAGGGTGGGCTTTAGAGAAAACGGATACACGCATTTATTTGTTGTACCGGCTGTCTCAGGTACTGCACGTCAGCTGACGGATGGTGACTGGAATGTTGGCGCACAGTTCGACGGTTTGTTTGGTGGTGCCGGCCTAAGCTGGATGCCGGACAGCAAGCGCATAGTTTTTGATGGCTGGAACGAAACTGATGGCGACGCGGTGTACCGACGATCGCACATTTATGCGATCGATATCGACTCGAAGGAAATCACGCAATTGACGACAGAGCTGGGCGCCTGGTCAGCCCCTGTAGTGTCCAATGACGGTGACCACATCGCGTTTACCGGCTACCCGGCTTCGAACGTGACTTATGAAATGGGTCGCGTACACGTCATGAGTGCCGATGGTAGTGACGTGCGGATGCTGTCCGAAGAATTTGATCAGCCAGCGAGTTCGCTGATCTGGGCGGACAATGACCGCGGTGTTTACTTTACCGCGCAGGATTCCGGTTACATCAATGTATTTTATATGGCGCTGGACGGTGACGTTCGGGCAGTAACTGAAGGTCTGCAGACCGTTAACCTGTCTTCCACCAACCGCGGCACCAGCGTGGGCGTTGGAATTCTGGCTTCCTACTACGAGCCCGGCGATGTGTACTCCTTTGCCTTGAGCGGCCGGGGCGAGGCGACCCGGCTTACCTCCGTCAATGAGGATCTGCTGGCGACAAAAGAGCTTGGGGAGCACGAAGAAATCTGGTACGAAGCGTCAGATGGCAACCGCGCTCATGGCTGGATTGTCAAACCGCCAAATTTCGATCCGGATCAGGATTACCCGTTGTTGATGGAGATTCATGGGGGACCGTTCGGCATGTACGCCGGGCGCTTCAATTTCCAGTACCAGGTATACGCTGCCAACGGATTCGTCGTCCTGTACACCAACCCGCGTGGCAGCACCGGCTACGGCGAGGCTTTTTCGCAAGCGATTGATCATGCCTATCCAAGCGTCGATTATCTCGACCTCATGGGTGGCGTCGATGCGACGATTGCCCAAGGCTATATTGACGAGAAGCGCATGTACGTCGGCGGCTGTAGCGGCGGCGGCGTGTTGTCGAGTTGGGTGATTGGCCATACCGACCGTTTTGCTGCGGCTGCGGTACGTTGCCCGGTATCAAACTGGCTTAGCATGGCTGGTACGACTGATATTCCCGGGTTTACGTTTTCGTTTTTCCAGAAGCCTTTCTGGGAAGATCCGTCTGACTGGTTGAAACATTCTTCCCTGATGTACGTTGGCAATGTGAAAACGCCAACGGCAGTTATGACC
Organism: uncultured Woeseiaceae bacterium; assembly: GCA_905480255.1. Taxonomy (GTDB): domain Bacteria; phylum Pseudomonadota; class Gammaproteobacteria; order Steroidobacterales; family Woeseiaceae; genus SZUA-117. The sequence continues at coordinate 20,349 of CAJQPR010000030.1, read as the reverse complement.
GGTGAGCAGGATATGCGTACGCCAATGGCACAATCCGAGGAATATTACGGTGCGCTGAAAATGCGCGGCGTGCCGGCGCGGTTGATTCGATTCAACGATCAGTACCATGGAACTGGCACGAAACCATCGAACAACATGCGCACCATGTTGTACATGATGTCCTGGTACAACAAATACACTCTTGACGGTGAGGTTACTGAAGAGGGCGGCGGGGAATAACTCTACCGGTCAGGTTGGTCGCGGTCTGTCGCGACGAACCTGACCAGGTTTTCACCTGAATCATTTTTTACTGCGAGTCGGTTGCCAATGCGGTGCGCTGATTTTGTGCCGTTGAGCGCCTCAAAATAGGACATCTCCATCGACATGGAGGGTTCCGGACAGGCCATCCGTGTTGCGCCAATCGGACCAATAACAAGCGCCCCATCGGTCAGCTCGTAACTGCCAAAGAATCGATTGCACCCGCCATGGCCGCCGAACTGGCCGGTGACTTCGAACTGGATTCGCATCTCGGATTCTTCGTCAATGGTCATTTCGCCCAGGTGTGTCGGGCGCCAGGCAACATCCGCCAATTGGGAGACGGTAGTGACCAGCGCGTCTTCCGTGTCCCGTATGCCACGCAGATTAACGAAGGCGATGCCCGCAAGAAACAGCATGAAGAACATAAATGCGACGGTCGATTTCATTGCTGGATTCCTGAACAGGCCGGACGGTTACTGTAGTGCATCAATCCGGCTCCGGCAATTGCGTTGTCGGTTGGGTTTTTGCTCAAATGACGTTCGTTACAAATAATTCACGGTGCCCTGTAGATGAAACGACTTGCCCTTGCTTTGCTCCTGTTCTTATCGCTTCCCGTACTTGCTGAGAAAGCGGAGCTTAAGCGCCATACCGTCATGGCTGATGATCACCCGATCGCGCTGTGGGAAAAGCGGGCTGAGGGAGCAACGGAAGCTGTCTTGCTGGTGCACGGCAGGACCTGGAGCGCATTGCCGGATTTCGATTTGCAGGTCGAAGGCGAAGACTTGTCTCTGATGGATGGGCTGGTTGAGGCCGGATATGCAGTGTTCGCGGTTGATCTGCGTGGATATGGAGAAACCCCACAAGACAGCACCGGATGGCTCACTCCGAACAGGGCGGCTGATGATGTCGCGATAGTCATTTCCTGGATTGCAGATCGGGCACGCTGGGACAGCAAGCCACACCTGTTTGGCTGGTCAATGGGCTCGACGATTTCGCAGTTGATGGTGCAGCGTCATCCGGACCTCGTTTCGTCGCTGACCTTGTTCGGTTACTGGCGCGATGACGACATGGATGAACCGGCCGACGAGCCAGGAATAGAACCGCTCAGGGAAACCAATACGGCACAAGCTGCTGCCAGCGACTTCATAACTTCGGGGTCGATCAGCCAGAATGCGATCGATACCTATGTCTCCGCCTCACTTGAGGCAGATCCGGTCAGGGTCGACGTAAAGTCATTGGATCAGTACAACGTGCTCGATGGGTCAAAAATAAATGTTCCTGTATTGGTCATCGCCGGCGAATTCGATCCGCTTGCTCCTGCGGAAAACCAGGCGAAATTATTCACGAGGCTTGCTACAGGACACAAACAGTACGTATCGGTTCCAGGCGGTGATCATGCCGCGTTCCTGGAGGCCCCACGTGCGTACTTTATTCATGAGCTTGTAGGATTCCTGGAAGGCGTATCTCTCTGATTGGCTTTAGTCAGGCGTCTGGCTCAGAACTGACATCAGGATTGCAATCCCTTCTATGAAGCTGCCCAGGCGGATATTTTCGTTTGGGCTGTGCTGATTGTTGTCGATGTTTACTGTCGGCACTTTCGCAGCCGGTACGCCCAGGGTTTCAACGAACGGTGCTATTGGTACCGATCCGCCGGATGTCCGGATGAGAATGGGCTCCTTACCGTACAGGTGGCGCATTCCTCCGCGCGCCATAAGGCCGGCCGTCGCATCCATGTCGGAGCGGTAGGCGCCATAGTTGTAGGTGTAGGTGAACGTCACAATGTCAGAGTTGTTAAGCCGTTCGTCATCTGTCGGCTCGTGATCGATCACGTGGTAGCCCATATCAACAATGTGAGTCCGAACGAGGTCAAGCAGATACTTGTAGTCCGACTCCTTAACAAGGCGAATATCGATCTCAGCAGTTGCCGTCGCGGGCACGATTGTTCGGGACTCTTTGCCGGTCCATCCCGACGAAAGGCCCCGAATATTCAATGACGGATACTGGATGGATTCCTGTAACGTGGCAGCCACGGCATCATGCTTGATCAGCCCCATGTCGGCGAGTATCTGTGTTTCATCGTCGGGGACGGCCTCAAGTATTTCCCTTGTTTCGTCACTGATAGTTACGCCGTCATAGAAACCGGGCAAAGTCACGCGACCATCAGCCGACTTCATCGAACTCAGGATCCGGGACATGTGAAATGCGGGGTTAGGTACGAAATTGCCGTAATGCCCGCTATGTTGAGGGAATTTGGGGCCATAAGTGACGAGAGTGACAGTTACGATTCCTCTGGCACCAAAGCCCACTGTAGGTTCATTGCTGGGATGTGGCGGGCCGTCGAAAATAAGCAGCATATCTGCGGAGAGCAGTTCACGATTTGCGACGACAGCCTCCGGAAGATTAGGCGAACCCATTTCTTCTTCCGTATCGATGATGACTTTGAGGTTGTAGTCGAAATTGAACCCGGCTTCATCCAGTAGCTCGATCGCAACGAGAAACTGTGTCATCGGGCCTTTGGAGTCCGATGCTGAGCGGGCAAACACGCGCCATTCCGGATCGTATGATTGTCTAAGAAGGTCCCAGGGAATTCGCTCGAATTGTCCTTCGCTGTTCCTTTCTTTGAGTACCGGCGTGTATGGGTCTTCCTGAAACCAGGCAGTCGGATCAACTGGCTGACCATCCGATTGCAGGTAGATGAGCACAGTCCGGGCAGAGTCAGAAACATGACGTTCCGCTAGCAACAACGGGCTGCCTTCCGTCGGAATGCGCCGGGTCGAAAAGCCCCGGGAACCAAACGCATCTTCCATCCAGCCGATCATGTTGTATATGTCGTCCGGGTAGTTGGCATCGTTTGGCAGACTCAGGAACTCGCGATAAAGCGCGATCGCCTGCAATCTGTTGTCTTCAGCGAGTTGCCGAATTGTGTTTGCCGGCAGCGGTTCCGCCCGCAGGCAGGCCAAAGGTAAAAGGATTATCCCAAGACCGGTGAGGAGAAGTCGTTTGAGTTTCATATTGGCTGGATTTTTGTTGGCAAGGAGTTCGGGAATACTACGATATTTAGCGGCTGGATAAACGCCGGCACTGGTCTACACTCAAGGAATAATCGCGATTTTCGATATTGGGGAGAAGAAAATGCATTACAAAAAGAAACTCCTGACCTTGCTGAGCTTTGGATTCTTGCCGTTTGCTGTTTGCGCTCAGGACAGTGGGCCAGCGAGCTTCAACTACGTCACCTACTACGTTTGCGATGTGGCAACACAGGGGAATATGGACAATGTCGTCGAGACCAACGAGAAGCCGGTATTCGACAAATGGGTTGAGGAAGGCAAGTTGATGGCCTGGGGCTATTTGTCGCATTTCACGGGCGGCCGCTGGCGGAGAGCTCAATACCATGTCTCGCCAACCATGGATGGGGCATTGCGTGCTCAGTCGGAGATATTCCAGGAGATCTATGCCGACAATCGTGAGGGCGGGCAGGCGCGGGCAGAGGCTTGTGAAGCTCACGACGACTACATCTGGGCCCAAAGCCAGGGAAGCGCTCCCGGCACGGAACGCGGCGACGTGAGCCTGTCCGTGTATCACGGTTGCGCTATAGCCGATCAGGACCGTGCTGACGAAATCTTCGCCGAGATTTACGCGCCGCAATTTGACGAAATGATTGAAGACGGCAGGATTGGATCCTGGGGATGGCAGAGTCATGTGCTGGGTGGTCAGTTCCGGCGGCTGCAGACCGTGACCGGTGAAGACTTTGCCGCAGTGAACGCCGCACGCATTGAAACTATGCAAACTGCCAATCAGGAACACCCTGAGCTTGCCAGGGAGTTTTCACAGATTTGTAACTCTCACGTTGACTATTTATGGGATATTGTTCACGAAGCCCCCTGAACAAAGAGGCAGACGATCAATAAAGGCGCCCACAGGGCGCCTTTTTCGTTAGCGCTGCGGACTTATCACGCATACCGCAGGTCTATATGATGACGATTCGCTACACACAGATTAGTTGGATTCATGACGACAGGAAATCAGGGCACGCAGGTTCGCATACGAAACCTTTCGAGAAGCTTTCATGAAGGGGAGCGCCGGCACGATGTTCTGAAAGAGATGTGCATCGATGTCGCGATTGGCGAAACAGTGGCTCTTCGAGGCCGCAGCGGATCAGGTAAGTCCACGTTGCTCAACCTGATCAGTGGCATCGACGCCCCTGATTCCGGAGAGGTTGAGGTTGCCGGCCGAAACGTGACTCTGATGTCGGAGCGCGAGCGTACGTTGTTTCGGCGCGAATATATCGGCTTTGTATACCAGGCTTTTAATCTCGTACCGACGCTTACCGTCGCCGACAATATCAGGCTGGTTCTGGAATTAAACAGCGTCGCCAGAAGTGAGGCAGAAGAGAGGATTCGCTATCTGCTCGATGCCGTTGGTCTTTCAGATCGGGCAATGAGTTATCCCGACATCTTGTCGGGAGGAGAGCAACAAAGAGTGGCGATAGCGAGGGCGCTGGCACATCAGCCGATCCTGTTGCTTGCCGATGAACCGACCGGCAATCTTGATGACCACAGTGCTGATGTTGTTCTGCAGCTGCTGGATAAGCTCGTTCGCCAGGCCGGTGGCACCATGATTGTTGCTACCCACAGTGCAGGCGTAGCTGCCTTCGCAGATCGTACGCTTGAACTTCACAACGGCAAATTGATGAACTGATGCCTGCAATTTATCGCGCAAGCTTCGGCTATCTTCGACGCCATCCATGGCAACTTGGTTTGGCAGTCCTCGGAATCTGTATTGGCGTCGCAGTAATGGTGGCCGTCGACCTGGCCAATCAAAGTTCGCGAAAAGCGTTCTTGCTATCCATGGATACACTCAATGGTCAGGCGACACACCAAATCATCGCTGGTCCTGGCGGCGTGGACGAACGAATCTATACCAGGCTTCGGGTTGAAAAAGGATTCAGGAGCGTCGCGCCGATTGTGGCCGGTTATGTCCTCGCGGGAGAGACCTCTCTTCAGCTAATGGGTGTCGATGTTTTTGCCGAGCGCGAGTTTCGAAACTACACGGCACCCAGGGACTTCAACAATGACCTTGCTGGTACGCGTGATACAGGGCGGCCGGAACAAATGGTCAGGCGGTTTCTCACGGGTGCCGGTAGCGTATTGCTCCCGGCGAAAATCGCGAGTGGCCTTAATCTCGAGGAGGGCGACAAGTTCGATCTCGTGATCAACGGAAAGGTGTATCCGGCGACTTTCGCAGGGTCTCTCGCGCTGAATGACCAACAGGAAATCAACAATCTCGCGGTCACTGATATTGCGAACGCGCAGTATTGGCTGGGTATGCAGGGGCGCCTGTCGCGTATTGATGTCAGGATTACGCCACGGACGGATTACCAGCTCGAAAGTATCCGGCAGGCGTTGCCGCCTGGCACCGAAATCCTGTCCGCTGCCGGTCGAACTCAGACCACCGCAGAAATGAGCGATGCATTCATGACCAATCTGACTGCAATGAGCCTTCTCGCAATGCTCGTTGGCGTTTTCCTGATCTATAACAGCGTTGCCTTTGCTGTTTTGCAGCGACGAGATTTGATTGGTGTGTTGCGGGCACTTGGTGTTACGCGCCGGCAGACTTTTCAAATGATTCTTATGGAGGCAGCTGTCATTGGTGCACTCGGTTCTGCACTTGGCCTGGTAGCAGGGCTTTGGCTAGGCGATAAGCTGCTGGTACTCGTCGCGAGAACATTGAGTGACCATTATTTCGCAGTGAATGTCACGAACATATCTGTAAGCGCGCCCTCCGTTGTGAAGGGCTTTATCGCCGGCCTCGGCGCAACAATGATTGCGGCAACAGTGCCAGCGCTTGAGGCGTCTTCGTATCAGCCGAGGTTGGCGCTCACCCGTTCAACTCTTGAGCTTCGAGCGGGCCAGCTTGTGCCGTTGTTGGGCATCGTCGGGCTCGGCCTGATCGGCCTGGCTTCGCTGATGTTGTATTTGTCGGAAAGCAGCCTCGGAATTGGGCTCGGCGCACTGTTTGTCCTCATCCTTGGTTTCGCATTCTGTATTCCGGTTTCGGTGCGGTGGATTTCCATTGCGCTCACCCCTATTGCAGGCAGGGTTGCCGGAACCGCGGGCCGTCTTGCTATTGGCGGCGTCAGCAAGACTCTGAGCCGGACCGGTGTTGCGATAGTTGCGCTGGCCATCGCAGTCTCCGCGACGATTGGTGTCTCCGTAATGGTGGAAAGCTTTCGTACTTCCGTTAGTACCTGGCTTGGAAACACATTGCAGTCGGACATCTATGTAGGGGTACCTCGCGGGTCGCTGGATCCTGAATTGCTACCGGAGTTGACTGCACTTCCCGGGATTGTTGCGTTCAGCACAAGCCGTCGTGCCTGGATTGAATCGGCTACCGGTCGAACCCGGATCATCGCCATTCAGATGGCGCCCGGTAGCTATGCGGGAACGAGCATCAGAGACGGTGATCCGGAGGAAGTATGGCGGCAGTTCGACGAAGCGTCAGGCGTCCTGGTTTCGGATTCCTATGCTTACCGGCACTCCGTCAAAAGCGGAGATGTTGTAACACTGAATACGAAGAACGGACCAGTAGAAATGGCAATCGCCGCTGTTTATCAAAGCTACGACTCGAATGAAGGCGCAATCATGATGAGCCGGCATACTTACGACCAGGTTTTCGACGACCCTGAAATAGACTCGATCGGCCTCTACCTTGAAGAGGGGGTCAGCACAGATGCGATCATGGACCAGTTGCGTGACGTCAGTTCCGGCCGACAGTCGCTGATCATGAACAGCAACGCCCGGATACGCGACATTTCCCTCGGGATTTTCGATCGCACATTCGTCATCACAAACGTCCTTTACTGGCTCGCGATCGGGGTGGCGATCATTGGCATTCTCGGCTCGATGCTGGCGCTGCAGCTTGAAAGGGCGAAGGAATTCGGTGTCCTGCGCGCAATTGGAATGACGCCTGGTCAAACTGGCGTACTGGTTACCCTGCAATCGGCTTTTATTGGATTTCTTGCCGGCCTTGCCGCTATCCCGCTGGGCCTGGTGATGGCATGGGTTCTGATTGTAGTGATCAACCGCCGGGCCTTTGGCTGGCAGATCGATATCGCGATTTCGATCGAGTCGATTTTTGTCGCGATGTTGCTTGCCGTTGGTGCCGCAATGCTCGGTGGCATTTATCCGTCCTGGCATGCAGCCCGGGCAAGGCCTGCACTGGCCATGAGAGAAGAGTAGTAATCACTTGAATAAAACGATATATAATATTGTTTTTAAAGCAATTATTGCTTTAATTTTGAGCGCATGTGGCGGCCAGGAGAACAGCCAGCCTGAACCGTCGGATATATTGCCAGGATCATCGCGCCTTTCAGAATTGCTCCGCGGTGACGGTGTGGAAGGCTACGCAAGTGTCCTTGAAGCTCGAGAGTTTCGATTTCCTGAAGATCATGGGCCGCATCCGGAATACCGAAACGAATGGTGGTACTTCACCGGCAATCTCGACAGCCGGTCGGGGGAGCGATTCGGTTTTGAGCTGACCATCTTTCGCTTTTTGTTGTCGCCCTCCGACAAAGACTCTACAGGTTCTGCCTGGCAAACCAACCAGGTGTTCATTGGCCATTTCGCCGTGACGGACGCTGCGAACAAATCATTTCATGTCGCGCAACGCTATTCCCGTGGTGGCGCAGGGCTGGCAGGCGCCAGTGCTGAGCCTTTTCGCGTATGGATAGATGATTGGTCGATCACGAGGTCCGCCAGTAGCTCCGGAGAAGTTCCCGTCTGGCAGATTATCGCCGACGACCCGGATTTCTCTGTTGATCTGCAGTTGGTCGCCGAAAAACCAGTCGTACTGAATGGCCGGAATGGTCTGTCGCAAAAGTCCGCCGAACCGGGTAATGCCTCTTATTACTATTCGATGCCGCGGTGGCGAACGTCCGGTTCACTCAGGGTCAATGACCAGTCACATGACGTTACGGGCGCCACATGGCTTGATCGCGAGTGGGGAAGCAGTGCGCTCGCCCGTGATCAACAGGGATGGGACTGGTTCGCGCTGCAACTCTCCGACGGCAGCGACCTGATGTTCTATGTTTTACGCGACAGTAACGGCAAGCCGCATGAATATTCGTCCGGGACGTGGATCGATGCAGCGGGAGTTCCTCATCAGCTATCTCGTGACGATGTCATTATTGAAGTCACCGATTATTGGCAAAGTGAGGGTGGCGGCCGGTATCCGTCAGGTTGGAATGTCGATGTCCCGGCGCGGGATATCGAAATCAGGGTTGTGCCGGTGATGAAGAACCAGGAACTTGTTACCAATGTTCGGTATTGGGAGGGTGCAGTCGACGTCACGGGCATTTCAGGCAACGAGACTATTCGGGGGCGAGGCTACGTCGAGCTCACTGGATATGCCGGCAACTGAAAAGGCCACATTGCGTGATTCTATTGATGGACTTCTGCTGCCTATGAGGATTTTCTGAAACGGCTGAACAATCCACCAGATTTCTTCTGTTTCTTTTCGCTTTCATCAACGGCGATTTTATCGGCAATTTTGTTAACGTTCAGCGCCTTCAGGGTTTGCGTTATCGAGGTGTTGATTTGATTTTCGATAGGCTCTGGTTGCGGTCCCCTGGCTTTTGGCCTGGCATTTTTGGGAGCGTCCTCACCGAGCTCGACCAATTCGGCTGGTGAATTCCCAACTTTACTTTTCATCGCATTCAGCATGTCGATACGCATGGCGACTGATTCATTGAGGGCTGCTTCACCCGGATCTATCTCCCGAGACCCGGTTTGGGTTTCGGGTTCCACTGCGATCTCAAGTTCGATTGAAGGCGGTTCCGCTGCGGCTTCAACAGCTGTCTCGAGTTCTAATGCAGGTTCGATTGCGTCGTTGGCGGCACTCAATACGATCGGTTCTTCAATTTTTACAGGAGAGGGGCCGTCGGGAGGTGCATCCGCTATTTCGTGGTCTTTAGGCGGGTTGGCGACTACTTCCGCGGCGATTTTGTCGAATGCCTGGCTGCCAAAGAGAGTCTCGGCCATGTCGTCGCTGATGTCCTCCAGCGAATTCGCGCTGCCGATTTCCTCGGCTGCTTTCAGCAGGTCCTGGTCGCCCAGTGAACTTCCCGGCAATTCTTTATCCAGTGTGATTTCCGGAATTTCCGTTGGCACCTCGTCGACATCTGCGCTGGCAGCAGTGGGCGTCGAGCAGGCTGGCAGCATGGATACAAGATCATCACTTTTCTTGGCCGCTTCCAGCGCTGCCTCAAGGGCGTCGACATCGTCTGAGCGCTTATCAGGGTTGATAGCTGCAATTCGGGCGGTCATTTCGGAAACATTTTGCGGCGGAGGCTGTTTCGGTTTTGCGATGGCATCTTCCGTAAGTGCCGGGGCATCATCCACCTGCTTCGCTCGTTCCACTTCTTTGTCGACATCGACCCGCATTGAATCGGACAAGGTTGGCAGGTCATCGAGCGACGGCAATTCATTTTCGTCAGCCGCCGCCTTATCGGCTTCCGCTTTTTCAGCTTCCGCTTTTTCAGCCGCTGCTTTCTCAGCTGCTGCTTTATCAGCTGCTGCTTTCTCAGCTGCTGCTTTATCAGCTGCTGCTTTCTCAGCTGCTGCTTTCTCAGCCGCTGCTTTCTCAGCTGCTGCTTTCTCAGCAGCCGCTTTCTCAGCAGCCGCTTTCTCAGCTGCTGTTTTCTCGGCTATCGCAGCTTCATTACTGGCCGTGGCCTTGTCCGCTTCCTTTGCCTCGCTGGCCAGTTTGTCCAGGTTCGGCGTAATGCCCTCCATTACATTGGTGGCATCAGTTTCTATTGACAGCGCTGCGTCGAGGTCAAAAACTTCGCTATCGTCGCTTGTTCCGTCGCTGGACCCACCTGATTTGAGGGTCGCTGTTTCCGGCAAACTTTCCAGAATCGCTGTATCGCCGGATTTCTTGTCGGCAGTTTCTTCAGGTTCAAGATCCGGAATTGGTTTGGGCTCTATGGCTTCGTCCGAGATCTCAAGTGCGCTTAATTCCGGTTGCGTATCGTTTATCAATTCAGGAATGTCGTCGATATCTTGCGCGGCTTCTGCGACAACCGGCTCCGTCGCTACGTTCGGGACGCTTGCGGTAGTCTCAGGGTAACAACCGGATTCAACTACAACGTTTCTTGCAGACATCGGCAGGTCTTCCTCGGCCGGATCTTCAATGGCCGCAGGTTTTTCCCAGTCAATTTCGGGCTCTTTTCGCGGTTCCGGTGTGACTTTCGCCGCCGGCGCTTGTGGGATCTCCGGAATTGGACCGTCGTAGCCAAAGGCATCAGACGCAACCTTGTGCATCATGGTCGCAGACACTCGGCTGACATTTTCTTCAGCAGCGGTTGTCAGCGCAGTTGCACAGATCGTATTGATGACTCGCGGGATTCCTTCGGAGCAGCTGAAGACAATGTCCGCAACGCCTGGTTCAAATATGTTCTCATAGTCCCCACCGGCCTCGCGTATACAGTGCTTGAGGTATCCGGTGACCTCAGCCAGTGAAAGTGCTTCGATACTCTGGCGCAGGCGGGTACGTTGTTTCAGTCTGGCAAGATCGGGAGTCGAAAGCAGGTCATTCAGGCCAGGCTGACCCATTAAAATAATATTCGCACTGGTTAAGTCGCCGGTATCGGCAGCTGTTAGTGCTTCAATTTCACCGAGGGCGTCGGGTCCGATTCGGTGAGCGTCTTCGACGACAATGGCGACTGGTACGCCCGTTGCGGCGCGCTCTGCCAGCAGGCGGCGAAACGCAGCAAATCTCTGAATCGTTCCTTTGGACTGTTTTCGAATGCCGAATCCGGCCAGGAGAAGATCGACAACCTCTTCCGCTGAGAGTGGCATTCGTCCGACCCAGGCCACCATGCGTCCCGGTGAAATGGTTTCAAGCGCACGACTAACGATCGTGGTTTTGCCGACTCCAACAGGCCCGCTGATCGTGACCACAGCGTCCTGTGCACTGAGGCCTTTGTGCAGGCTTTTCATGATCTTCGTTTGCTGCGGTCCGACAAAAACGCCGGCACCCTCGGCTTTGGAGCCGAACGGACTGGATTTCAGGCCAAAATGCGCTTCGTACATGGCTGTCCTGCTGCGAAGAATTGAGGCGTCCGCGCCCAATAGCGGAGCCGAGTACGCAGTTTGCAAGGCGAACCATGTATTTTCAGGGAGTTATGTCACAAAAAGGCACCTTGGGGTACAGAAAATGGCTAGTAACAGGGGTTTTGGCTTACCGGGTCGGGGTCTTTCTCAGGTGATAGTCAAATGGTTCGCCGTTGATCCGTGCCTGGATCCAGAGAACCAGCATGCCCTCGACATGGCGGGCGTTCTGGATCGGGCCCAGGTCCATCGGCTCAAGGCCCATCCCGGATACGATTTCTGCCACCTTCTCTTTGGCTTCAGCGTTGTTGCCGACCAGGGGAATGGAAACCGGTCCGCCGGATGACCCGGGGTCGACCATTTGTCGCCAGCTTAAAGTGTTAAAGGCCTTGACGACATGTGCTCCCGGTGCCGCGGCTTGAATGGCTTCCCCGTTCGAAGTATCTGTCGCAAGGCGGGGCACACCATCGCGAATATAGTTATTCGTCGGGTCAATAATGATCTTCCCGGACAGGTCGCCAAGCTCCGCCGTGATTGATTCTGCCAGCCGCCCCGGAACCGCAAGCACAACGATATCTGCATTGACTACAGACTCAGTTGGCATTGCTGCCGACGCGTTATTACCGGTTTTGTTTACGAGAGCCTGGACAGAATCTCGCTCCGGATCGCGGGAGCCGTAAATAATTTCATGGCCAAGGGCGGCAAATTCGGGGCCGAGTGCTGCGCCAACGTCGCCAGTACCGATGATCGCGATGCGGTCGGCATTGGCTATCCCCGAGAGCGTCATTAATAAGGCGAAAATAATATTCACCAGCTGTCGGTTCTTCATTGGAGTGCTCCTGAAAGGTGTCGGGTCAAGGATACCCAGATCGGGAGTTGCAGACCATTGCGCCCAAGGCGGCACAGTGTTTAAGTCTCTGCCATGAACAACTGGATTGCATTATTTCGCGGTATTAATGTTGGCGGCCATAATATTTTGCCGATGAAAGAACTGAAGGTCCTTCTTGAGGCCCTCGGATGCCGGGACATCGCTACCTACATTCAAAGTGGCAATGTTGTGTTCCGGCATACTGAAAGTGACGCGGCATCGTTAGAAGCAACAATCAGTGGCGCTATCGGCGAGTCGTTCGGATTTGAGCCAAGGGTCATGCTGCTTTCAGTGGACGAGTTCACCCGCTGTGTTCGCGACAATCCATTCAGCCAGGCGCTGCAAGCACCGAAGACATTGCACATGTGGTTTCTGGCCGCTCCCGCCGAAGATCCCGATATAGAAAAGATGGAGTCGCTGAAAGCCGCGACCGAAGAATTCATACTGACCGCAAAGGCGTTTTACTTGTCTGCGCCGGACGGCATTGGCCGTTCAAAACTCGCTGCGTCAGTTGAGAAATTGCTCGGGGTACCAGCGACTGCGAGGAATCTTCGAACGGCATCGAAATTATGCGAGATGACCAGCAAGATGCTTTCTGACTAAACCCATGATTATGGAGAAATGTCTGAACATCGCCACTGACATGGTTTGACCGGAAGCCCAGCCGCAGAATCTGAGTTTTCTGCGACGGGGGTTTTATTTCCAGCCGGCTAGAAGCGCAGTTCAAAACCTACGGATGCCATCCAGATGCTGTCAGCTTCGTCAATATCGAACCAGTCGGCCTCTGCTCGCAGGCCAAACGCTTCACCGATATTCCAGCGAGCGCCGAAACCCAGGGCAAGATCGTTTCCGTCAGCTGTATCGACAAGAATTCCGTCGATGATTGAGTCCGCATCCCACGAAACGATGCCGGCCTTGGCGAAGAGATCTACACCACCCGAAAGTGGCAGGTTGCCGACACCGTAAAGGTTCCAGCCTGATGCATCGATTTGCCCAAAAGATCCAAGGAACTGGTCTTCCGGTTTGCCAAAGTCGATATAGCCGCCTTCAATCCCGAGATGATTCGAGAATTCATAGCTGGCGAACAGTTTGTAGCCAGTGTCTGTAGCCTCGAAATCGAATCCGGGATCACTGTCTTCGACATTTACGTAGCCAAGGGAGGCGCCGAGGGAAAGACCTTCGGCGTAGGCGGCCGAAGTGAAAAGCACCGCAAGCCCAAGCAGTGCAACTGTGAAATTTTTCATGGCGTATGTCCTTTGCGTTGGAGAGGATGCAAAGGTAATCAACAGAGACTTAACGTTCGCTGAACAGCGGCTTATGCAAAATACCAATATGAATAAGCGAGGCTGATCATTCTACCGATTTGTACATCGGGATAAATCTATCCAGGTTTTCGACGTTACCAAGCCATTTGGTCACTGCGGAATACGGAGTGATATCAATTCCACCCTCATTCGCAACGCGGAGATAGCTGTACATGGCAACGTCTGCAATGGTCGCGTGGTCCTCAGCCAACCATTGACGATTCGCCAGATGTTGCTCCATCCAGTCGAGAAGTCGCTTGCTCCACATCACCGTAGCGTCGTAGTCATAGTTGCGCCCAAATAACTTGATGGAGCGCGCGAGCACAGGACCCCGGTACAACTCGCCGGACGCAGTCGACAGCCATCGTTGAACCCTGGCCGCACCTTCCGGATCTTCGGGCAGCCATTGGTCGTTGCCGTACTTTTTCGCGAGATAAACGAGCGCGGCGCAAGAGTCGGTTATGACAACGTCGTCGTCCTTGAGTGTAGGTACCTGCCCAAGCGGGCTCAGTGCCAGGTACTCCGATGCCTTGTGGTCGTTGTTCTGCATGTCGATGATCACCGTGTCGTGCTTGAGGTCGAGCAACGATAGACAAAGGCGAACACGATGCGAATGCCCGGAGACCGGGGTGTCGTAGAGTGTCAATGCCATGATGCGTATATCCCGGTGTTGATAGGCCGTTACGGATCCTGGACGTCACGCAATGGCCTGAGTTCCAACTCCCAGTCTGCGTGATCGTCCGGTCCGGATGGTCCGATTGTTCCTACGGCGGATTCCAGCAGCTGCTGTGGATCGTGAACAATACCGTCTTTGACAACAAGGCTGACGTCGCGCGCGGTCTTGATGTCTTCGATTGGGTTGCCGTTGACGATAACGAGGTCTGCCAGTTTTCCTACCTCAATCGAGCCAAGCCTGTCGGAAATCCCCAGGGCGTTGGCTCCGTTGATCGTGGCCGCTTTAAGAACGGTGACTGTCGGCAGGCCGGCATGCACAAGGGCCAGCAATTCGCGATGATAGGCAAAGCCGGGCAAAAGGCTTGTGTAGACAGGTTCGTCAGTACCGACAATGATCAGGTTTTCCCCGCCGGCATCGAACAGGCTTTTCAGTTCCCGCACTCGCTGTGCAAATTCAATCTCACTTGATTCAGGAGGGGGAGGGCCGCGTAGTTCGAGAAGTTTCTGTGCGTACGGTGTGAAATACTGTGACTCATCTGTCCAGATCATGTCGGATGACAGTTCGCGCCGAAGATTGATGCTTCCGTACATTTGCAGGTTCGCATCGTAGAAGACCTGGTGCTTGATGATCAGGTCTCTGATTTGTTCCATGTCTTCACTGCGGGGACCGCCGACACCAAGCGTCATCCGGTGCTCGATTCGGTCAATGCCCATCAAGATGGCATCCCTGAGGTGCACATCGTATTCGCCATGGTAGTTCGCAAAGTGACCGGTAGCTGTCATGCCGTTCCGGTGTGCCTGTTCAATCAAAATTTTCGTTTCACCAGGGGTCGCTTGCTTGATCTTGATGCTAATGACGCCTTGTTCAGCCCACTTGTCCACTTCTGCCCGAATTTCATCTTCGGTAATATCGTTTGGCCAGCCGGCACACTCGTCATCCGATGTCTTTACGTTGTATTCGCAGCGAAACCCGCCAAAGTAAGGACCGGATGCGAAAAGGCGCGGTCCGGTCGCCTCGCCGGCGTCGATAAGGTCACGTTGTTCGATGACGCGCTCAGGATAGTATTCACCCGCAGACCAGGTGGAGGTGACGCCGTTTGCCAGGAAAATTGTGCCATTGTTCACTACCTCCTCGACGCGACCATTGTCGACAAGGTCGATATTGTAGTGCGCATGCAAATCGATCATGCCGGGCAGTATCGTCTGGGAATCCTGCAGATCGATGACGTTGGAGGAATTGAGGACTTGCTGCTGAATATTGGCGTCGACCTCGACGATAACGCCGTTTCTGATGACGATCCCGCTATTGCGTCGGCGCGTATCCGCAACACTGTCAAACAACCAGCCCCCGCGAATGTAGAGTTCCTCGCCTGGTGCATTCGACCATTGAGCATTTGCGGTAACTGTTGTCAGCAGGAACGTAGCTGCAATGATTAGCGTGCGGCATGTCAGGGTAATTGGCGGATTCATGTTTTCAATTCCTCACGTCAACAGAATGACTCTTGGTCACCCCGATACGCTAGCATTTGGCTGCCATGAAACCAAGCACACTGAGAAACGGATATCGATACAGACCAGGCCGGAAACTGCGGTGTCGTAAAAAGTCATGGCCCTGACCCGACGATAGCAGTCTCAGGTCATAGCCAATCCTTTGAGAGAACGAAATGCATCAAGTGCACGCTCTCGGGACGCTTTTAGATCAACGACCGGGTTGGGATAAGTTTGGCCGGGCACGAAACCTGTGCTCTCACAGATATCATCCGGTGCATCCCATGGACTGTGCAAATACCGGTTGGGCAGAGCGGCAAGCTCCGGTACAAAACGGCGAACATAGACGCCATCCGGATCAAACTTGTTGCCCTGCGTTACCGGGTTGAAGATTCGAAAGTAGGGTGCCGCGTCCGCGCCACAGCCCGCAATCCATTGCCAGCTCGCGGAGTTATTTGCGAGATCAGCATCGACGAGTGTGTCCCAGAACCATCTTTCGCCGTGGTGCCAATGGAGCATAAGATTTTTGACGAGAAATGAACCGACGATCATCCTGACGCGATTGTGCATATAGCCGGTTTCCCACAGCTCACGCATTCCGGCATCGACAATCGGAAACCCGGTCATGCCGTGCTTCCAGCGATGGAGAGCGTCCTCGTCGTCGCGCCATGGAAAACGATCGAACTTTGATTGCAGGTTTTTTTTCGGCAAGTCCGGCCAGTGAAACAGCAGGTGGTGTGAGAACTCGCGCCAGCCAAGTTCACTCAGGAAATGGTCGAGTTGGCTTTCGAGCGCGGCTATATTGCAGGCCGCGCTTGCCACGTGCCACACCTGTTGCGGAGAAATTTCACCGAAGTGTAAATGGGGGGAGAGGCGCGACACGCTTTCCAGGTCAGGTCGATTGCGCCCGTCAATATAGTTCCTGATTCCGGTCTCGAGAAAGGTGTCCAGTCGCTCCTGTGCACCATCTTCGCCAGGTGCCCAGGTGGCGGCAATATCGTCATACCAGGTAATCGCCGGCATCAACTCGAGATCGTCAATACTCGATCCAGGTGATGATTTTTCGTAGGACCTGATATCCGGCGGGGCCAGTGGGAGCCGCGGCGGAGGGGCATTGCCGAGGCATCCCTTTCGGTAAAACGGGGTAAATACTTTGTAGGGAGTTCCGTCGGCTTTGGCCACATCATGAGGCTCAAATAGCAACGAACCGTTAAAGCTCGAAACATGATGACCGCTGTTGCGGAGATCAGCCTTGATCTGAAGGTCACGCTCGATTCGCCACGGCTCATAGCAGCGATTCCAGTATATGTTTGTGGAACCCGTTCGTTGCACCAGTGCTGGCAATACCTCATCAGCTTTACCGCGAAAGCACTGCAGGTTTCCGTCAAGAGACGCGTTGAGTGACTGCAGACTGTTATGCAGCCACCAGCGACTGGCTGCTCCAGGACTGTAGTCACCAGCGTTTTCGTCATCCAAAATATAGATCGGCAACAGGGGCGAGCCGGTTTCGATGGCCTCGGTCAGGGCGGGGTTGTCCGTTATCCTGAGGTCTTGCCGGAACCACATGATGACTGGAGGTTTCTTGCTCATGCCAGTGTGCCTTCGATTTGCCAGCCTGTGAGTATAGGTGGCTGCCAGTCAACCGGCGTGATCATTGAGTAAGCATTTGTAACAATCACGATTGAAAAAAGTTACAGACACTGAGTCGATGTTAATCTGATGTGGGTCGTAATTCGAGTGAAAACATAATGCGTGTGGCTGTTATCGGTGGGACCGGTTTTGTCGGCAATTACCTTATTGATGCACTGTCTGCTGCCGGGCACGATTTGTCCTTACTGGTCCGGCCAGGGAGTGAGTCAAAGTTACCCGACTCGTCAATATGGCGTCGGGTGACTGGGGACATTGGAGATTCCACTGCTGTCGAAGCCGTAATTGAGGGGTGTAACGCTGTCGTCTATTGCATAGGGATTCTCAAGGAGATTCCCAAAGAGGACGTGACATTCGAGGCGCTTCAATACCAGGGAGTCGTTCGCGCAGTCGACGCTGCTCAACAGGCCGGAGCGCGTCGCTTTCTTTTGATGAGTGCAAACGGCGTCAAGGTGCCCGGCACCGCATACCAGGAAACCAAAAAGCGGGCCGAAGATTATCTGCTTGCCAGTCAACTCGATGCCACTATATTTCGGCCGTCCGTCATTTTCGGCGACCCGCGGGGTCAGATGGAGATTGCGACACAGCTACTTCGGGACGTGATCGCACTGCCGTTCCCGGCAGCAGGATTTATCAATTCGGATGCAACAACAGAGGGGCAAATCATGATGTCGCCGGTGCATGTGGAGGATGTTGCTCTCGCATTCGTCCGGGCGCTCGAGGACGATGCGACTATTGGGATGACCTACGCGTTGGGTGGGCCCGACGAGATTTCCTGGATTGAAATGATTGCGACGGTCGCTGCGGCGACAGGACGAAAAAAATGGATCGTAAAAATGCCTGTCCGTGTAATGAAGTTCTCTGCCATGCTTTTCGACTGGCTCCCGTTTTTTCCCGTTACCCGCGACCAGTTGGTCATGCTTGAGGAGGGGAACACTGCCGACCCGACCGTCATTGCATCGTTGTTAGGCAGGCCGCCGCGCGCTTTTGATGCGGAACATCTTCAATATCTCAGTCATTGATGCTGTGCAAGAGCAGCGCTTACACTTTTGAAGTCAACCGATTGGGTCCGTGGATAGCATGCCCGGCCAGCGGTATTGCCCGAGCCGGGATTGTGGTGATGGGTGACATTTTCTGTAGCATAGGCGAATGACTTCTATGAAACCCAGCACACTCAGAATCGGATATCGATATCGGCCAGGCCGGCTGGCGCCGGAATATGACGCGCTTGTCATTGGCTCTGGTATGGGTGGTCTGACGACCGCGGCAATTCTCAGTGAACTCGGCTGGAAGGTCTGCGTGTTGGAGCAGCACTACACCGCGGGTGGCTATACACACTCTTACGAACGCAATGGCTACGAATGGGACGTTGGCGTTCACTACATCGGGGATGTCGGCGCGGACACGCGGACGCGGCGGATGTTCGATTTCCTGACCGACGGCAAGCTTCAATGGGCGCCGATGGACCAGGAATACGACCGCTTCTACATTGGCGACAAGGTGTATTCAGCCCACGCCGGTCGACAGGAGTTTCGCGACAATCTCGTCAGGCAGTTTCCTGAAGAAGAGGAGGCCATCGATGGCTATCTTGGCTTGCTGAAGCAGGTTGGTGGGGCTCTGTCGATGTTTGGCATGGGCCGGGCAATGAAGCCGTGGATGCGTACTGTCGCTACTCCATACCTCAGGTGGAAGACGCCGGACTTCATGTTTAAGAAAACCTACGATGTTCTGAGTGAGCTAACGGACAACCAGGACCTGATCGCAGTTATTTGCGGGCAATGGGGTGACATGGGTCTGCCGCCGAAACAGTCGGCTTTTATGGTGCATTCGATGATTGCACGGCACTATCTTTACGGAGGCTTCTACCCGGTAGGTGGCAGCTGGAAGATTGCTGACTACATCATTCCGCAGATTCAGAAAACAGGTGGTGAAGTTTTTACCTACGCGAACGTCGAGAAGATTCTTGTCGAGAAAGGAAAAACAGTTGGCGTAAAAATGTCTGACGGGCATGAGATAAAGTGTCCGATTGTTGTTTCCTCCGCCGGCGTAGACAATACGTTTAACTATCTCCTCGACGAGGCGGTAGTCAGAGATGCTGGTTACCAGAAGAAACTAAAGGAAGTTCGTCCCAGTGTCGGACACCTTTGCCTGTATATGGGGCTTAAGGAAACAGCCGAAGAGTTGGGTTTGCCAAAAACAAATTTCTGGATTTACCCACACAATGACTATGACAGGGCACTTGCAGATTTCAGCGAATCAGACGATGCAGAATTTCCTGTTGTCTACGTCTCATTTCCGTCTGCCAAGGATCCGGATTACCTGAATCGTCATCCCGGTACGGCGACCATCGAAATTGTTGCACCGGCACCATACGACCCGTACAAAAAATGGAAAGGTAGTACCTGGGGCAAGCGTGGAGATGACTACGAAGCCTACAAAGCAGAGCTCAGTGAACGATTGTTGCGACATTTGTACGACAAGCTGCCGCAGCTGGAAGGCAAGATCGATTATTTTGAGCTGTCTACGCCGTTGTCGACGGAATGGTTCTCGGCCTACAAACACGGTGAGCTTTACGGGCTCGATCACACTCCCGAGCGGTTGCAACAAGAGTGGCTGACGCCGGAAACAAAAATAGAAGGTTTGTGGCTGACCGGGCAGGATATTCTTACTTGCGGAGTGACCGGCGCGATGATGGCTGGTGTTCTGACTACTACCGCAATGGTTGGAATGCGTAAGATCTCGCCCGTGATGAAGAAAATATTCGGCTAATCACACATCGCACTCATGGGTCCGATTCAGATTAGCTGCGTGAATCCATTGACCAAAGCATCAAGCGGCTCCGTGATTGCAGAATCAATTTCGGCACCTGCCAGTTGATCTGAAAGCGAGCGCAGAAACTGCTTCGTATTGTGCAATTCCGCCATTCCGTCAGGACTCTGAAACGCCTCCGACCATTTCTCCATTGATAGGGGCTTTTCGAACTGCTGAATCCACGCGGCCATCGAGTTGGCATCGATCA
>CAJQPR010000029.1 GCA_905480255.1 uncultured Woeseiaceae bacterium | reverse complement strand
CCGAGATTGTGAGCAAGCCCGGTTACCGCAGCGAGCACCTTGAGGGCGACCGGATTCTCCTGCGCGCGCTTCAGCGCAGATGCGTGGATCTTTATTTCGTCGAATGGCAATTGCTCAAAGGTGCCAAGTGACGCCACGGCGACTCCGAAGTCATCGAGAGAAATCCTGAAACCCAGGCCGCGCATTTCATTGAGCACCAGGAGGTGTGGTGCCTCGGAGTTGGCGACGTCGTGCTCGGTTATCTCGAACGTAAATCTTGAGCAATCGAGATTCTGATTTCGCACAATACGTTTGTAATTGTGAGCCAGAACCTCATTATTCAGCTGGCTTGAGGCGAGATTGATGCAAGCGTTGAGCTCGAGACCCTGTTCGGCCCAACGATTCAGCTGCGCCGCGGACTCAAAAAGAACAAATTCGCTGATGGAGCCAATGAGGTCGAAGGCTTCAGCCTCGGGAAGGAACTCCAATGGCCCCAATAAGCCATGTTCGGGATGCCGCCAGCGAATAAGCGCCTCAGCCTCTCGCGTACGCCATTCGGTGCCGTCGCTGCGTTCGACTTTCGGCTGATACTGGAGAAAGAATTCCCGATTAACGAGCGCCTTTTCCAACTCGCCCTTGCCAAGTTTGAGCATGCGACGGCGGCACTTCCGCAATGCGGCGCTCAACATGTCGATATCATGGTCTTCATCGACCCATTCAATGATTGGATATGCGGCAAGAGTTTTGGCGGCCCTGGCACGGTTGCTGGCCCGAAGTGAGTCCGGATCGCCACAAACGACCAGGCCAAACTCAGCAATTCGCTTAGCGCGAACGAGGCTATCGACGACCTCGTTGTTGATGTCCTGCTCGCCCAATATGACAAAACGTCGTGTCCGGCCCCCCATCAGGCGGTCCAGCGATTCGACATTATTGAAATAACTCAGCGTCAGGCTTAGCTCGCGGGCCACATCAATCAGGACCCGCGACCTGCCAAGTGATTCACTTACAACCGTCAACATACTGTTCTCCGAACCGGGTGTTTCAGAACGGCCCATCCATACCCTGTTCCGCATCAATCCCAGGGGCGGCCCGATCTCTCTTCATTTATACGTGGTCAATTCCGACCTGAATGTGCACTGTGTCGCAATGCGGAAATAATTTGCCAGGGTGGCAAACAATTGGCTTGAAACGCTCTGCGGAACCCCCATGAAACCCTTGCAAACTTAGGGATTTTGAAGTGTTCTCGTCTGTTGCCATGACCTCTCGGCACCACTATAATGCGCGGCCTGAGCAGGGACCCGCCTGGACTGATAGTAAACAAAACGCCACACACCGCCGGTTAGCCGATGGACGTGGCGTTTTTTTAGTGCCGGAGGCAAGCGATAAATGGTGGCAAGAGTCCTCCTGGCGCAATTGGGTCTGACAGTGGTCCTTGCCATAGTGTTTTGGGGTACAGACGGACGCGTATCCGGTTATTCAGCATTGCTGGGTGGCCTGACCTGCGTAATCCCGAATGCCTTTCTGGCGCTGCGACTTGCAGTGCCGCGTCGCGATCCGGGGGCAAGCGCCCTGGTACACGCGGCATATATTGGGGAACTGGGAAAGCTGGCACTGACCGTGCTCATGTTCAGCATGGTCTTTACGCTGGTGCGACCGCTAGCCGCGGGCGCCTTGTTTGCGGGTTTTATTGCGGCCCAGTTAGTCACGTTTTCAGGATTCCTGATGCGCGACAAAACGACTGACGTAGAAGAGAGAATGAACGATGGCGGGTGAAAGCGGACACGGAGCACAAACGTCCGGAGAATACATCGCGCACCATTTGCAGAACCTCCAGGTCTGCAGGGTCGATAGCGAGTGGGTATGGAACCACTGCGCCGGTAATCCCATGGCAATTAACGTTGATTCCATGGTGTTTTCGGTGCTGCTCGGACTCATATTCATTTTGATCTTCCGCGGCGCCGCGAAAAAAGCGTCGGCAGGTCAACCCGGAAAGATGCAGGCATTCGTTGAGATCGTGATCGATTTCATCGATTCGAGCGTTAAAGACACTTTTCACGGCAAGAGCGGCCTGATTGCGCCACTGGCCCTGACGATTTTCGTCTGGGTGTTCTTTATGAACCTGATGGACCTGATTCCGGTTGACTGGTTGCCGATGATTGGTGCTGCAGTCGGAGTGCCTTATCTCAAGGTGGTTCCGACGACCGATGTGAATATCACCTTCGGAATGTCCATCGCAGTTTTCTTCCTGATTATTTTCTACTCGATTAAGACTAAAGGTATCGGTGGCTTTATTGCTGAGCTGACGCTTCACCCGATCGCACCGCCGATGAAAGGCTTCGGTCTGATTGCAGCGCCATTCATCATTGCTTTCAACTTTATTCTCGAATCAGTTTCGCTGCTGGCAAAGCCTTTGTCGCTCAGCCTGCGACTGTTCGGCAACATGTTTGCCGGCGAACTCATTTTTATCCTGATTGCGTTACTTGGTGTGTGGCAGCTGCCCCTGCATTTTGGCTGGGCCGTTTTCCACATTCTGATTGTTACGTTGCAGGCCTTCATTTTCATGATGCTGACGGTTGTCTACCTGACGCTGGCATCTGAAGAACATTAATTAATTGGACAAAATCCTTAGCTGGAGACTTTGATGGAAACTGTAATTGGATTCACCGCGATCGCTGTCGCGCTTCTGATCGGACTTGGCGCACTGGGCGTAGGCATCGGCATGGGCCTTCTGGGCGGCCGCTTCCTTGAGGGTGCTGCGAGGCAGCCTGAACTGGCGCCGATGCTGCAAACCAAGATGTTCCTGGTTGTGGCGCTGCTCGACGCTGTCGCAATGATTGGTGTTGGTATCGCACTGTATTTCGCGTTCGCTAACCCGTTCATCGCACAGTTGCAGCAAGCGACAGGCGGTTAAGACCAAGTAACCACACTAAGACGAGGAGTCTAACGTGGATATCAACATGACTTTGTTGGGCCAGACGATCGCGATGATCGTTTTCGTCTGGTTCTGTATGAAGTTCATCTGGCCACCGATCATGACTGCGATCGAGGCGCGCCAGAAAGAAATTGCTGACGGACTGGCGGCTGCCGAGCGAGGACAGCAGAGCCTGGGCAAGGCGAAAGCCGAGTCAGACGAAATTGTCGACGATGCTCGCAAGCAGGCGACACAGATACTCGACCAGGCGCATGCCCGGGCAAACGAGATCGTCGCTGAAGGCAAGGCTGATGGCATCAAAGAGCGTGAGCGTCAGCTCGCGGCGGCTACTGCGGAGGTCGAGCAGGAGACCAATCGCGCTCGCGAGGAGCTGCGTGGCCAGGTTTCCGCCATCGCTGTCGCCAGTGCAGAAAAGATTCTGCGACGCGAGATCGACGCCGAAGCTCACGAAGACATTCTGAGCAAGCTGGCGGCAGAGCTTTAAGAGCGGCTTATCGGAATGGCAGACAACAACACTATTGCAAGACCGTATGCGCGCGCTTCATTCGAGCTGGCCAGCGAGAAAAAAGATCTCGCGGCGTGGGCAGAAGCTCTTGAGGCGGCGAAAGCTGTAATGGCTGACGGCCGGGTCGCCAAGTTTCTTGGTAATCCTGCATTGTCCGATGAGCAGAAGCTTGGATTCCTGACTGACGTATTCGGTTCGGTCAGCGGCGCAACGTCGGTGCTCGCCGGAGACAATACGCAGGGTTCCAACTTCCTGAAATTGCTCCTCGAATATGGTCGTGTCGCCGTTTTGCCGGAAATTGCCGACCATTTCGATGCGCTCAAGGCGCAGGTCGAGAACATGGTTGAGGTGGTCGTGACATCGGCGACCTCACTGAGCAACGAACAACAAAATGCGATTGCCGCCTCGTTGAAAGAGCGGCTCGGTCGGGATGTATCCCTGTCGACAGAAATAGATGAGAACCTCATCGGTGGCGCAGTTATTCGCGCCGGCGACGTCGTTATTGATGGATCACTGCGTTCGAGGCTTGATGGCCTTGCCAACGCGCTGGTCGCTTAAAGAGGAAAAGGAACATGGCACTCAAAGCTTCTGAAATCAGCGGACTGATTAAAGAGCGAATCGAGAGTTTCGAGTCATCCGCGGAAGCGCGTGATGTTGGTACCGTTATTGGTGTGACCGACGGTATCGTAAGAATCCACGGCATGGCTGATGCGCGCTACGGTGAAATGCTGGAGTTTCCCGGCAACACATTCGGCATGGCACTTAACCTCGAGCAGGATTCTGTCGGCGCAGTTGTCCTCGGTGACTACAAGCACATTTCGGAAGGCGATACGGTCAAAACGACAGGTCGAATTCTTGAGGTGCCGGTTGGCGAAGCGCTGCTCGGTCGCGTCGTAGATGCGCTGGGTAACCCAGTCGATGGCAAGGGCCCGATCGACGCGGAAAGCTCGTCTCCGATTGAGAAAGTTGCGCCTGGCGTCATTGAAAGAAAATCTGTGGATCAGCCGGTACAGACCGGACTGAAATCCATTGACTCGATGGTGCCGATTGGTCGTGGCCAGCGCGAACTGATCATCGGTGACCGCCAGACGGGCAAGACCGCTGTAGCAATCGACACCATTATCAACCAGCGCGGCACGGGCATTAAGTGTATCTACGTGGCGATTGGCCAGAAGGCCTCATCGGTTGCCGGCGTTGTCCGCAAGCTGGAAGAAGAAGGCGCGATGGCCCACACGATTGTCGTTGCCGCTACCGCTGCCGACAGTCCGGCAATGCAATACATTTCGCCGTATTCCGGTACCTCGATGGGCGAGTACTTCCTGGACAAGGGCGAGGACGCGCTGATCATTTTTGATGATTTGACCAAACAAGCCTGGGCGTATCGCCAGGTTTCGCTGCTGCTGCGTCGTCCGCCGGGCCGCGAAGCTTATCCGGGTGACGTTTTTTATCTTCACTCACGCCTGCTTGAGCGCGCTTCTCGCGTCAGCGAAGAGCACGTTGAAAACGTGTCTGGCGGGAAGGTGAAGGGGAAAACAGGTTCCCTGACAGCGTTGCCGATTATCGAGACACAGGCCGGGGACGTTTCCGCATTCATTCCGACCAACGTAATTTCAATTACTGACGGCCAGATCTTTCTTGAAACCGACCTTTTTAATGCCGGTATTCGTCCGGCAATTAATGCAGGCCTCTCGGTTTCTCGTGTGGGCGGTGCAGCACAGACCAAGATCATCAAGAAACTTGGCGGCGGTATTCGTCTCGCACTTGCGCAGTATCGTGAGCTGGCGGCATTTGCACAGTTTGCATCTGATCTCGACGCAGCAACCCGTCAGCAGCTCGAACGCGGTGAGCGCGTCACCGAATTGATGAAGCAGAAACAATACACGCCGTTATCCGTTGCTGAAATGAGCTTGTCGCTGTTTGCCGCTAACGAAGGATTTATTGACCCGGTTCCCGTTGACAAGGTGGTCGACTATGAAGAGGCACTACATGATTTCGCGCGCGGCAATCATGCAGACGTGCTCGACAAGGTCAATGAGTCTGGTGACTTTAATGATGATATCGCCGCAAGCCTGAAGAGCATTTGTGAAGGTTTTGCTGAGAAAGGCGCCTATTAGGATTTGTGACGCAACCGCTGACAACTTGTGCCCGGTTCCTGGAACCAGGGTTCGACATTCAGTTAATTGAGTAGGTAAAGAGATACTCCATGAGTGGTGAAAAGGAAATACGCTCGAAGATCGCTTCTGTAAAGAACATGCAGAAGATTACCAGTGCGATGGAGAAGGTCGCAGCGAGCAAGATCCGCAAAGCGCAGAAGCAGATGGAGGAGTCGCGTCCCTATGCCGAGCGTATTCGTCGCGTGGTCGGTCATCTCGCGCACGCCAATCCTGATTATAAACATCCGTTCCTGACGGAGCGAGAAGTCAGTCGAGTTGGTTATATTGTTATCTCCACAGACCGCGGTCTTT
Organism: uncultured Woeseiaceae bacterium; assembly: GCA_905480255.1. Taxonomy (GTDB): domain Bacteria; phylum Pseudomonadota; class Gammaproteobacteria; order Steroidobacterales; family Woeseiaceae; genus SZUA-117. The sequence goes on along the minus strand of CAJQPR010000029.1, from coordinate 10,377 downwards.
GCGGTGGCCTGAACGCCAACCTGTTTAAGACAGTCATCGGCGAGCTGCAGACCCGGAAAGAAGAGAACGCGGAAGTTGATTTGGCCCTGGTTGGCGCAAAGGCGGTGGCTTTCTTCCGCCGCATGGGTGGCAACGTTGTAGGCACTGCGACGCATCTCGGCGACAAGCCGAGCGTGAATGACCTGATCGGCTCGATCAAGATCATGCTCGACTCGTATAGTGATGGGAAAATCGATCGCCTGTATGTCGTACACAATGAATTTGTGAGTGCGATGAGCCAGGTACCTGTAGTGACTCAGTTGCTGCCGGCCAGCGGTATTGGCAACGATCGAGAGGACCTGCAGGATCACTGGGACTACATATACGAGCCCGATGCCGGTGAGCTTCTCGAGGACGTTTTAATGCGTTATATCGAGTCGCAGGTTTATCGCGGCGCGGTAGAGAATTTCGCCTGCGAAATGGCAGCGAAGATGGTGGCGATGAAGTCGGCGACGGATAACGCCGGCGATATCATCGATGGATTGCAGCTGCAGTACAACAAGGCACGGCAGGCTTCAATCACGCAAGAAATTTCAGAGATCGTCGGCGGAGCAGCCGCCGTCAGCGGATAAAGTATTCTTAAGTAATTAAACCGGTCGGCGGCCCCGCCCGGAAAGGTTAGAGGACCTGGTAATGAGCACTGGAACTACTGTGCAGGTAATTGGCGCTGTTGTGGACGTTGAGTTCCCGGCGGGTCAGATTCCGAAAATTTATGACGCGTTAATAATCGATGACGCGGAAGTCACGCTTGAAGTTCAGCAACAGCTGGGCGACGGCGTCGTACGTACTATCGCGATGGGTTCTTCGGAAGGCCTGAAGCGTGGCATGGACGTCACGAACACCGGTTCGCCAATTACCGTGCCGGTCGGCGAGAAAACGCTCGGCCGCATCATGGACGTTCTTGGCAAGCCAATTGACAATGCGGGCGACATTGGCTCTGAAACTCACCTGCCCATTCACCGGAACCCGCCTGCTTACGAAGATCAGGCGGCAACGACTGAGCTGCTCGAAACCGGCATCAAGGTCGTCGATCTCATCATGCCGATCTCCAAGGGCGGTAAGGTTGGTTTGTTCGGTGGCGCCGGCGTTGGCAAGACCGTGACGCTGATGGAGCTCATCAATAATATTGCGAAAGAGCACGGTGGTTACTCAGTATTCGCCGGTGTCGGTGAGCGAACCCGTGAGGGCAACGACTTCTATCACGAGATGACTGAATCAGGCGTAATCGACAAGGTGTCGCTGGTTTACGGTCAGATGAACGAGCCTCCTGGCAACCGTCTTCGTGTAGCGTTGACTGGCCTGACCATCGCCGAGGCGTTTCGCGACGAAGGTCGTGACGTACTGATGTTCATTGATAACATTTATCGTTACACGCTGGCCGGTACTGAGGTATCAGCGCTGCTTGGCCGTATGCCCTCAGCGGTGGGTTACCAGCCGACACTCGCCGAGGAAATGGGCGTATTGCAGGAGCGAATCGCTTCAACGAAGACGGGTTCAATTACCTCCTTCCAGGCGGTCTACGTACCTGCGGATGACCTTACCGATCCGTCACCGGCAACCACCTTTGCTCACCTTGACGCGACACTCGTACTGTCACGTAACATTGCTGAGCTGGGCATCTATCCTGCTGTTGACCCCCTCGATTCGACTTCACGAATTCTTGATCCGCTGGTCATCGGCCAGGAACACTATGACTGCGCCCGTGGTGTGCAGGCAGTATTGCAGCGTTACAAGGAATTGCAGGACATCATCGCCATCCTGGGTATGGATGAGCTGTCAGAGGACGACAAACAGGTCGTTACCCGTGCACGCAAGATCCAGAAGTTCCTGTCCCAGCCGTTTGCGGTTGCTGAGATCTTCACCAACGCACCCGGCAAGTATGTGCCACTGGCAGAGACGATTCGTGGCTTCAACGGCATTGTCGCCGGAGACTACGATCACATTCCGGAGCAGGCTTTTGCCTACTGCGGAGGAATCGACGAAGCTGTCGAAAACGCCAAGAAGTACCAATAAGAGATCGCAATGGCCACGATTCGCGTCGACATCGTATCCGCCGAAGGCGAGATCCATTCAGGCGAAGCCAGGATGGTGTTTGCCCCGGCCCGTATGGGCGAGGTCGGCATCGCCCCTCGTCACGCGCCGCTGTTGACGGCGCTAAAACCCGGCGAGGTTCGCGTCGAGGATACTGAGGGCAAGGAGCACTTCTTTTATATCACCGGAGGCATGCTGGAGATTCAGCCGCACCTCGTCACCGTACTCGCTGATACTGCATTGCGCGGTGACCAACTTGATGAGGCTGCTGCGTTGCAGGCTCAGCAGGAAGCTGAAGAAGCACTGAAGGGTGTGTCCGGAGAGACGGATCTTGCCCGTGCCCAGCAGGAACTGGCCGAGGCCCGTGCGCGCTATCGTGCGGCACAGAAACTCAAGGGTCAGCGCTAGGCTTTTCCGGTCGGCGCGCAGCGCCGGCTATTCTTCGGTTTCAATCTCCGCACCATTTGCGATCGCCAGCGCAGCCGCGCAGCGATCACTCGCGCCTGATGCTCTATCGGCGGCGCCCTTCACAAAGAAAGATATTCCCCCGGTCAACACAGCAGCGCCACCGGAAATCAACACGCCAGACTTGTCCAGCGCTATCCGCGGTGCACTCATTGTTCCGCCCAGGCGAATAAACGGGGTCAAAAACATGTCAGCGCTGACTCCGACGCCGCGGCGAGGTTTTGTGTTGAAGCTGATATCGAGCTTTTCGTCATTAAGGTCAATGGTGCCGCTGCCGACGATGGTTAACTTCTCGCTTTGGGCGAGCATGGGTTCAATTGTTGACTTGCCATCCACAATATTCAGGGCGACAACCGTGCACTCCCATAGAGAATAGGGCTCGCTTTTCGCGAAAGGGTTCAGCGCGCTAAACAACTCCGAAATGATGTCGGCAGCAAAGAAACCCAGCGCAGAGTTGTCCACCTTGCCAGCACCCTGTGTGAACAGGATTTTGCCATTCGAATTCGCGGCAACCGTACGCATGGAATCGCCCGAAGACTGAATATCTGCCGACAGTCCGATGAGCGGTATCTCGTTTGCCGATCGATCGCTACCCTCTCCGAGACCCATTCGTAGTTCACTGACATCGAACTGAATATCGAGCGTCGCACTTTCACCCTGGGAGGTTAGCGAGATTTTCCCGGATGCATCGCCGCCATCCGGAACAGAAAACCCGGATGCGAGGACCAGTGCGCCGTCCTCCAGATTCATATTCACCTTGAGCTGATCGAGTTGTAACGGACCCTGAATGAGTTTTTCAATCAAGACTTCAAGGTCAGCGGACCCCGCATTCAGAAGATCGAATGGCAGTGGATCTTCACTGAAGACATAGGACTTGGAGTTTGTTGGCGCCTTAGCTACAGCTTCAGTTGTTTGACCGGATTCGACTTCTTCAGCCGGGGAAAATTGCGACAAATCGAGCAGTTGTGAATTTATCTTGCCGCTGACACTGACGGCCTCGCCAATTCCAATTTCCAAAGTCCCTGAAACATCGCTTTCATCCACCTGCACGGCAAACGGATTCAGCGAAATCTCGTCGGACCCTATAGTTACGTTGGCGCTGGTTGTTAGATTGATGGCAGAAGTTTCGATGGTGACGTCAATCAGTTCGTAGCTGTCGCCGGAAATGATTACAGCACCCTTTGCGGCAAGCGGCCCTTCCGGCAGGTCCTTCACGTCCGCCAGGTCACCAAGTTGCCGCAGCGATGAAGAAGAAAGATCAAAGTCGATTCGATTACCGTCCGTCGTGATCGTACCGCCGGCTTCAACATCACCAACTTGCATGTCCAGCGAAATGAACGGGTTATTTTCTTCAGCAGTTACTATGGCTTCGATTCGCAGATCACCATCAACATTGGCTTCAACGCCGAACAATTCGAGCACAGCGGCAGTGTCGTTGCTGGTTATTAACGCCTCGACCTCGGTGCCCTCAAGCGTTTCCGGATTGCCACTGTTTCCGGAAGCCGTGATTGCCAGAACGCTCAGGTCGGCATCCAGGTTGAGATCAAGGTTTCGGCCTGATCGAAAATTATCAATTGGGCCAATATCCGCGGCAAGAGTTACGGACAGGCCGTCCAGGTTGCCATTTCCTTTTGCCGCCAGCATTCGTTCTTCCGTGGTCCTGACATTGAACGACTGAAGCTCGATGACACGATCTTCGGTATCGGGTCGCCGGTATGTGATTCGAATATTTTCGATATCTGCATGCCGGACAATGACAGGCACACCATCATCAGCTTTCACCTGGATGTCGACATCAGCGGAATCCTCGCCGACAGTCCAGTTGCCATCGCCATCAGCGCTTTCTTCAAGCAACAAATCGACATCACTAAGCAGAAATTCCTCGATGACGATCGGGCCGGAAAACACTGATGCCAGGTTCACTTTGACAGAGATGTGTCCAACGGAAACCATGGGGGTGTCCGCACCCCATTCGGAGTTTGCGTAGGTGATGCCCTCGGCTACAAGTGACGGCGGAAACACGACCGGACGGAATTCACCGTTGATGCGAAGTTCCCGACCGGTCGCCTCGGTGACGGCTTCTTCGATGTCCGTTCGATATTCACTGAAATCAGTGAGCGTCAGGTAAAGGGCAATGGCAACAATGACGAGGGTAATCGTTGCAGCGATGCCGATGAGTGCGCGTTTCAAATTTCAAATCCGTTGCATAAGGGGTACTTAATAGTACCCCTACGTAATCAAACAATCCCTATCGGCGCTAAGAAAATCACCGGGAACGGCCAATCGGGTAGTCCATGATCACAAAATTGCCAAAACTGAGCCGACGCGAGCGGGAAATTATGGCTATCCTGCGCTAGCTTGCGTGCTCTAAAATTAGCGAGGATGATGTCCTGATCCAATTAAGAATAAGAGGGGATCCGGATGTCAGTCCTCCGTTTTGCAGCGACCTCGCTGCTTGCCGTTCTTCCGCTGTCGGTATTCGCCCAGGTCGATGAGACTATCGTCGAACGGGGCAAGCGCCTCGAGCTCGACACAGAATATGTTCCACCGCCAGGTGATCCCAACTCCCATTTCACGATGGGTTTTGCGAGAACTTTGTGCTCGGGGGTTTTCGTGTCCGGTCTCGATCCCGATTTTGCTGCCGAGAACATTGGCTATTTCACATCGCCCTATGAAACGCGCAGCGTCGTCGTTAAACGGGAAGTCGATTTTGACAGCGAGATGGTCCACCTGACCATGGAGAATGGTGTTGTCCGGTCCGCGAAGCACATTGGTGATCTCGGATGCGTGCCGTTGCCGATTGGAGAAACCGATCCCTACTACGAACCACCTGAAATTACGTCCGTATTGCCTGATCCGGCAACCACACCCTGGCCGATGGGCGATGTTCTCCCAAATGAGCCGATTCCTGATGACATAGACCGGGACAAGCTTGCTGCGGCGGTCGATGCGTTTTTTACAAACGGCGCAATGTCCGCCTCTTTTGTCGTGACCTACAAGGGCCAGATCATTGCTGAGCGCTATGCCCAGGGAATCGACATACATACGCCACTGGAAAGCTGGTCGATGGCAAAAAGCTTGTCGGCAACATTAATGGGCGTGCTCATCGAACAGGGCGCCTACGAGTTGTGGCAGCCGGCCCCGATACCGGAGTGGCAGGAAGAAGGCGATTCAAGACAGAAGATTCGCATTGCGGACATTTTGCGAATGTCGAGTGGCCTGCGTTGCCGCAACATGGGCGATCCGGAGTGGGATCCGGCCCTCGGTTTTCCCGATCACCTTTACCTGTATACGGGCACGGTTAACTCATTTGAATATGCAGCGACCCGTCCGCAGCAATGGGAACCGAATACCGTCGGTCGTTACCGCAACTGCGACCCGGTTTTGACCAATTACATGATTCGACTTGCCGTCGAGGGACGGGGCGATGACTACCACCAGTTTCCTCAGCAACACCTCTTCGACAAGATCGGCGTCCGCGATCTTGTATTTCAGACTGATCCCTACGGAAACATCCTTCTGCAAGGGTCGGACCTTGGCCCCGCCCGGGACTGGGCGCGGCTCGGCAATCTTTACCTGAACGACGGGGTCGTAAACGGTGAGCGGATATTGCCCGAAGGCTTTGTCGACTTTGTCAGCACTGTCGCTCCGGCATGGGAAGCAGATGGGCGTCCCATTTACGGCGGTTTTTTCTGGCTAAGCGGCGCGGACTATGACCTGGAGCCCGGAGAGGTTTTTGGCATGGGAGGAGCCGGCGGGCAGATGACGATCATCGTGCCATCAAAGGACATGGTCGTGGTGCGGCTTGGTCACTATGCCGGTGCACCGGTCTGGAGAGAAGCCCGACCGAAGGGTATGCAACTGTTGATGGAAGCTGTTCCCTCGAACTGATCTATTCCAGCAAATCGACAAGCAAATCAGGGTCCCCGTCAATCGGGGTGCTGATCGGTATTTCGAGTATCTTCATCATCAGCGGATAGACGTCGATGTTGTTTATGGCGGGAAGGAGCACCCCCTCAGGTAGCCGCGGACCCGTTGCCAGGAATATCCCGTGCATCTTTTCGAAATCCGGTGCCCAGCCGTGTGTGCTCTTCACTGCCAGCGGGCCTCTCGAACGGGAGAAAGCGATGTGACCCGGGTCGGCGACGAGGATGACATCGGCAAATCCGGCTTCCTCCGTCACATGCCATTCTTCTGGCGTATCGCTTCTCAGCATGGCGGTACCATGATCCCAGGCATCATTAATATCGTCACGAATTGCGATAGCCCTGTCGATATCCGGCGCAGGGAAATAGATATACGTCGATGCGCCATGATCGACGACAGTCAGGTCGTCGATATCGACAACCGTGTCGACAATAAAAGGCGTGCCGCCGTCGATGAAAGCCGACTGCCCGTGGTCTGAGACAATGACGACATACACGTCCCCGGAAATCGACAGTTTTTCAATTCCAACGAGCAATCGATCGAGATAGTCGTCGACCTGCCTGATCGAGGCAATACTTTGCGGGGACCCCGGCGCGAATCGATGGGTCGCTGTGTCAACGTTCTCGAAATAAAGCGTAATCATGTGCGGGCGCTGTTCGTCCGGCATGGAAAGCCATTCCAGCGCTTTGTCCACTCGCTCTTCACCAGGCACCGAGGCATCGAAAGAATGCCAGTAGGTCATTGGCACGCCGTCGACAGGCGCTTCCGTCCCAACAAAATAGTAGGCAGCCGTCACCATCCCGGCTTTCTCAGCGGCAACCCAAACCGGCTGGCCGCCGTACCACGAGCTATCCTGCACTTCGTTGCGGTCCGTGAGGCTGTAAAACCGAGATCGGTCTTTGCTCGGAAACTCGTTGCCTATCAGGTGGTGATTAGCCGGAAACAAACCGGTGGCAATCGAATAGTGATTAGGAAAGGTCAGCGTAGGAAAAACCGGGATCATACGCTCTGCCCGTACACCGTTGGCCGCGATACGATCGAGCGTCGGCGTGTCATAACGATCCTGATAATCCCAGCGAAAACCGTCAATGGAAACGAGAATTAAATAAGGTTTGTCGCGTTGATCGGGGGCATTCACCCCACCGGAATCGGCGGAAAACGCTGCGCTGCTAAAGAGCAGGACAAATAATATCCACTGCTTCAAATGACGCTCCCAATAACAAGTGGCCGAGTCTATCAGGCTTCCTTTGACCTGACCTGATGCGCACCCTATCCTTGGAGAAAAGCACAAATACAGTTATGGGGAACACCATGTCGCAGTATGTCCGCGCCGTCAGAGGCGCTGTTCTATTCCTGTTCATGATTGCTTTGACCGCAGGAGCCGGCGCCCAGGACAGCGATCCTGCGCTCGCCAAATTCAAGTCAACATCCGATTCGGACACCATGGTCATGGTGCCGATGCGTGATGGCGTACGGCTGGCTACTGACGTCCATCGACCGAAGGGTGACGGTCAGTTTCCGACTATTCTTATCAAGACACCCTATAACTTCAACGAGATGGGTGGATCGACGCTGGCTTTCGCCAACGAGGCCATTGACCGTGGTTATGCCGTTGTCGTTCAGAATGAACGCGGCCGGTATTATTCTGAAGGCGAGTGGGAGATCCTCGGCAAGCCGCGAACCGACGGCTACGACTCCCTGACCTGGATCGAAGAACAGTCGTGGTCTTCAGATAAGGTAGCGACCTGGGGTTGCTCGTCAACCGCTGAATGGCAATTAGCGCTGGCTGCGCAAAATCACCCGGCGCATGCGGCGATGATTCCCATGGCGTCCGGTGCAGGCATCGGCCGTGTCGGTGAATATCATGAGCAGGGCAACTGGTACAAAGGTGGCGTCCATCAGACGCTGTTCACCGTCTGGCTTTACGGCGTGCAACAAAACATTCGGCCACAATTCCCGAAAGGCCTGAGCCAGGAACAGCTGCAGCGCCTGCGTAAAGCCTACGACCTTGCTGCGAGCATGCCGGAAATGGATTGGGCCAAACACATGCAGAAGTTGCCGTCCGTCGATTGGTTAAAGGACGCCGACGGGAATGAGGGTCCGGGCGCCGACTTCATGAAGCGCAAGCCCGATGATGCCGGTTGGTACAGAGGTGGCCTTTATCACGATGATGAAGACTTCGGGGTGCCGGCATTCTGGTTCAATAGTTGGTTCGATGTCAGCCAGGGCCCGAACCTTGCGTTGTACAACCATGTCAGAAACAACGCCAGCGATGAGTCTGTGCGTGACGGCCAGTACATGATGGTTGCGCCGACGCTGCATTGCGGCTTCTTTCGTACACCGGAGCATGATGATCTCATCGCCGGCGATCTGAATGTTGGCAATGCGTATCACGACTACTACGCGTCGATCTTTTCGTTCCTTGACTATTATATGAAGGACGAAGACAACGATTTCCCTGATAACACACCTCGCGTCCAGGTTTACACCATGGGTCGCAACGAATGGACATCCGCAGATGCCTGGCCGCCGAAAGACGCGGATATGATGACGATGTACATGACCAGTGGAGGTAGCGCGAACAGCGTTTTCGGCGACGGCTCTCTTTCCATGAATATGCCCGGCGGTGGGTCGGACACGTTTACCTACGACCCCATGAACCCGGTGCCCTCCCTGGGCGGTGGCGTTTGTTGCAATCGAGGCGCTTCACTGGGCGGTAGTTACGACCAGCGAGGCATCGAGGCGAGGGCCGACGTGCTTGTATATACGTCGGAGCCGCTGGAAGATACGCTCGAAGTTACCGGCTTTGTGCGGGCGAAGTTATTCGTGTCCTCGGACGCCAGAGATACTGACTTCACGGTCAAGCTTGTGGATGTCCATCCAGATGGCACTGCTTACAATGTTGACGACACGATCTTCCGGGCCCGGTTTCGCGAAGGCTACGACAAGGAGGTCTTCATGGACGAGGGCAGTGTCTACGAATTAAACCCCACCGCGATGTCGACCAGTTATGAGTTCCAGCCCGGACATCGGATTCGTGTTGAAGTGGCGTCCAGCAAGTTTCCGCAGTACATGCGCAACCTGAACACCGGTGGCAATAACTATGATGAGACCGAAGGGGTAATTGCTCACAATACTCTGCATCACTCGGCTCAGTATCCGTCACAGATTATCCTGCCGGTTCGGCGTTAGGAGAAACCGACTATGACATTTACAAAATCAATAATTGCGATGATGGCACTTTCCCTGTCAGGAATTGCATGGGGGCAGGATGACGGCCTCAAGATCTACATCTCCGCAGATATGGAAGGTGTCGTTGGCGCTGTAACCGGCGAACAACTCGGACCCGGCGGCTTTGAATACCAACGCTTCCGGGAATTCATGACGGCGGAAGTCAACGCAGCAATCGATGCCGCGAGGGCGGCCGGCGCTACCGAATTCGTTATCAGCGACTCACATGGCAACGGCCAGAACCTGCTGATCGACAAACTGCCGGACGACGTCACCGTCATCCGTTCATGGCCGCGCGAACTCAGCATGATGGCCGGTATCGACGAATCGTTCGACGGCGTCATCTTTATCGGTTACCACGCCAGCACCGCCAACACTCGCGGCGTTCGCGCACATACGATGTCGAGCGCCAACATCACGAGCCTGCGACTCAATGGCATGGAGATGACAGAAGGAAGCATGGCGGCGGCGGCGGCAGGGCACTTCGGGGTGCCGGTAATCATGATCTCCGGTGATGACGTGGCGGTCGCGGAAAACCAGGTGCTGATCGGGGATATTGAAGGCGCCGTGGTCAAATGGGCAAAAGGGTTTCATTCGGCTGAAACGCTGACGCCGGAGGCAGCCTATGAAGTTATTCGTACCCGCACGATGTCAGCGATCAACCGTATTGAGGAATTCCAGCCA
>CAJQPR010000028.1 GCA_905480255.1 uncultured Woeseiaceae bacterium | reverse complement strand
CGCATTTCGACCCGCTGCACCGCTGACGCCGCCGCCCGGGTGGGCTCCCGCGCCACACAAATAGAGACCGTCCAGCGGCATCTTGTACTGGTGAGCGCCGCCCACCGGCCGCGTGAACAGGAACTGATCCAATGTCAATTCTCCGTGATGCCAGTGACCACCCGTAATATGGAATTGCTCTTCAATATCCAACGGCGTCAACAACTCGGAGGCGGTGATACGCTCGGGCAGGTCCGGCATGTACTGAGCCAGAGTTTCGATCGCCAGCTTTTCAAATGCAGCATGCGACTCTTCCGACCAGCCCTCACGCAATTCGTAGGGAACATACTGAACAACAGCTGACATGACATGCTTGCCCGTCGGCGCAAGCGTGGTGTCCCTGAAGCTCGGGAACGTGACTTCAAATACGGGCTTCGCCGACGTTTCGCCGTATTTTGCATGGTTAAACGCTCGTTCGACGTACGCTTCATCGGGCGCAATAACGAAACGGCCGCCGAATTCACGTTTTTCCACGCCTGCAATAGTCGGCAGACCGTCAAGCGCCAGATGCAGTTTTGCTGCATTGCCTCGCATGCGGATATGGTGCACACGACGGGTAAATCCCGTTTCCACGTTCTTGACGCCGACGAGATTCATGATGGTCGACTTCGGATCGGCATTGGAAACCACGAGCCAGCTCGAAAAAGTCTCTCCGGACTCCGTCTCGACGCCCGTAGCTCGTCCGTTTTCGATGACCACGCGTTTAACCATCATCCCGGTGCGGATAACGGCACCATTGTCTCTGGCCGAATGTGCCAGCGCCTCGGTCACCGAACTCATTCCTCCCGCGGGTTGACTGATTGCCCCATGGTTCCCGGCCAGCCGATAAAGGTAAGTCAGTATGGTGTTTGGTGACCTTGGACCCAGGAATGTACCCAGCACCGCATCAAGGCTGATCGCGCCGCGCAACAATTCGCTCTCGAAACGCTCGGTGAGTTCATCGTGAATGTTCATACCGATCAGACGCAGGAACTCCTGCATTTCTGTCTTACCCAGGCGACGAACATCAAAACCGAGCTGTGCAAGTGTCAGCATGTCGGATTTACTCGCGTCTTTCGAAAGTCGCGGCGCCGTTTTGTTGAGATAAGTTTTTAGCAGGTCCGAGAATCGCGTCATTCGTTTCCGGAAACGGCGATAATTTGCCGTGTCCTCGTCACCGACGCCGGAAATATCATCACCGTTGAGGCGCACGTGCTTGCCATCCGCTGCCAATGCGACCGTTCCCAGTTTGTCTCCAGCCAGATCGACCTTCAGCCCCAGGTCTTTCTGCACCTGTGGTTGGAGCTGGTAGAGAAGGTGTGCGCAGGAAGAAACTGAATAGCCGTCAGCAAATTCTCTTGTTACGGCAGCGCCGCCCACCTGTTCGTTAGCTTCCAGGACAAGCACTTTCCTGCCCGCCTTACCAAGCAAGGATGCACATACCAGGCCGTTGTGGCCCGCCCCTATGACGATGGCATCGTAGCGCTCAGTCATCAGTCGTCACCGTAGTTAGCAGGCGTTATATCCTGGCGTTTAAGATCGTAGAGAATTTCGCGGGCCGCGTTGCAACCGGGCGCCGCCATAATGCCGCCACCCGGATGGTTACTCGAACCACACATATACAGACCACCGACCGGACCGCGGTACTGCGCGTAGCCAGGGATCGGGCGATTAAACATCAACTGATCCATCGTCAGCTCGCCGTGGAAGATATTGCCTTCGGTGATTCCGATTTCGTCCTCGATTGTGCTTGGCGTCCGGACCTCCATGTGCTCAATCAGATCTTTGAAGTCAGGGCTGTAATCAGCGATCTGGTTGATAACCGTCTGCCCGAATTGCTCACGCTCTTCGTCGGTCCATTCGCGTCCTTCAATCTGTGCCGGACAATACTGAACGAAGCAACTCATGAAGTGTTTCCCAGGCGGCGCCATAGTCGGGTCAGAAACCGTCGGGATCACCATGTCGATGTATGGATCCTTCGACCATGTTCCCTCTTTCCAGTCATCATAGGCGCGCTCCATGCGCTCCATGGAATCAATGAAGTGCATGTCGCCGTCGAGTAGCGGGCTTCCTTTTGGCAAAGCCGGGAATGTTGGCATACCCCCCAGCGCGATATTGACCTTGCCTGACGAGCCGCGAATCTTGAAATTCTTAACGCGGTGATAGAAATCGTCATCCAGGTCATTCTTGTCCATGCATTTCAGGAACGTATTTTTGACATCGAGTGCAGAGACGACAATGTTGGCCTTGACCTCCTCACCTGTTGAAAGAGCAACGCCCGACACTTTGCCGTTCTTGACCAGGATCTGTTCCACGCCGGCGTCCGTTCGGAGCTCGCCACCCAGAGACTGAAACGAACTGCAAATCGCTTTTGCGACCGCGCCGGTACCGCCGCGCGCATATCCCCATGCGCCTATATTGCCGTCCACGTCACCCATATAGTGATGCAGGAGAACATAAGCCGTGCCCGGAGAATGAATACCGAGCGCCGTGCCGATAATGCCGCTGCCGGACAATGCCGCTTTAATGACGTCAGTCTCGAAGTACTCGTCCAGGTACTCCGCAACACTCATCGTCCAGAATCGAATCGTGTCGTACATGCGTTGCTCGCCCATTTCAAAAAACTTGGAACCGAGATAAGCAAGCTCTTTCAGGTCTCTTGGCTTGAACGACGTTGGATCGGGGGGCGTACGCATAAGAAACTCACGAATGAATTTACACTGGCGCATCGTGTCCGCCGAGTAGCGCTCATAGGCGTCGGCATCCGCTTTCGAGAAACGTGCATATTCACGGTAGGCTACCTCGTGATCCGAGTAACTACCCAGGTAGTCGCCGTTCTCCATGAAAACGGAGCCGCCACCATACGGCGTGATCTGCAGGCCATGTCGGGCGAGGTCGAGATCCCGGTATATTTCCGGTCGTAGCAGGCTGCAAACGTAAGAACAGTTCGAATAGGTCCAGTCTTTGTAAAGATTTCGACTTACCGTGGCGCCGCCGATGTAGTCGTTCTTCTCAACGCACAGAACATCCAGCCCCGATTTGGCCAGGTAGGCGGCGTTGGTCAGACCATTGTGGCCCGCGCCAACGACGATGGCATCGTATGTTTTCATTGAATGTTTTCGTCCCTTGTCCGTTCGGCTTTCCTGGCTATGCTGTTTTTTTCGCGCTTCTTTCAGCGGGGATTTTATTCATTGTAATGTCCACCGCCTGCTCAAATTTGTCCAGAGTTTCCGCCAGACATTCCATATCATGAGCCTCGCACATAAACCATGGTTCCCGCGAGTCGGGCTCGACGAGAATTCCCAGTTCATGCAGCTCCGGCGCGAGCGCATCGTAGAAGTCATAGTTCGTGTTGACCCAGTCCCGGTAGTCAGACGGTGCATCTTCGCTAAAGAACAGGCCCATCATCGATGGGTGACCAACAAAAGAGTGTTCGAGTCCCCGCGCGGAAAGTATCCGGCCGAGCCCATCCTGGAGTTTGTTTCCGTAATTCTCGATCGTCTGTAGCGCATCCGTCTCTTCGAGAATCTCGAGCGTCTTGTTGGCAGCCGCGAGGGACACCGAATGCCCGGTGAACGTGCCACCATGTACGACGCCGTCACCGACGTTTCGCATGATGTCTTCGCGACCGGCGACCACCGATATCGGATAGCCGTTGCCAATCGCTTTGGCAAATGTACACAGGTCGGCCTTGATGCCCAGTAAATCCTGCACACCGCCCGTTCCCACCCGGAATCCTGTCTTTACTTCATCGACAATCAACACCACGTTGTATTTGTCACAAAGCGATCGGACGTCCTGCAAATACTGTTTTTTTGCCGTAATTCCGCAACAGTTACCCATGATGGGTTCGATCAGGAACGCACCGATATTCTGATGATTTTCCTTCAGGACTTCTTCAACGGCGTTCGCATCATTTAACGGAACTGTGTGAAAAAGTGGTTTCACGATCTGCGGTGTACCTGCACAGTAGGGCAGGACTTCCGGTTTACCGTCCTTCGGATCCCAGTCTTCAACATCGGCGTACCAGAGCACTTCGGTGAACAATCCGTGATAGCCGCCTTCGACCAGGATATGCCCGTCTTTACCGGTGTGGCCTCGCGCAATTCTCAGTGCCGCCATCACGGCTTCGGTACCGGAGTTTGAGAATCGGACAAGCTCGGCTGCCGGCACCATGCGACTTATCCGGCACGCAACCTCATATTCAAGTTCGGTGCCAAGTGCGAAAACACCGCCGACATTCATGCCCTCCCTGGCAGCAGCGTCCACCCGTTCGTCGGCATAGCCAAGGATCGCCGGCCCATATCCCAGCCGGTAGTCGATGTACTCGTTGTCATCAATATCCCAGAGGCGAGCGCCCTTGCCCCGTTTGACATAGATGGTTTTATCATCTCCCCAGTAGCGAAAATTTGACGAAACGCCCAGTGGCAGTTTGTTGTTCGCCTTTTGAAAATGCTGGTTGGATTTTTCCAGGGACCGCATGAGGCCTCCACACAGTAAAACACGAGCTTAGGATCTCACGAAGATCGCATAAAAGTCTAGAAAAATGAATGAATACTCATTCATTTTATGTCATTATTATTATCAATAACAGTTACTTATATTTTATTTAGGAAAAACAATTGGTGACAATTCAGCGAGTTAGCGATGCTTAGCGTTGCCGAGGAAAAGGTCTCCCGCCGAGCCATTGCCAAGGAACACCGGCGTCAGCAACTCATCGACTCGACTATCAAGTGCATCTCAAAAAAAGGGCTCCGCAGTACAACTCTCGCTGACGTGGCAAGGGAAGCGGGGCTTTCTCAGGGCATCGTCAACCTGCATTTCAACAGCAAGGACAACCTGTTGAATGAAACGCTCAAATTCCTGGCGGTGGAATACGATCGGGAGTTTATGCGCACCATCGAAAAGTCTCCCGACGACGCAGGCGCCACGTTACTGGCCTTGATGAAAATGGACCTCAAGCCGGCAATCTGCGACCGCAAGAAACTCGCTGTCTGGTTCGCCTTCTGGGGTGAAGTCAGATCGGTTCCGACCTATCAAAAAATCTGCGCGGCGTACGACGACAAGTATGATGAAATTATCTTTGACCTGGCCAATACCATTATTCAGGAAGGAAACTACGCGGACATTGACGCCAAAACCGTAGCAGAGGCATTGTCATCGCTGACGGATGGCTTGTGGCTGTCCTGCCTGGTCAATCCGAAAACGTTTGATCGGGGAACTGCGCTAAATTCTGTAATGAGTTATCTGTGCGCCGTTTTTCCGGATCACTACCAAAATGAGAACAGACATTGAAGATCGAACTCAGCCGAAGCGCTCTCGAATGGCAAGCCAAAGCGCGGAAATACGCCGACGAGTATCTGCAACCGCATGAAGTGGAAGCCGAACTCAATGGGGGTTGCCTCCCGGACGACATTACGAAACGAAACAAACAAAGAGCGATTGAACTTGGCTTCAGCGCGATCGATGTCCCGAAATCCCATGGCGGCCTTGAGCTGCCGATGGTTGAACAGGTCGCGATCTGGGAGCAGCTCGGCCGGGTAACCAATGCGCTTTCCTGGTGTTTCTCGGAACCTCAGGAATGGATGTTCGAGGCCTGTAGTGAAGAACAAATCAAAAACTACATTCTGCCGATGATGCTGGGCGAGAAGAAAGATTGCTACGCGATCACCGAGTCGGGTCCTGGTTCCGACGTTGCAGGTATCGAGGCCACTGCGAGCAAAGATGGCGACGACTACATTCTGAATGGCGAGAAATGGTACGTCACCAGCGCCAACCTGGCTGACTTTTTCTGGTTCCAGGCGCAATTGCCCGATGAGAACGACGACGCGTTATTCCTTGTTGACCAGGGTACCGCTGGCATTGAGATGACCGACAATCCGTTGTTCAGCCACACCTATGCCGCGCACCACCCCACCTATCAGTTCACGAACGTACGTGTGCCAGCTTCACAACGTGTTGGTGAATCCGGCGACGGCATGGCCTATACCAGGAGCTGGTTCCGACACGAGCGGCTGATGATCGGCGCTCGCAGTTGCGGAGCAGCAGCGCGCCTGATAGAGGACGCGACAACCTTCGCCAGCGAACGAATGGTTGGCGGCGAACCGCTGAGCGAAAAGCAGGCCATTCAGTTCATGCTTGCCGATTGTGCCACCGAGCTATGGGCCGCACGCCTTATGACTTTTGAAGCCGCAGCTGCAAGTGATCGCGGAGACGATCTTAAAGCGCTCCACAACCGCTGCTCAATGGTCAAACTATTTGTATCGGAAGCAGCGAACCGCATTGTCGACCGGGTTCTGCAGGTTTTCGGCGGGCGCGGTTATATGCGGGAAAATGTTGCTGAACGCTTCTTTCGTGAACTGCGCGTCGATCGCATATGGGAAGGGACGAGCGAGATCCAGCGACTCATCATTGCCCGTAACCTTCTCAAGCGCGGCCTTGACGAAATGTAGCTAAGTCAGGTGGTAGACTGGTTTGCCGATGATTATCCACCGCCGCCCCTCCCTGCTCGTTGCCCTGGCCCTTCTGTCGGCTGTCCTGACTGCCTGCACAACGGATAAGTCAGCCGCAACAGCAAATGCTGAAAATGTAGTCAATGTCTACAACTGGGCCGATTACATTGCGCTCGACACGATCGAAAAATTCGAAACCGAATACGGTATCAAGGTCAACTACGACATCTACGACGGCTCACAGGTTGTCGACGTCAAACTTCTCGCGGGCAATTCCGGTTACGACGTTGTCATTCACAGCAGCCAGTATTCCTCTCGTCTGACGCCTATCGGCGTTTATGAAAGGCTCGATTTCTCGCGCCTCGGCAACATGCGGCACCTGGACATGGACATGCGTGACAAGATCGACGTTTACGACAAGACCCGGGGATATACGACACCCTATCACTGGGGCACGACAGGCTATGCCTGGAACGTCAGGCTGGTTCGTGAGCGACTGCCGGACCATCCAATGGACTCTATGGACGTTTTGTTCGACCCGGACGTGGCCTCGAAGCTTGCCGATTGCGGTATCAGCCTGCTTGATGGTCCAACCGACATGTATCCCATGGTGCTTTCCTACCTCGGACGGGATCCAAACGCCGTCGATGACGAAAGCCTGGCAGCCGCCGAAGCGCAACTGATGAAGGTGCGGCCTTACATTCGTTATTTCAGCAACCAGAAAATGCAGGTGGACCTGCCCAACCAGGAAGTTTGCGTGGCGATGAGCTGGTCAGGCGACTACGCAACAGCCGCGCGCAGGGCAAAACAGGCAGGTCTCGATCTTGAACTAAGATATACGATGCCTAAGGAAGGATCGGGCTTGTGGGTTGATGGCGTTTACATGCCTGCTGATGCCCCGCACAAAGACAATGCTTACCTGTTCATGAACTTCCTGATGCGCCCTGACATTGCTGCCGATATCGCAAATCAGGTCGACTATGCCAACATCAACAGATCTTCCTGGGCAATGATCCGGCCTGAACTGATGAATGATCCTGCTATTTATCCGCCGGAGAGCAAGTGGAATCTGCTCTACCCGATTCTCGCGGTTGACCCCAAGAGAGAACGCTTCAGAACCCGGTCCTTTGCACGGGTCAAAGCCGGCATTTGATCGCAAACCTGAAAAGAAAAACAAAATGACAGGAAAAGACAACGACAAATCTTTTATTGAGGTGCGGGAGCTCAGCAAGCACTTC
This sequence comes from uncultured Woeseiaceae bacterium, assembly GCA_905480255.1. Lineage (GTDB taxonomy): Bacteria > Pseudomonadota > Gammaproteobacteria > Steroidobacterales > Woeseiaceae > SZUA-117. The sequence continues at coordinate 5,006 of CAJQPR010000028.1, read as the reverse complement.
GGAGAATTCGTCGCCGTCGACGCAGTCAACCTCCGAATAGAACGTGGTGAGCTGTTTTCGATCCTTGGCGGTTCGGGCTGCGGCAAGACGACACTGCTTCGCATGCTCGCAGGATTTGAAACACCAACCTCAGGACGAATTTTTCTTGATGGAGTCGATATTACGGACCAACCACCGTACGAACGACCCGTGAATATGATGTTTCAGTCGTACGCCGTCTTTCCACATATGACTGTAGAACAGAATGTTTCTTATGGGCTCCAGAAAGAACGCATGCCACGAAATGAAATTGCGAGCCGGGTAGGCGAGATGCTGGCGCTGGTCAAACTTGAGGACTACGCGTCTCGAAAACCCGACCAGCTATCCGGCGGTCAGCGTCAACGAGTAGCGCTGGCCCGCGCGCTGGTGAAAAAACCGAAGGTTCTCCTGCTGGACGAGCCGCTTGCTGCGCTGGACAGGAAGCTCCGGGAACACACTCAGTTTGAGCTGATGAATATCCAGGACGAGCTGGGAATAACCTTTGTCGTCGTGACGCATGATCAGGAAGAGGCAATGATTCTGTCAAACAGAATCGCTGTCATGGAGCAGGGACGCTTTGAGCAAATCGGTACGCCGAAGGAAGTTTATGAATTTCCCTGCAACCGTTTCGTGGCGGATTTCATTGGCACGATCAATACGTTCGAGGGCGTAGTGCAAACCTCCGGCGAGGGAGAAATAACCGTAGCGTCGGATGAATGCGGTCATTCATTGCGAGCGTATTGCGACACGCCACCCAGGAATGGCAGTGATATTTGTCTCGCCGTTCGTCCGGAGAAGATCTATATCAGCCAGACCGAGCCGGACAATGACGAGGACAGCTGTCTCCGGGGAGTCATCGAAGACTTCGGCTACTTTGGCAACCTCTCGCTGTATCGCATCCGGCTGGAGACTGGAAAGGTCGTCCAGGTCAGCGCCCAGAACAGGCGTCGCTCAACAGAACGCTTCCTTGAGTGGGACGACCAGGTGTTTATCTCCTGGCGACCACGAAGTGCTGTAGTACTGGAGAATTAGGCGTTGAGCGCAGTAACGAGTCGACGAGGTGATATCTGGCAGCGCTTTGCCGTTGCCATTCCGTACCTCTGGCTGCTGATCTTCTTCCTCGCTCCGTTTGCGATCATTCTGAAAATCAGTGTTGCCGATCCGATTATGGCTCAGCCTCCATTTACCCCTGCGTTCAGCGACGCAGGAGGGCTTCAGATTTCAGCCGACAACTACGTATTCCTTCTGACGGACAAGCTTTACGCAATTACCTATCTGAAGTCCGTGCTGATGGCGCTGTCGGCGACCGCACTCTGCCTGCTTCTCGGTTTTCCGATTGCATACGGAATCGCCCGCGCAGAATCCGGCACGCGAAATATTCTGTTGCTGCTTATTGTCCTGCCATTCTGGATTTCTTTTTTGCTACGCGTTTATGCATGGATGGGATTACTGAACAACTATGGCGTCATCAATAATCTGCTGATGTGGCTTGGCATTACTGAACAACCTATTCCGATGATGTATACGGATTTCGCGATCTATATCGGCCTCGTTTACTCCTACCTGCCTTTCATGATCCTGCCGCTATACGCCACGCTTGAAAGAATGAATCTCGATCTCGTCGAGGCCGCGCAGGATCTTGGCGCGACTTCGTCCAGAGCATTCTGGGACATTACCTGGCCACTTGCCCGACCCGGCGTCATTGCAGGCTCCCTGCTCGTATTTATTCCGGCGACCGGAGAATACGTCATACCGTATTTGCTCGGTGGACCTGAATCATTGCTTATTGGCAGAGTTCTGTTCGACGAATTCTTCGTTAACCGCGACTGGCCACTCGCCGCGGCAGTAGCGATTGTGCTTGTTGTCCTTGTCGTTATTCCAATCGTGCTGCTGCAACGGTATCAGGCGAAAGCGGCGGAACAAACGGCATGAAAAGACAGTCCCGCTTTGTTTTCTCGATGCTGGTGTTCGGATACGCGTTTCTCTATGTCCCGCTACTTTCAGTGGTCGTCTACTCCTTTAACGATTCGAACCTGGCAACAATCTGGGGCGGATTTTCCACGCGCTGGTACGGCGAGCTGTTAAAAAATGACCAGGTTATTTCAGCATTATTGTTGAGCCTGAAAATTGCGATCAGCGCCGCAACTCTTGCGACGTTGTTCGGCACGATGGCTGGCATCGCGCTGTCGCGATTCGGTCGGTTTCGCGGACGCAATCTGTTTACCGGAATGATTACCTCGCCCATGGTAATGCCGGAGGTGATTACCGGTCTCTCACTGCTATTGCTGTTCGTCACTCTGCAGCAATTGACCGGCTGGCCAACCCAGCGGGGTTACGCCACCATAACCATCGCCCACACCACGTTCGCCATGGCCTACGTTGCCGTCATCGTTCAGTCGCGGCTTGCCGCCATGGATCAGTCACTGGAAGAGGCTGCGATGGATCTGGGTGGTCACCCGTTTCGCGTGATGCTCGATATTACACTGCCGCTGATTCTGCCGGCGATGGTCGCCGGCTGGTTACTGGCATTTACGTTGTCGCTCGACGACCTCGTGATCGCCAGTTTCGTGTCCGGCCCCGGCGGAAGCACCTTGCCGATGCTGATTTTTTCCAAGGTGAAACTTGGCGTCACTCCGGACATCAACGCACTGGCCACACTCATTATGCTGTTCGTGTCGGCAGGTGTCCTGGTCGCCTGGACCATCGGCCGCCGAATGCAACGTCCGTAGGAAATGCCGGTTTAATTAATCACGCTTGGCGCGCGCCGCAGTTCGTGCAGAATCCACTCCACCCAGCGTTGCTCAAGCCATTCCATGCCGGAAAATGGCCCCGGCCTGTAATAACGCGACTTCACACCGGACCAATTGTCGACAATTATTTTTTCGTCGGCATACGTTGTGACGTCCCACAACCAGACCAGCTCCTCGCAATTGTAGTCCTTGCCCTCTTCCGCATCGCTACGAACCATCCAGTAAATCTGGCACTGACAATGCGTCTGATCGACTGGTGTGAATACGTAGCCAACGACGTGGTCGCTATAGGCCAGCAGGAACGAAAACGGACCGATAGTAAAATCGGATGCGCCGCCATCGTAGTCCTTTAGCTCGCCCAGCAATGGGGCCAGCGGTTCGCCATCTCGACTGCCGGTTTTATAGCCCTCGAACATTGCCGACCGGCTATACGCATACCCCTGCTCGCCCTCGGGCGCTTCCGAATCCGTGAAATCGAACTGAATATCTTTGAGTCCGCAGGACTCCATCTTCGACTTCATATGCTCCTGCACCCGATCAATCTTTTTGTCGTCGAGCATCAGCGTATGCATTTTTGCGTACTCGGGATGGGCGGGCGCGCAGTGATAGCACTCCTGGTAGTTTTCAACTGATAACTTCCAGTTGGCCGAAATCGGATAGGTTTTTGTCGCAGCGACTTTCAGGTTTTCGAAATCAAACATCGCCATAGGCTCAGCAAGATCTCTCCTGGCGGCTTCGAGCGATGGCGGATCGTCGCAGAAACTAACAAACATCAGGCCGTGGACAGTATTGAACGAAACGGCATGCAAGCTGTGGTCTTCCCGGCGGAAGTCTTTGGGCATATCGCGGGCACCGGTCAAGGCGCCCTCGGTGTCATATACCCAGCCATGGTAGGGGCAGGTGAATTTTCGCGTATTACCAGCCTCCTCGAGGCACACAAGGGATCCACGGTGACGACAGACGTTGGCGAAGGCGCGAATTGTGCCGTCCTGGCCACGAACAATGATTGCCGATTCATTGGCAACGTTTAGCACCTTGAAATCACCGGGCTCGGCCAACTCTGACTGGTGGCCCGCGAATATCCAGTTGCGCATGACAATCTGGTCCAGCTCAAGCTGGTAAATTTCGGGATCCGTATAAAACCTTTGTTCCATCGACCAACCGGTTTTGTGGCAGGCAATCAATTCGCGAATGGGTCTTTTGTCGTGCATGTCTTATTAACTCTGTCCTGGACTGAAGCCTATGTTAGTTCTTCGACATTGTGCGCCGAAACCGGCGTTTCACCTTGTGAATTCGGCCCCTGTACAGGGCTATACGCAGACCGTACTCTCTTCCTGCTATGAACAGAATCACAATCGCTCTAAGCCTCCTTTTTCTTTCAGGCGCATTCACTGGCGACGCGCTGTCTGCGGCCGGGAAACGACTGGTCGAAGTCGACGATGGCGAAAGAATCCGCTATCCGGGTAGTCCGCAGCTATCGCCCTCCGGTGAACTGATAGCATTTTCCGAAGACGGCACGATATATGTGGCCTCCGAAAGGAGACCTGAACCGCGTGCGCTTACGGCCGAGTCCAACTCCGCCTGGGACCCGACCTGGTCTGCTGACGGCGAATTTCTGTATTTTGTATCCGACCGCGACGATTCGAGCCAGGTTTGGAAGCTACCACTCGGCAGTTTCGGGGAGGCAGCGCAGGTCACCTATCTTGATCATGGTGTCTCTTCGATCAACCTGTCGCCTGATGAAAGCAGGTTACTGCTGACGTTCAGCGATAAGGACCTTGCAGACGAAGAAGCAGATGACGACATGCCGCCGGCACCATTTGTTGTGAGTCGCCGCCAGGCCAAACGAGACTCGGGCGAAGGCTACCTCACCGACGGCGGTCGTCCTCATATCTATGTGTACGACATAGAAACAGATTCGCTCACCCGGCTGACTTCAGGGGAGTTTGACGACAGTCAGCCCCGATGGTCGCCCGACGGCGAGTCTGTCGTATTTGTCAGCAATCGCGAAGACGAGCCTGACGCAGGCTACCGCAAGGATATCTGGATCGTATCGGCGGACGGCGGTGAACCTCAAAAGCTGACAAACAGTATCGCGTCGAAATATTCTCCGGTTTTTAGCCCCGACGGCAATTCAGTGGCTTACCTGACTGCGGGGGACGGCGTCTACAGTGTGCCGCACATCGCCCTCATTCCTGCGAGCGGTGGCGAACCGAGAATACTGACTTCGGCGCTCGA
>CAJQPR010000027.1 GCA_905480255.1 uncultured Woeseiaceae bacterium | reverse complement strand
TTTGTGTCAAATGAATCGTTCTTCAAATCAGGTAAACTTCCTGCGACAACACACAAAGGAATAAATCTCATGCGTCGTTTCTTTCTCGCCATTATCTTGCTACTACCCATTTCTCTATCCGCCCAGGACCGTTACCTCGTTGACTGGGATGAACTGGGCGAGGAAGCAATCAACCACCTGATCAATCTTGTCCGGATCAACACGTCCAACCCGCCCGGCAACGAAACCGAAGCCGTTAATTATCTCGAGGCCGCGCTTGCTGCCGAAGGTATCGAGTCTGAGATTTATGCCCTGGACCCGGACCGAGCAAACCTGGTTGCCCGAATCAAGGGCAATGGCTCCAAACGTCCCATCCTGATCATGGGACACACTGACGTTGTCGGTGTGCAGGCGGAGAAGTGGACTGAAGCGCCTTTTAGCGGTCTCCGCAAGGATGGCTGGATATACGGCCGCGGCACCCTTGACGATAAAGACAACGTCACCGCAGGGCTCATGTTGATGATCATGCTGAAACGTTATGACGTTCAACTGGATCGCGACATTATCTTCCTCGCTGAGTCGGGCGAGGAAGGAACCCCGGAGGTTGGCATCAACTACATGGTTGAGAATCACTGGGACAAAATTGCAGCCGAGTTCTGCCTCGCAGAAGGTGGCGAGAATATATTGGAAGACAACGGTGTGTCTGTTGTCGGCATTCAGACGGCTGAAAAGAAACCGCGCCGCGCGACACTGGTGGCCAGGGGAACAGCCGGTCACGGCTCGATACCACGGATTGATAACCCGGTCACTGCGCTCGGGAAGGCCGTCGCCAAAATGGGCGAGTGGCGGACGGAAATGCGCCTCAACCCAACGACCCGTGCCTACTTCGACAGGCTTGCCACAATGTCAGAACCGGAAGACGCGTGGCGCTACCGGAACATTGAAAACCCAGAGGAGACCGATGCGATCCAGCAGCATTTCCTCGAGAATTACCCGTACCACTATTCGGTGTTACGCACATCTGTCGTACCGACGGTCGTCGAGGGAGGCTTCCGCAGAAATGTCATTCCGTCGGAAGCATCAGCAATACTGGATATCCGGATGTTGCCTGACGAGGATGTCGACGCATTCTACGGCATGATGCGCGACATCATTGATGACCCGAATGTTGAGGTTGTACCGGAACCGATCTACCGACCGGAGTCGGCTCCGTCACCTGTCGACAATGAAATGTTCCAGGTACTGGAAAGTGTTGCCAACCGAATGTACCCGGACGCAACCGTGTTGCCACGAATGTCAACCGGTGCGACCGATATGGCCCAGGTCCGGGCCAAGGGCGTGCCTTCATACGGCCTGGGCGCAATTCGGTCCGTTGAGGAACTCAACAGCGGCAACGGCGCTCACGGCGATAATGAGCGTGTATCGGAAGACTCCGTCAAACAACTCGTTCAATTCGTCTGGTATACGATTCTCGATATTGGCGGATCAGACTAGACTCTAGTCAGAATCGGGGCCCAGCCACGCCTCGCGAAAGGCGAGCTGGGCATCCGATGCATCATCCTCAACGATTTCGAGCACAGGACTTTCATCGAATGTAATTTCGGATGAACGTTCGACACCTCTTTGAATAAATCGAATTGTTGCGGTGTCGCCCGGCTCATATCGGCCCAGAGCATTATTCCACTTTCCCTGGTTCCTGATTCTCAGTCGGTCAATCGCAATAATCTGGTCTCCGCGATCCAGACCCGCGTCATAGAGCGGACTGCCAATGATCGTGTTCCCTGAAATAATTGCGTCCTTGCCATCGAATTCCAGCGATACCGGTCCGGCAGTCGCCTTGCCCTTGTTAGCCAGGCGCAATTCGAATCCTGCGTTCCCGAGAAGCGACGCATAGTCAGGCAACTCAGAGCCATTGATGTACCGGGCAAAAAAGTCGTTCGCAAAACGCTCATTAGCTGTCACGTCAACGAGCGCCTGGCGAATATCGTCGACTGTATACGGAACCTCGGTCTTGCCATGGGACGTCCACATTTGCTGCATCAGCGAGTCCAGCGACAGGCCATCGAAACGCTCGCGAATAGCCAGATCCAGGGCGAGCCCAACCGCGGCACCATAGGTGTAATAAGAAATAAAAGTATTCGAGAAATTGGTTGGATCGATCGCCGAAGCTGCATCAACGAATGGCGCCTGGATGCTCATGCCTGGGGGTGATGCAAAACTTCGTCCTGGAGAATTGCTTACGGTATTAACCCAGTATGCCATGGACTCCCTGAAGTCACTGACGCCGGACTCTCCCGCCCGTCGAATCGCGAGCTCTCCATAATAAGAAGTGAACCCTTCTGCAAACCAGAGGCTGTCCGACATGTTCGCCTCTTCAAAGTTGAACGGCTCCAACCCCGTCGGACGAATCCGCTCAACATTCCACGCGTGTACAAACTCATGGGACAGCGTTCCGAGCTGACTGAATTTCGTATCAACGAATGACTGCGTGCTGGCAAGGATCGTTGAATTGCGATGTTCCATTCCATCACCCGACACATATGGCAGGTAATCCGCGATGAACGTATAGGTACCGTAATCAAACTGCGGCAGCTCACCAAAGACTTCGGTTTGGGCGGCAACGACTTTCTGCGCCATCTCAAGGTAAGTATCGACATCCTCCTCAGTACCATCATGATGCACCGCAAGGCGGATCGTCTGGGTTGCTTCGCCAGAGCCGACTTCCCAGGTTCGCATCGAAAAATTGCTGAGCTCCGTCGGGCTGTCGAGGAAATACTGCAGGTTCGGAGCCGTGAACACATACGGATCGTCGGTCGGTGCAAGTTGCGTCGCAACTTTCCAGTCGTCGTTTGCCGGGGTGAAGGTCACAATGATCGGATGCTTATCGAAACCACGCGCCCACATGAACGTCGCAGGCATATTGAGGTGTGCGTGAGTCAGGTCGATCCCGGAATAGGTCCCGCCTGCCCGATCTGCGTAAAGAGTGTAGGTCACGGAAACCGTCCCGTCGTGACCTTCTACGTTCCATTGATAAGGATCCGGTCTTGTTGCCTCGAGACGATCGCCCTCGCCGTTTACAACCCAGACGTTGTAAACGTTCTTGCCAAATTCGTGAATTGCATAGCGCCCCGGTGACGAACGACTCATTCGCATCTGCAGCGGCTCGGCGCCAAGATCTCGCCAGGTCACGGTAATACGCGCCTCATGATGGACGGCATTATCAAACGCAATATCATATTCAACCGGTGACTGGGACATTGCTGCGAGCGGCAGAAAAATGGTGACGACGGCGAACATGTTTCTCATAAATATTCTCAACGCTATTTGAGCCGGGGGCGGAGCAAAACGACTATACTCATCGCAAATAGCAAAAAACAGGGGACGACGCCGATGCGTACACAGCTGATCGCCATTCTATTGACGCTGGCAACCGGTTTTCCGGCAATTGCCGCTGATGAGAAAGTTGAACTGACCCGCGAGGAACTACTGGCGCACTCGGAAATACAAGGTGCACTCGCCGCAATTGACGCATGGGTTGAGGGCAGGCAAATGTTCGATCGCATTCCCGGGGTATCCGTCGGAATTGTTCATGACCAGGATGTACTGTGGTCATCGGGCTACGGCTCTTCCAACCTGGAATCTGAAAGGCCTGCGGATGCCGACACGCTCTATAGTGTCTGCAGCATCAGCAAACTATTTACTGCGATCAGCCTCATGCAACTTCGCGACGAGGGTCAACTGACTCTGCGTGACCCTGTGGAAGAACATCTTGACTGGTTCGATATCAAACAGGCACACGAGGGTAGCGGACCGATCACCATCGAGGGCCTGATGACGCACTCGTCCGGACTTCCACGCGAGTCAGATTTTCCTTACTGGACGGGTCCGGATTTTCCGTTCCCGACACGCGCAGAGATGATCAGTCGCCTTGATGCCCAGGAAACACTGTACCCGGCGCACAAGTATTTCCAGTATTCGAATCTGGCCTGGACGCTGGCGGGCGAAATTGTTGCTGAAACGTCCGGCCAATCCTATGACGGTTACGTGCGGGAGCATATCCTGGACCCGCTGGGTCTCACGGACACCCGCACGTTCTACCCAAATGACCTGCGCGGCGAAGAACTTGCGATAGGCTACACCGGATTTCAAAGGGATCAGGCACGAGAGCCGGTCAAGCCATTCTTTACCCGCGGAATCACCGCCGCGGCCGGTTTTACATCGTCGGTAAACGATCTCGCAAGGTTTGCAAGCTGGCAATTTCGCCTGCTTGAGAATGGCGGCGAGGAAATACTCGACGCAAACACGCTCCGCGAAATGCAGCGTGTGCACTGGGTGGACCCTGACTGGGAAACCACCTGGGGCCTCGGGTTCAATGTTCGTCGTGATGACGACATTACCTTCGTCAGTCACGGCGGCGGGTGCCCCGGCTATATCACCAGCTTCACGATGGTGCCAAAACAGAAGACAGCGGCAATCGTCCTGACGAACGCCGGAGACGGGCCGGCTGGCAATATTGCGGTCAATATTCTGAAGGTTTTTGGCACCGCGCTGAAGGCAGCGTCTGAGCCTGAAGAAAACGAAATGCCGGATTTCTCCATGTATGAAGGCAACTACGAACAACGTCCCTGGGGCGGAGAAGTTGCCGTCCGGCAATGGGGCGATAAGCTCGTGATCATCGACATTCCCTCGAATAATCTGAAAGAGGCGATCGGGAAACTCGAATACGATGGTGACCACACGTTTACGCGCCTGGACGATGATGACGAACGTCGTAATCCGTGGGTGTTCGAAATGGGCGAGGACGGAGAAGTGACCCAAATACGGTCTCACAGCTCGATCATGCGCAGGATTCCGTAGCGGTAATAAAGTAGCGGCAATAAAAAAGGGGCCATCCGTGGCCCCTTTCGTCCCTTCCTGATGACTTACTGGGAGTAGCGCTCAGGAATTTACAACGTCGACTAACACGTATCTCAATAGGACTTCATAACTGTTGCGCTCCAGCGCCATACCCTGGGGTAGCTCGAGCGTGTGAATCGGCGCATCGTCAATCGACCGAATTTCCTGATAAAGCCGGGTGCCATCTTTATAGACCTTGTAACGCACGTCCTGCGTTGACCCGTATTTCATCGGTACCTGGCTGTTTGTCCAGTCCTGAATAACATGAGTACCCATCTTTCTGATTCTCCGTTTCGATGTTTGTCCGTTATTCATGCAAAGCTCAAGCGAAGTGCTTTTCATGAATCTCTGGTACTAAAAATGCAATCCGCATGCCAAGTAAGAAAAATTTCGCCAAATCAACGCTAAACCATTGTTACAAGGTTACTTATTCATTTTTTCCGAACGGAAAATAGGGGTGAGATCGCGTCCGAAACTGTCAGTTTCGGCCAAAACCGTCAGGCATTTTGCGACAACGGTTTTACATAATCGGAACCTTTACGGACACAAAACCGGGTCTAGCGCTGCAAGACCATTCCATAGTGATACGGGGGCAGATCGAGTATCTCGCTGGCGGCCGAGAAACCCGCTGCCAAGGCCCAGTCAAAACAACGTTCGGCCGTGGGTCGAATACTTAGAGGTGGCCCGCGAGGAGTCTCTTCGTCGTGATTCCAGTGAATGATTCCGAGCCGTCCGCCACTTTTCAGAACTCGCAAGGCCTCCCGTAACAGGGAAACCGGGTCCAGCAGATGCAGAATGTTGAACATCATTGCAAAGTCGACCGACTCGTCCGGAAGGCCGGTACCCTCGCCCACGAAGTCCCGAAGCGAAAAATCAATATTGGATACTCCGGCATTGACCGCATTTCGCGTCGCAATTGCCAGCATTTCAGGCTCGATATCCAGCCCAAGGACACGCCCGGACACCCTGTTTGCGGCCGGCAATGTAAAGGTCCCGTAACCACAGCCAAATTCAACGGCATCTGTAACAGAGCCATCGAGCCCCAGGCGATCAAGAATGCCATCGGGGTCAAAAAACAGGTCCCAAACGTCCTGCGGAGGCATCCCGCTTTCGCGAATTTTCATCGATCCTTAAGCCTCATTTAACTTTAACTATTAACTCTAAACTATTGATTATACTAGGTTCTAAGATACGACGCGCCATTCACGTCAATGATGCCGCCAGTCATGAATTCGGCACCCGTCGAGGCGAGGAAACAAACCACTTCCGCGACCTCCTCGGGCCGGGCCACACGGTTTGCAGAGCTTTGAGCCCTGATGGCGTCGCCAGCGTCACTATCCAGCAACGACTTCGCCATGTCGGTTTCTACAAAACCGGGCGCGACTGCAAACACCTGGATATTCTTCGACCCCAGTGCAACTGCCAACGACTGACTCATTGAATGCAGCCCTGCCTTACTTGCACCGTAAGCAGAACACTCCGGCTCTCCTCTGAAAGCTCCACGGGATCCAATATTGATGATTCGACCACCGCCCTGCTCGGCCATAACCTTGGCCGCAGCCTGGCACAGGACAGCCGGAGAAATCAGGTTGACGGCCAGAATCCCGCCCCAGCTCTCCAGCCAGGCCTCGGTACTGACGTCCAGTGGCGGGTGAGGACTAAATATTCCGGCATTGTTGACCAGGACATCCAGCCGGCCCATTTCGGAACTGGCCTCATCGACGACTCGCCCGGCATCTTCAGGATGCGACAAATCAGCCCTGATCGTCATGTGACCAGTTCCCGGCAGACTCTCGATCACGGAATCCGCGGCAGCCTTGTTACTACCGTAGTGCACAGCGACTATCGCGCCGCTGTCCGCGAGCATTCGCGCTATGGCGGCCCCAATGCCCCGGGAGGCGCCTGTTACAAGGCAGGCCTTACCTTGCAGGTCCATGCTCATTTCAGCGCCACAAGGCGTTCAGGATCGATTCTCACAACCATGTAGGTAATCGGCTCGGTAATCTCAACGAATCCATGCGCCACACCTGCCGGAATGATGATCACATCTCCCACACCAATTGGCTGACGACCCTCGACGACCTCGATGATGCCGCGATCACTTGGCCCGGTTAGATCCTTAACGACATAGCCGTCCGGATCGAAAGGCACCGAATCAGCCATAATCGCACTGGTTGCCAGGATTCCGGAGCCGGCCATCACGCGGTACACCTCGGACTGTTTGTGGTGCTGGATCCCTGCAATCGGACCACCGGCCTCCATTGCCGGCCGATGAACCACTCCTATGCCCAGCCGGCCCTCTGCCGACTCAACGTGACTCAACGGTTGGTCACTAACCCGGTCGTCGGGCGCTTCCGCCTGAGCGGCCTCCAGCGTCCGGGCGCTGATCACGGTGGCAACTTTGAAGTCCGGGTCTGCCCCATGAGCTACCGGTAACGAAATAGTGATGATTGTTATCAGCTGAGCAAGAATTTTCATTTTTTGGATCCCCTGGATCTACATTGGCCAGAAATAGGCAATCGATGGCACCGACACCGCAATTATGATGATTTCCAGCGGTAAGCCCATTCGCCAGTAATCACCAAACCGGTAGCCACCTGGCCCCATGATAAGAGTGTTGTTCTTGTGTCCGATTGGCGTAAGAAAAGCGCAGGACGCGGCGACCGCCACACCCATCAGGAACGGGTCAGGATTGACGTCGAGGATCGCCGCAATTTCTAAGGCGATTGGCGCGGCAATCACGGCCGTGGCCGTATTGTTCATGACGTCGGACAGGGTCATGGTTACGACGATTAACAACGTCAACACAACCAGGGGTGAATAACCGGCGGAAATATCCACGATGCCCTCAGCGATTAACGTTGTACCACCCGTGGTCTGCAATGCGGCGCCTATTGGAATCATGCTCCCAAGTAGCACGATGACAGGCCATTCGATGGAATCGTAAACGCTGCGCACAGGCACGATGTTGAGAAATACATACAGTGCGGCGACACAGCCAAGCGCTATCGGCAAATAGACTATGCCGATACTGGCAGCAATGATCGCGGCCGCAAAAATTCCGACCGCCCACCAGGCCTTGTCGCGTTGAATGACTTTCTGGCCGCGATCTGCAAGCGGCAACAGGCCGAGCCTGCCGATGACATCTGACAACCTGTCCTCTCCCCCCAAGAGGAGCAGAACGTCACCTTCCCTGATATCAACTTTCCTGACCTGCTCGCGGAATCTCTTGCCGTTCCTGGAGATTCCGACCAAAGCAACGCTGTATCGGTACAGCAGCCGATAAGACATTGCCGATCGTCCCGCAAGCGGTGAACCTTCCGGGACTACCACTTCACTGAGAATTAGATCGTCTTCCTTCAGTGCGTCCTTGCCGCTGCGAACATACTCCAGCCCCAACCCGCCGACCGCATCCTCAATACTCTCGGGATCACCCTCAACAACCAGCGTGTCACCGGCTTTGATTTCGACAGCGCGCGCCAGACCCGGCATCCGTCGGCCCTGGCGTATGAGGCCAATAATATCAACATTACTTTTGGCCGCCTTCTCATCAAGATCACGTACCTGCGACCCGATTACTGATGCCCCGGAAATAACCTGAAGTTCTGCAATGTAGTCGGCCAGGTCAAACAGCTCTTTGCCCGAATCAGTGTCCTGCCGTGCGGATGGCAACAAACGCCAACCGATAAGAGCGACGTAGACCACGCCGATCGAGGCACAAATCAGGCCGACCGGAGCGAAATCAAACATTCTGTAGGGAGCGCCGAGCGCGTCATTGCGGAATTCCGCAATAACGATATTTGGTGGTGTGCCAATCAACGTAATCATGCCACCCAGGATTGATGCGAAGGACAGCGGCATCAAGGACAACGACGGACTACGCCCGGCCTTTTTTGCAGCCTGCATGTCTACCGGCATCAACATGGCGAGAGCCGCGACGTTGTTCATCACCGCAGACAACACTGCGCCCACTGATGCCATTATCGCGATATGGGCGGCCAGCTTGCGGGTACCTGATACGACCAGCCGCGCAAGCAATTCAATCGCGCCGGAATTGGACAATCCGCGACTTACTACCAGCACCAGTGCGATTATGACGACGGCCGGATGGCCAAATCCTGAAAAAGCCTGATCGGATGGAACGAGCCCCGCTAGCAGGGCCGCGAGCAGAGCCACAAATGCCACAAGATCATAGCGCCAGCGGCCCCAGATCAGGAAAACGAATACGAAGAAAAGCAATGTGAAGAGAACGATTTGGTCTGGCGTCACCGAGGATGGATCCTGTCTTAGGTATTGTTGTTAGGAGCCCGCCCAGCGAGCGATCGACGCAGTTTATCAGTATTCCTGCTGATTGATCGCCCAGTCGTAATCCTCGTAGAGAACTGAGTAGCCGCTTCCCTTTATCAGGTCCGCCTGCAGTTCAGCCGACGCGACGTCGCGAATATAGCCAAGAACGCCATCATCATTCGGCAATCCCCGTCGCCTCACGTCGTTAATGAAATCATTGCGATACCACTTGAAAATCGTCGATAGCACAACCTGCTGCGCGTCGTGGTCAACCCGGACATTACGCTCGTCATTAATGAAATCCACGGTCGAAACCTTCAGCAATTCTTCCAGATCATCCCCAGTCGGCAATTCCGGTCGCAGGACCGGGCAGCTTGCGCTCGCACAATTCAGAACGAAGTGAATTCGTGGATCGCGGTAGGTCGCGAGGATTTTCTCATGTTCGACTGCATACAGACTCAATACATCGCCGCCGAATAGAAATCGTTGCCGGTAAAAAAAACCAAGCCCCTTGACGGCTTCAATGGGTGCTTTGACGTCGGTAACACTCTGTAACGGCCAGTTCTCGAGCACGCTGCGGATGACATAGGCGTTATA
>CAJQPR010000026.1 GCA_905480255.1 uncultured Woeseiaceae bacterium | reverse complement strand
CTGTCAATTCCTGCCCTTGTGGGCATTTTCATTGATTGTCTTTTTCCCGTTCGATCGCATCGACGATGAGTTTTTTTGCATCAACGGAACCATGCATATCACCGATCTTGGCCCACTTACCAGGTTCCAGGTCTTTGTAATGCTCAAAGAAATGGGTGATTTGCTGCAGTGTGATTTCCGGCAAATCGAAGCACTCGTTAACATCGTCGTATCGCTTCGTTAGTTTGTGCGAGGGTACCGCGAGGATTTTTTCATCCTGCCCTGCGTTGTCTTCCATAATCAGCACGCCGATGGGGCGTACATTGATTACGCAGCCGGGCATCAATTCGCGCGAGTTGCAGACCAGCACGTCGATTGGGTCACCGTCATCTGAAAGCGTGTGCGGGACAAACCCGTAGTTGCCTGGATAAGACATTGGCGTATACAGAAACCGATCGACGAAAAGCGTGCCGGCGACCTTGTCCATTTCGTACTTGATCGGCTGCCCGCCCAGCGGTACCTCAATAATCACGTTTACGTCTTCGGGCGGGTTGTTACCGACTGCAATTGCTTCAATTCGCATAAGTTTTAATTAGTCAAAAGTTTGGCAAGGAAATTGTATCGTGCCGCAGCAGTGAGCGTCAGGACCGGATCGAGATTTTCGCGGAACGAATTGGAACGTAAGTACGATAAGGTAGGGTTATCGAATCGGTGAACTTTCTCGTCGATGAATTGAGCATGGTTATGCCCGAAGACCACATTGAGGAGCACGTGACAGTTGAGGCGCCGGAGGAGAATCCGGTGGATCTGCTGCAACGCGTAACGGGGCTTTCGAGACAGCGAATCAAGGTGGCAATGACTCAGGGTGCTGTCTGGCTAACCCGGGGACGCAATACTCAGCGGCTTCGTCGCGCGAAACGTGCGCTGCGAGCGGGCGATGAGATACACCTCTACTACGACGCAAAAATCCAGGCCGAGGTCCCGGCTGAACCGACGTTGATTGCGGACGTTGGCGGATATTCGATATGGCGCAAACCCTACGGCCTGCGGTCGCAAGGGTCAAAGTGGGGCGATCACTGTACGGTGACACGATGGAGCGAGCGGCATCTGCAACCGGAAAGGCCCGCCTATGTCGTTCATCGCCTCGACCGGGCTGCCAACGGACTCATTCTGGTCGCGCACTCAAAGTCCATTGCAGCTGCGTTGTCTGCCCTGTTTCGCGATCGTGAAGTGGAGAAACGTTATCGCGCGCTCGTGGCCGGCGACTTTTCAAAACAACCTGATCCGCTTCGGGTGGACGATCCAATCGACGGGAAGGATGCGGCCAGTGAAATCTCTTTGCAGCAGGTGAGCGCCGATCGGGGTCGCTCATTGGTTGATGTACGGATTGAGACAGGGCGAAAACACCAGATTCGCCGCCACCTGGCGGGACTGGGGCACCCGGTCATTGGTGATCGATTGTACGGTTCGGGCGAGGGCGATGGCGTTGACCTGCAACTGACTGCGTACCTGTTGGCTTTTCATTGTCCGGTTGCTGATGAGCGGGTTCAATATCGACTGTCACCGGACTTATTACCATCGCTTTCGTAGACTGCTCGCCAATTCAGTCTTACAGGCGACTACCCTGTTGGTTGTCTTAGCGGCGAATACGCATTTCGTATGACCTTGATCGCGAATATGCCGAGGGTGATGTAAACCACTCCCCAACTCATCGCGAGTATGGCTTCGCCGGCAAACCAGTCCAGTGATCCATCTGCGGACAAAGCGCCCCTTGCCGACTGAAAAGGACGAACGTAATAGGTGATCAGCAAAAAGGGCATGATCAGTCCGTTGAGGATCAGAATGGCAGGTGCGATGAGTGACGTTCGGGTCTTTTTCTCGCTGATTTCATCCGCTGGCGTCTCATGCAGTTTCGCCAGGTTGGTGGCTTCGACGTCACTGACGATCGTGCGCTTCGAAACCACTATGGTTACCACGAGACTCGCGACGCTGCCGAGAATTACCGGATTCAGGTATGACGGAAATTCAATCATGCCGATGTATTCAAAAAACTTCGGCACGACATTGAAAACAAGGCCGGACAGCATGCCCCAGAACGCGGCAGATTCCGTGATGCTCTTGCTCCATATGCTCATCATTCCAACCGGACCCCAGGAAGATGCAAATACGGTCGCAATGAAAGTCGTCAACCAGAAGATATTTGGCGGAAAAATAAGAGCGGCAACCAGCGCAACCGAGCCGATCGCGAGCATCATAAGGCGGCTGAAGCGAAGTGTTTTCTGTTCATCCAGGCTGGTGTGAATCCCGATATCGTTAGCGGCACTAAAGCCGACGAGCGAGAGAAACGTCGACGCGGAAGACAATATCGCGGCCATGATGCCGGCCAACATCAGGGCGCCCAGGATCTCGGGTAACATCGTCAGTGAGGCCCAGATGGTGGCGCTCTCCTCCGGTACGATATCCACCTTGCCCAGGTTGATCACGGCACCCATGCCATAAACGATAACCTGCAGTAACCCAACGGCGAGGCAGGCAAGACAGGATGCGCGCAGCACGACATGTTCGTTTTTAGCCATCAGGTGCCTGCTTGACTGCCACGGGCTGACGCAATAAACGAGCGCCCAGCTGGCATCTATGACCAGCATCCAGATCAGGAAGTCCATTGCCGTCGGCCATTCGGTACCGGGACCGATAATTCCGTGCCAGGACATCAGGTCTGCCTTCTCATCAAGCGTGGACAAGCCTTCCATCACCGTCGGCCAGCCACCCAGGTCGCTGACCATATAGAAAGCGGCAGCGACGCTGGCAAAAGTGAACAGCAGGAACATCAGTGTGTCGGTCAGGATGACGCCGCGGGAGCCCGAGTACATGGTGAATGTTGTGTAACTCAGCCACGCAATAACGAGGCCTTGCACATAGCCGAGATCCGTAAGCTGCGACAGGAGGATGGCAGCGCCTTGCGTGACGGCCAGAAGATAGCCGCCCAATGCGAGAATGATCGTGATGCCAGCAGTGGCCTGAACCCTGGGGCTGTTGAAACGATCGCCGAAGAACGCAGCAACCGTGGTTGCGCGACTTCTGCGCAGAAAACGGCCGAAGAATATCGCGCCAATGACATAGCCAACCGTCGCGGCTTGCGGAAATATCACATACGGTCCCGCCTGGCCGGCATATGCGAATCCGGCCTCGCCCAGGAACATGGTGGAGCTCATGACACTCGCGACGAGTGTGCCCACAATGATCAGGGTTGGCGCACGACGGCCGGCAACATAGTACTCGTCCAGTTTTTTAATCCCGCGCCCGGCATAGTTACCTATGCCGATATAAACCAGGATGCTGATGGCGATCGTAATGGTGTAGATATCCAAATCGAAATCCCTGCGTCAGGTTTCTCGTGCCCTGGCGAAAAAAGGCGGATTCCGCACAGTATTGCAGCCAGCACAGAACATCAATTTCTTAATCCGGTGTCCCGCCTTACGGAGCTTCAGCTTGATCTAAAACAAGCACTTAGCTTGTGCTCAGGAAAGGATCAGGCGCTCATCCGGGCATAATCATGCTCCCATCCATTCTTTTGGCAGGCCAAGCGAGACGATAAAGCCCTGGGAAAACGAAGCGATGGAGAAGGGCGGTGAGAGACGAAAACCAAATTCAGGAAATTGAACCAGAAGTAGTAGTTGTTGGCGGTGCATACGCTGCCACCCTGTTAGGACTGATTTTCTGGCTTGCCCTCTGAGGAAGCCGGGGTCGATTCAGCTCTTTCTGAATGGGGCAACAGCAGGTCTTCCAGGAAGAACGCGGACAAGGAAGACCGCCCCGCAAGTGACGACTTTCGATAGAGGGCCCGAGATTGCTCCCGCACCGTGCGCTCGCTGGTCTCCCGGATTTCAGCAATCTCCTTGTGGCTCAGACCTTTCAACAAGAATAATCCGACCTCTGCCTCCGCCTTGGTGAGCTGCCAGCGCTCGAATTGCCGCTTGATCGCAACGCCGAGACCCTGGATCAGCTCGCTGCTTTCCTTTTTCCATTGCTCGGCCTCGACCCGCGCCTCGACAAGATCGGTGCGAGTCCTGTCGAGTTGTAACCACATAAGTACGACGCCAGCGACGGCGACCAGGAAGATGAATGATTCAAACGCCAGGTGCCACAGGCTCGCGCCCTCGCCATAGTCCACGAACAGGTCCCAGCCGATCAGAACCATCACCAATGCGAACATCGCGATAGCCGCCAGTGTGGGCCGGTTGTTACGTACGTCATCCGACATATGGACTGAATCCTCCGTGAATATTGATACATAGGTCAGATGGCGGATTGTATCAGGGCCCATTGCGCACAAGGATGAACACTGTTGCGGCATACGTGAGAGTTCAGGTGCAATCGAACGATAACAGCATAAAAGTCTGGGACCCTGTTGTCCGGATAGGGCACTGGACGCTGGTGTTAACGTTCTTCACGGCATATTTCACGGAAGACGACTTCCTCACCGCACACGTATGGTCAGGTTACGTGCTGGGCGGAGTCGTTCTTTGCCGCCTGGTCTGGGGCTTTTTCGGTACGCGATACGCCCGGTTCTCCGGCTTTGTGCGGTCTCCGGTGGCCGCCTTAGGATATGTCACGGATCTCTTCCGAAATCGTGGTCAACGATACATCGGCCACAACCCGGCTGGTGGCGTAATGATTCTGGTGATGCTGGTATTCCTGGCCGGCACCGCAGTTTCCGGAATTGTGCTCTACGGCATGGAGGACAGCGCGGGGCCGTTGGCATCGTGGGTTGCTCCATACGCCGAAAGTGAGCATTTGTGGGAAGAAATCCATGAGGTCTTCTCTAACCTGACTCTCTTGCTTGTCGGTCTGCATATTGCGGGCGTGCTGCTGTCCAGCTATGTGCACAGGGAAAACCTCGTCGTAGCGATGATGACCGGACGCAAAAAAAGCGAGGGTGCCTGAAGTGCAGCTATATCGGAGAAACACACGATGGCTTTTGGCATTGTCGGGATTTCTGCTGCTGGCGATCATCGCGTCCGGGGAGGAACTACCAGACCACGAACATGCTGCGTTGCCAGTCGACGATTCGTTCACGATGGCATTGGCCGTCGATGCTGCGCTCGCCAATTATCCGTCTACCGAAGAGTTGGCAGCTCGTTCAGCGCAGGCTGACGCCTGGCTGGATCGCGGTGGCAGTTGGTTCGCCGATCGGCCCTCGTTGTTAATGCGTTACCAGACCGATCGTTGGGGATCAGACAACGGTTTGGAAGAATATGAGGCAGGCATTCAGCTTCCGCTGTGGAACTGGGGCGGTCGCAGCGCGACGAAGGACCTGGGTGAAGCGCTGCTGGTGGAATCAGGCGCCGCCGCTCTCGCATTGCGATGGTATGTCGCCGGCCTGTTGCGCAGCACGCTGTGGAATATCGCACTGGCTGAGGGCGACCATCACCTGGCTGAGCAGGCACTGGAGACAGCTGCCCGCCTGACAACCTCGGTCGAAAGACGATACGAACTCGGCGACGTGGCGCTGAGTGATGTTTTGCTCGCTCAATCGTCTTTCCTTGAAGCCCAGACCTCACTAATTGAGGCAACCGCAGAATTGCTGGACGCAGAGCGTGCCTATCAGTCCGTAACCGGCCTCGAAAAACGGCCACCGTTCCTGGCAGAAATGCTCAGCCAAAGACACGACGTCGAAGCCGACCATCCCGCTCTCGCATTTGCCAATGCCGAAGTAAGTCGGGCGGAGGCTGGCCTTGCCGTCGCGGAGAAAACGGTGAATACGGGGTCAAGCCTTTTGATCGGGCCACGCAGCGAGCGAGCAGCATTCAGCCCGGAACATGACGACAGCATTGGTATCACTTTGAACATTCCCTTCGGTGGTTCCTCGCATCGTCGGACTGAAATGAGCACGGCCGCGCGGGCGGCCGCAAGCGCCAGGGCATCGCGAAATCAACAGATTCGCGACCTGACGCTGGCACTGCATGAATCAGCGCACAGCCTGAACGTTGTCCATCAGAACCTGGAAGCCTCTGCAGAACGCATGAGCCTTGCTGAACGGCACCAGGAAATGAGCGTGAGTGCCTACGAGAAGGGCGAACTTGAACTGATTGATCTATTGAAAGTGCAAACCACGGCAATTGCCGCGAAGAGGCAGGTAACGCGGCTCGTGATCGACGAAAAACGGCAAACCGCACTCTATAACCAAGCTGTAGGGAAGCTTCCATGATTTACAAAGTCACTCTCACTATCGCCGTCATGACGTTGACGTCACAGTTATCAATCGGAGAAGAGCTCGCTGTTACACCTCATGAAGTAGGGAACCTTGGCATCGAGTTTGCCGCTCCGAAGCTGGCAAGCGAGGTAACGGCAATCGAGGCGACGGCTACTGTTGTCATTCCACCAATGGCCGATGCTGTGGTTAGTACTCCGCAAGCCGGCCTGCTTGTGCGCCTCAATGTCGCAGTTGGGGAGGAGATAACCGAAGGCGAGGTGATGGCGAAGCTGCAAAGTCCGGAATTCCTGGGACTTCAACGTGAGTTTCTGGATGCGCTGAACGCCAATCTCCTTGCGCAAAATGAATTCGATCGCGACCAGCAGCTGTTTGACGAGGGCATCATCTCCGAACGCCGCCTGCAGGAAACGACCACCCGTTCAAGGATTGCAGCGACCAGCTTCAATGAGCATCGACATTTGCTGCAGATTGCAGGGTTATCAGAACAGGAGGTAGATTCTCTCGAAGCAGAGCAGGAGCTGCTGGAGGTCCTGGAGATTCGGGCGCCGTTCGATGGTGTTGTGCTGGAAAGAATGGCCACGGCCGGACAGCGGCTCGATGCGATGTCGCCGGTTTACCGCCTGGCCGATCTCTCGACGCTTTGGCTCGAGATCAATGTTCCCCAGGAAAAGCTGGCCGCGGTCCGGCTCGGAATGAAGGTCGCGGTCGAAGGAGGCACAGTTCCCTTGCCTGCGGTAGTGACAACTGTTGGCCGGTCAATCAATCCTGCAACCCAGGCAATCATGGTGAGGGCAACGCTCACTGAGGATGGGCATGGTCTTAAGCCGGGCCAGTTCGTGTCCGCCCGGATAGTGTCGGATAGTAGTGATTCTTCGACGGGACCGGTCTGGATTATTCCTGCTCCGGGTGTAACCCGAGCTAACGAAAATAATTATGTCTTCGTTAGAATCCCGGGCGGCTTCAAGGTCACTGAAGTACATATAGTTAGCGCCGACAGTAGAAACGTATATCTGAATGGCGATGTCAGCGCTGACATGGAAATCGCGGTCAGCGGTGTTTCTACATTGAAAGCGCTTTGGTCAGCGCAGCGTGAGCCAGGTTCGTGATGTCACGATTGATTCAATTCGCCCTGACGCAGCGGGTACTGGTCATACTGGTAACGGTGCTTTTGGCTGGTTTTGGCTACTTCGCATTCACTCAGTTGCCCATTGATGCATTCCCGGACGTGTCGCCAACGCAGGTGAAGATCATCGTAAAGGCACCTGGCATGACGCCGGAAGAGGTAGAGAATCAAATCACTGCACCGATAGAGCTGGAACTGCTTGGTATACCCAGGCAGGTCATGCTGCGTTCAATTGCCAAGTACGCACTGTCAGATATCACGGTCGACTTTGCTGAAGGAACCGACATCTACTGGGCTCGTCAGCAGGTCGCTGAGCGTCTCGCTGCCGTCTGGGATAACCTGCCTGCCGATATCGAGGGTGGCATTGCGCCCATGACGACGCCGCTCGGGGAAATGTTCATGTTTACCGTGGAAGGTGACCTCAGCCTGACCGAGCGACGTACCGTTCTCGACTGGATCATCAGGCCGGCGCTCAGAACCGTGCCCGGCGTTGCCGACGTCAATTCACTCGGCGGCTACGTTCGCAGCTTTGAAATAAAACCAGACCCGCTGCGTATGGCTGCACGAGGCGTTGATCCGCTGATACTTGGAAGGGCGCTCGAAGAAAATAATCGCAACGACGGCGCCGGGCGAATGAGAGAAGGTGAGGAAACGCTGCTGGTTCGTTCAGAAGGTCGAATCAGGGACCTCGATGATGTGCGGGCGATTGTCGTCAAAGTTGAGAATGGCACGCCGATCAGGGTCAGCGATGTCGCCACTGTTGGAATCGGCGCCATAACGCGCTACGGCGCTGTGACTCAAAACGGTGAGGCGGAGGCGGTGCAGGGCCTGGTGTTGGGCCTTCGCGGTGCAAATGCGCGGGACGTTGTTGACGGCGTGCGCCGCAAACTGGATGAAATCGAGAGTGCCCTCCCCGATGGTGTCACGGTCGATATTTTCTATGACCGCGGGAACCTCGTACAGCGCGCGGTTGGTACCGTGTCAAAGGCACTCGCTGAGGCGACCGTCCTCGTCGTTATCCTGCTGGTTCTTTTTCTGGGTGATATTCGCGCGTCTATATCGGTCGCACTGGTCTTGCCGCTGGCAGCACTCGCAACTTTCATATTGATGCGTCAGTTTGGCATGTCGGCAAATCTCATGAGTCTCGGTGGTCTCGCCATTGCCATCGGAATGCTCGTTGACGCGGCCGTTGTAGTGGTCGAGAACATAACGACGCATATTGGAGATTGGCAAAAGGAACGGCGCCTGCCACGCCTGCACGTAGTTTATCGTGCAGTTCGGGAGGTATCCGTGCCGGTCGCATCCGGGATTGGCATCATTATCATCGTCTTCTTCCCGCTGCTGACGTTGCAGGGACTGGAAGGAAAGCTATTTACGCCAGTTGCATTGACCATTGTATTCGCCCTGGCCGCTTCTCTGTTGTTGTCGCTGACCGTCATCCCGGTATTGTCATCGTTTCTTCTGACCCGTGTATCGCATGAAGAGCCCTGGCTGCCACGTAACCTGCAGCTGCTCTACATACCGGCGTTGCGTTGGTGTCTCAACAATACAAAGTGGGTGACGATTGGTGCGGTCGCAAGCCTGGTTGCTACTGCCGGCGTGTATCTCCTGATTGGCAAAAGTTTTATGCCGACGATGGACGAGGGTGACATCATCGTTCAGCTGGAAAAACTACCGTCGATTACACTCGAGAAATCCGTTGACCTCGATCTGCGCGTTGAGCGCGCGATTCTCGCTGAGGTCCCCGAAGTCAAAAGAATAGTAGCGCGCGTTGGGTCCGATGAAATCGGAATGGATCCGATGGGCCTTAACGAGACTGACATTTTCATGGTGCTGCAACCGAAATCGGCATGGCGGATGAGCACCAAGGAAGAACTCATCGAAGAAATTCGCGTTGTCCTGGAGCAGTTTCCCGGAATCGCATACGGATTTACCCAGCCGATTGAGATGCGGGTTTCAGAAATGCTTACCGGTGTGCGCGGTGACGTGGCAGTGAAGCTGTTTGGGCCCGAGCTTGAGGTGTTGAATCAATATGCTGCTGAGATCGCCGACGAACTTCGGACTGTTGAGGGTAGTGAAGACGTGTTCGCGAGTCAGAACGAGGGTGTTCAGTATTTCGAGCTTGGGATTAATCGGCTTACGGCCGGGCGGCTCGGGTTGGCGGTAGAAGATCTGCAACGAATACTCCGGGCGCAACTGGAGGGCCTGCCGCTGGGTATCGTGCAGGAGGGTTCTCGCCGAACTCCGGTTCTGATGCGTGCAGACGTTGAGGTCAGTGGCTCACCGGCGAGTTTTTCGGCGTTGCCGATTGCGCTTGCAGATGGCAGCAGCGTACCGCTCAGCAGCCTGGCGGAGATTCGCCGTGTTGAGGGAATTGTGGCTGTTGGCCGGGAGCGCGGACAACGATTTACAGTGGTTCGATCGAATGTCACTGGGAGAGATCTCGTTGGGTTTGTGGACGAGGCCAGGGAAACGGTAGCAGCGAATATCGACCTGCCTGCAGGGTACTACGTTGAATGGGGCGGCCAGTTCGAAAATCAGCAACGCGCTGCGGCCCGGCTGGCAATTGTCGTTCCGGTATCCATCGGCCTGATATTCCTGCTGCTCTTTTCGACATTCGGTTCGGTCCGGCAGGCTTTGCTGGTCCTGACCAATATCCCATTCGCACTGATTGGCGGTGTTTTCGCGTTATGGCTGACAGGTGAATATCTGTCCGTGCCGGCCTCCGTCGGATTTATCGCATTGCTTGGCATCGCCGTATTGAACGGTGTAGTCATGGTTTCGTACTTCAATCAACTGCGAGCGCGGGGCTTGCCAATGGCGGAGCTGGTGATCGAGGGTGCGAAGAGGAGACTGAGACCGGTTCTGATGACCGCAAGCATTGCGGCTTTCGGACTTGTCCCGCTGCTGTTCGCGTCGGGCCCAGGCTCCGAAATACAGCGGCCACTCGCCATTGTCGTGATTGGAGGTTTGATTACAGCAACGCTTCTCACGCTCTTCATACTGCCAATTCTGTACCGTCGATTTGAAAGCGAGGATCTCAGGGTATGACCAGTCTGCATTACGACGAGGCACTTGTTGTATTGAACGCTCCTCCTGACCTTGAGGAGCCGGTTGTCGATTGGTTGCTGGCACGAGAGGAAAGTACGGGGTTTACGAGCTTCCCGGTTTTCGGCCATAGCACACGCCATGATGATCTAAATTCGGCAGAGCAAGTCAGTGGTCGGCAACGCCGCCAGCAATTTCAGATCCAGATCCGGGCGGATGCGGTCGATGCGTTTCTTGATGACGCCCGGACCGCATTCGGGACTGCCGGTGTCCATTTTTGGGTATTGCCGATCGTCGCAGGCGGCCGTCTAATACATGGGTCAGGCAATTCAGAATGAAACAGAAGTATTGACGAATCTCCTGACATGCACGATTGTCGATCCAGGCCTTATCGTCGAAATCTAAACCAGGGACCATTAATGAACTCCAAACGATATTCGTTCTATGCAGTCATTGCGATATTGTCGGCCTTGTCTGTCATGGCAACAGCTGCCGAGCCAAACCTGAAGGGAATCATGCAGGGTCTGCGGGATGACGTTGTCGCAATTACAGACGGTTTGCTGATCGATGATTTAAAAAGCGTTGCGGACGGGGCTACCAGGATTGCAAATCATGAACGGATTCCCGCCGAGCAAGTTCAATTAGTTGCTACTGAATTGGGCTCCGAAATGGCGACGTTCAAGCAATTTGATGTATCGGTACATAATTTGTCCCTGTCGATCGCAGCGGCCGCGGAAAAAGGCGATCGAGATCGGGCGATTGCGGACTACCAAAGCATGATGTCCGGATGCCTGGCCTGTCATGCCGCTTACAAGGAACGGGTGGCCGCCGTGCTCAGTGAGCCAGGTAAGGGCGAGTGAGTGCCTGGAGCTGGTTCGTAGATATCGCAATAGCCCAAAGAGCAGCGGTTGAGAGTGTCCGGCAAGCCGTCTTGGCCAGGCCTTGCAAGAGGTCAGCCTGAAGGCTTCGCTGAGGTCGACGAATGAGGTGAGGAAGACCGCGGTATGTACCGATTGTACTGTGAAAATCCGCTGGTTAGATTGTCCTTGTGACATCGCAACAACTACAGATATTGTGAATAAATTGGGACGACATAAATGAATGACATATCGGAACTGGTTCGCCAGTCAGCGTTGGGTTCGGAACTCTCAGAGGAAGACTTAACTGTGCTCTGCGGGCTGATGAAGTCGCGGACGCTGGCCGACGGCGACTTTCTCATTGTAGAAGGGTCGGCTGACGATTCGCTGCACGTGTTGCTGAAGGGGAAGCTGGAGGTCGTAAAACGGACCGGAGCCGACGAGTTAGCGAGCATTGCCGTTCTGCGAGACGGTGACCTCGCCGGTGAGCTCAGCTTTATTGATGGGGGCGATCATACCGTCGGGCTGCGAGCACTATGCGAGAGCGAGGTTTTGAGCCTGACCCGTGACGATTTTGAAGGTGTTGTGAATGACAATCCGCAACTCGTTTACAAAGTGATGCGAGCAGTTGCCAGGTCAGCCCACCGGATTGTGCACCGAATGAACAATGAGTTCGTCGAGCTAAGCAATTACATTTTCAAGCAGCACGGTCGCTACTGAGCAGTATCCCCGGCTTTCTCCACGGCCTCACTCGCCTCCATCCAGTCCCATTCGAGCGTACCAATGGTGGCCTTCAGCGTGGCCTGGTTCTTTACGAGCCCGGTTAGCTCATCTTTACGTTCCGGATCGGAGTAAATGCTCTCGTCTCCAAGGCCCTGCTCCACGGCGTCCAGCTCACTTCTTTTTCCCGCCAGTTGTTTCTCTATGTCCCGGACTTGATCCAAAAGGGGCTTCAGACGCTGCCTCCGCTGAGCCTCTTGCTGTCGTTGCTGCTTCTTGTTGATCTGCCGTTTGGCCGGCTTTTCTCCTAACGGAATAGCGGGCGCCTGGCTGACGGCGTGTTCTTTGAGCCACGCCGGATATTCATCAAGGCTGTGTTTGAATCGATCGACGATACCGTCATGAACGATTAACAGTTCATCGCAGACGCTGCGAAGCAGGTGTCGATCATGTGAAATGACTACAAGAGCGCCTGAGTATTCTATGAGTGCGATGCTCAGTGCCTGGCGCATTTCCAGATCAAGGTGATTGGTTGGCTCGTCGAGAAGGAGCAGGTTTGGTTCCTGGCGGATCATAAGCGCCAGCACGAGCCGTGCTTTTTCGCCTCCTGAAAATGGCGCAACAGGTTCAAAAATACGTTCGCCACCAAAATTGAAGCGGCCGAGGTAGTTGCGCATGTCCGATTCGCGGTCACCGGGCGCATATTGCCGTAGATGGTCGATCGGGCTTTGCTCTGGCACCAGGAGGTCCAATTGATGCTGGGCGAAGTAACCAATCTTCGTGTCTTTGCTTAACACGCGTTCCCCCGAAAGCAGCGTGCTGCCGCTCGCCAGGGCCTTCACAAAAGTCGACTTGCCGGCGCCGTTGACGCCGAGAAGACCGATCCGGTCTCCTGCCATCAGGTTCAGCGTGACGTTATCGAGCACCGTGCCGGTGTCGCTGTCATCGTATCCAAGCGCCGCATCTGAAATGCCGAGAAGGTGCTGCGGTTGTTTCTTCGGATTCGCGAAATGGAATCGAAATGGAGAGTCGGCATGCGCCGGTGCAATCAACGTCATGCGTTCCAGCATCTTCAGTCTGCTTTGTGCCTGCCGTGCTTTAGATGCTTTGTAGCGGAAACGATCTACGAAACCCTGGATGTGTTTGATGTCTTTTTGCTGGCGCGTGAACATGGCTTGCTGCTGCGCCAGCTGCTCAGCTCTTTGGGCCTCGAACTGGCTGTAATTGCCGGTGAAGAATTGCATCTCGTTGTGTTCGATATGAGCGATGCGCGTACAGACCTCGTCCAGAAAGTCACGATCGTGTGAAATGATTAGCAGGATGCCTTCGTAGCGCTTCAGCCACCGCTCGAGCCACAGGATCGCCGGCAGATCGAGGTGATTCGTCGGTTCGTCGAGCAGCAGGATGTCTGACCGGCACATAAGCGCCCGTGCAAGGTTGAGGCGCATACGCCATCCACCCGAAAATGACTGCACCGGCTTGCGAATGTCGGCGGCCGAGAACCCCAACCCGTGTATCAACCTGGCTGCGCGGGCTTCCGCAGTGAATCCGTCAATCGCCTCCATCTTTTCGTAAAGGATATGCAGGCTTTTGTCGTGATCGTCCGACCTGGCTTCCGCAGTCGCAATCGCTGCCTGCGTCTTGCGCAGCTCGTCATCACCATCCATCACATAATCGATGGCCGATTTACTTGTGTTTGGACTCTCCTGGGCGACGTGGGCAAAAACATCATTGGGATCAATCCCGAGCTCGCCATCGTCAGGCTCCAGCTCGCCCAGCAGCATCGCAAACATGGAGGTCTTGCCACTGCCATTTGCGCCAATCACGCCCATGCGCTGTCCGGCATGAGCCTGGAAGCTCACGTTTTCGACGAGCAGTTTTCGCCCGCGACGGATGCTGATTTTCTGCAGGTTCAACAAGATGGAATGCTACGTGCTGCGGCAAAGGAGCGCGATTATAACCATTCATCCGGGCGGCACGCCGAAATTGCGACCTATTGGTACCCTTTTGCCTGCAATTTAAAAAGGCTCGCATACTGGCCATTGGAGGCAAGCAGGCTTTCGTGATTGCCATGTTCGACGATTTCACCGTCATGAATGACGATTATCTGGTCGGCTGCACGGACGGTCGAAAACCGGTGCGAGATGAGAATCGTCATCTTGTTGTGACTCTCGGATCGGAAGTGATCGAAAATGGCTGCCTCGGAAGCGGCATCCATTGCCGCGGTTGGTTCATCGAGCACGAGAATATCGGCTTCGCTACGCATGAATGCTCTTGATAGTGCGATTTTTTGCCACTGACCGCCGGATAGTTCTCGGCCACCTTTGAACCAGCGGCCAAGCTGTGTTTCATATCCTTCCGGCATATCTTCAATGAAAGGCGCTGCCATACCGGTTTTCGCTGCTTTCTCCCAACGGGCAGAGTCATCGATATGGCGCACATCTCCGGCGCCGATATTCTCGCCAACAGAAAACTGGTAACGACCGAAATCCTGGAAAATCACGCCAATTCGTTGGCGAAGTGTTTCGACATCCCAGTCCTGCAATTCGACGCCGTCGAGTAGTATGCGTCCTTCCGTTGGTTCATATAGTCGGGTCAGAAGCTTGATTAGCGTCGTCTTCCCCGAGCCATTCTCACCCACGAGCGCGAGGCTTTCTCCAGGCCGGATTTGAAGACTAATATTATCGAGCGCTTTAGTGGCCGTGCCGGGATAGGAAAAAGATACCTTTTCAAACTCGATGCCGCGCGATGGATCCACGCCGGCTGTTACATCACCGATACGTCCTGGTATCGGCTGCTCAAGATATTCGTACAAATTCGACAGGTACAAATTGTCTTCATACATGCCGCTGACAGAAGTCAGAATTGCGGCCACTGCCGACTGACCCTGTCTGAATAACACCAGGTACATGGTCATCGCGCCCAGCGTGATTCCGCCATTTATTGTGCTAACCACTATCCATGTATAGGCGCCGTAAAAAGCGGCCGTCGACAAGAGCCCAAGGACGAAGCCCCAGGTATCACGACGGATTGTGAGGCGACGATCCTCAACGAACAGTTTCCTGAAAATGTCGCGGTATCGCTGCAACAGGCGCGGACCGAGCTGGAATAACTTAACTTCCTTGACGCCGTCTTCCCGCGCGATGACAGATTCAAGATAAATCTGCATGCGGGTGTCCGGAGAGCGCCAGCGAAACAGTTTGAATGCGTCACCCGAAAATTTGGCTTCGGCAAGAAACGATGGCAGTCCCGCGCCGATAAGGATCAGGACCGCCCAGGGCGAGAAGGCGAATAACAATGCCGCATAACTCGAAAGCGATATTGCATTTTGTACGAGGCCAAACGTCCGGTTCACAAGGCTGAGCGGTCGGCTCGAGGCTTCACGCCTGGCCTGTGTCAGCTTGTCATAGAATTCAGAATCTTCGAAATGCGCGAGCTG
This sequence comes from uncultured Woeseiaceae bacterium, assembly GCA_905480255.1. Classification (GTDB taxonomy): domain Bacteria; phylum Pseudomonadota; class Gammaproteobacteria; order Steroidobacterales; family Woeseiaceae; genus SZUA-117. Next base: position 1,052 of record CAJQPR010000026.1, on the reverse strand, counting down.
CAGCGTCAACGCCTTTTCGAGAATCATGACATTGACCCGCTGGCCGAGGAGCGCGCGAAGAATTGACTGACATGCTGAGATTCCCCGCTGACTGGCCGCAACAAAGACTACGACTACGGCTTCCAGTGCGATGAGCCAAATGACCTGGCTCGTGTCGGGGGAATCCGATGACATCGCTGCTACGACACCATCAACTATCAACTGGCCAATGTAGGCAATGGCTGCGGGCAAAACGCCAGCAACCAAAGTGAGAAAGCCGAGTGTCAACGTCAGCCCAGGGCTGGTTGTCCAGACAAGATCCAATGCTCGTCGGCTATAGCCGAAGACGCCAACGGCACGCCGAAGGAAGCCGGCGTTAGCGGCGCTTTCATCAGCCATTATGTGTCTTTTAACTGCTCTTTGAGCGCAGCGACTTCAGCTTCGAGGTCACTAACTCTTTGCTCCAGATCAGAGACGCTGGCGCGGCCTGACGACCTGTCTGCAGTCACCGTTTGCTCTCTCAGCGCATGAGCCTCGACATCGACGGGCCCGGAAAACAGGTGCATGAATTCAGCGTCTTTTCTGCCCGGTGTGCGCGGAAGTTTGACGACGACGGGATTGCCATCCCAATTGGCCAGTCCTGAAAGGGCTTCAATGACTTCGGCGTTATCAGCAAAATTATGCAGGCGTCCGCTGCGAGACCGAAGTTCGCCGGGCGTCTGCGGCCCACGCAGTAACAACAGGCAAACGATGGCCAGCTGGGCCGAATCGAACTGGTAGTCGCTAAAACGGGTATTGCAAAACCGCTGCACATACTTTTCAGTTCGGCTTTTAAAGTTCTCATCGGTGCGTACAAGCGTTTTTGCTTCCAGTTCCCGGAGCGTGTGTTGTACTTCTCCCGGTTGCAGAGACATCACAGGATCGCGGCTGGATTTCTGATTGCAGGCGTTGGTCAACGCATTGAGCGTTAAAGGATACTGCTCCGGCGTGACCACAGATTTTTCGATCAGGCAGCCGATTACCCGTGCTTCAATTGCGGTCAGGTCTAGCTGCATCAGCAGCTCCTCTTATTC
>CAJQPR010000025.1 GCA_905480255.1 uncultured Woeseiaceae bacterium | reverse complement strand
CGAAATTCGACCTCTAGCGGCTTTACAAGCCGTTGAACGACATTGCCGGCCTTGTCGACAATCGGAATGATTCGATGCAAATATCCGTTGCGCCCCAGTCTCTCGACGCTCACGTCTTTGGACGTTATGTTTTCATTATCTTTTGTCATCGTTCTTATCACCGTTCAGGTTGTTAAAAACAATCCATTCAGCGATCACCTCAATCGTCGAGTAGATGTTCTGATACCCACTCGCGAACTTTGGCAATAGCAGCCTGCGACTCAGCGGTCTCCGGGAGTGACGGCACGAATACGTGGGGCATGCCCTCGTAAATATCGAGCTTCACCGTCTGACCCGCCTGGTCGAGCGCCTGATATAGGCGGACGAAGTTGCTGAGGAAGAGTTCTTTCGTACCGCCCTGGATCAAGGTGGGCGGAAAACCCTGCGTGAAGTCACCATACACAGGTGAAACATAGGGGTTCTTATGGTCTTTGGCATCAGCATACGCCAGTGCCGCAGGCCCAAGAACGTGTTCATAGGTATAGTAGGGCTCGGCATCGCGGAGCGTGACGTAAGTGTCACCGGTTTCGGAAATATCCGCCCAGGGAGACCACAGCACAAGCACCGCGGGCATCTCCATACCGAGGTCGCGCATCTTGAGCGTGACACCCGCCGCCAGGCCACCGCCTGCGGAGTCACCATAAAGGACGATGTCGTCGGCCGTGAAGCCCTGCCTGGCTAGCGCCTTGAAGACACTGATAACCTCGTCGATCGTCTCCTGCCACTTGGAATGCGGCGCCAGAGTGTAGTCCACCGCAATGACGCGCAAACCGGTTTCGGCGGCGAAGAACATGGCCGCCTCGATCACGGCCTTGGCCGAGTTCAGCACGTAAGCGCCACCGTGAGTGTAGACCGCGATCTTGTCCGTGCTGGAAAGCTCCGAAGGCGTCACCTCAACCACGGGAATGCCGGCGATTTCGCTTTCCTCGTAGGTCACGCCAAACGCTGCTGCTTTTTCATCCGCTGCGGTTTCCTTCGCCGCGTCGTTGGCGGCCTGCACGGCTTTCCAGGCCTCCAGGTCACCCGGGGCAGGCATCGACGTTTCACGGCCTTGACCTTTTTTGGAGAAGAAAGCGCCCCACTCGGGCGAAATTGTTCCCGGCACGTACGCCCACACAGGCGTTGCCTCCTGAGTGGCAGAGACTTTGCCTGGAGAATCATCAATCGCCATCGCGTCTTCAGCGCACGCAAAAAGGAGTCCTGCACATAACAAGTGCGCCGGCAACAATGAGGAAAGAGTCAATTTCATGATTTTCATTTTAGCTGCTTTGGGTCGAAAGCAGTAATTCTCCTGAGTAGTGAATGGAGTTCCGCTATCTGAGAATAAACGGTAGTTTGCTAGTGGGATTGATCTGGGTTAGATGGTGCCCAGGGGCGGAATCGAACCCGGATTGGCGGTTTGTCGCTGATTAGTAGAAAGGCGCTCAGCCAATCCGAAGTGCTGCAAGAGTCCCACTGTCATGGCTAGCGAGTGGTGATCCCCCGTGGGCGCCATGCATAAAAAAAGCGCCGTACAGGCGCTTGATTTGAATGGTGCCCAGGGGCGGAATCGAACCACCGACACGCGGATTTTCAAGAGTAATTGAGGATTCGGTGAATATCTAGAAATCAGTCACTTGCGGCGCTTGTCCATTTGCAATTGCCAGAAAAACGCAGTAATCGTCGGTAAATGTGAGGTGATTTGGCACAAAGCTGGCACACGACAAGGACTCAAAGAGCGGATACGGATTCCCGTATGGGTGAATGGCCAAACAGTCACTGATCCGGCTTTGGAATATTCTGCTGCCAATAGATCTGGCGTACGACCTCCGGGGCGGGTGAAAAAATTTCAACCAAACCGGCCACTTCTTCGGGCGACCATCCAGCTTGCTCCAGCTCTTCCTTGTAGCGGAGTGTCTCGGCGTCGTAATTCCGGCCACGCGCCAATTGCTCTGCTTCAGATTCAGCGATCGCGGCGGCGAGATGGTCAGGATTGGCCTGGGCCCGGTAGTTTTCCAAATCGCTCCACATGGCCGCACGCAACTCTGCAGGACTGTCACGGAAAGAAAGTGTCATCGCAGCCGCTTCATTTTCGGCCAGGCCCAGCCGCAGTAGTTCCGCCTGGTATGCTGCAGTTTCTTCGTCCAGTTCGCCCAGACCGGTCTCCAGGTAGGGCCCGCACTGCCACAGCCTCCACCTGGCATCGCATTGGGACTGACAGCCGGGCAATTGTTCCAGGTACTCCCAGTTGATACAGCTGCAGTCACAACTTGCATGAACAATCTGGCCGCCACCTGGACCGCCAGTGCAGCTTCCGGCAATTCCAAGCATGGACAACTGCTCCTCACCAAACCCCAGCTTGCACAGATCCTGCATCTGGCTCTCTCCAAGACTCTGACGCAGGCCTTCCGGTACCGTCTGGAGAATGTCCATAACGTCACTGCGGATTCCGGTCATTAGGATGCCGTCCGGGTCTGTATCCGGATCTACCTCGTTACCACGCCATGGCGCTGACACGACGAATTCACCGCTGATTTCTCCCCAAATAGGGAGGTACGGGTTGTCTTTTGTGATCTCGGCCTTCTTGACTTCCTCTCTTGAGATCAGGGCGGCATAAAACGTCCCTCTTAAAACGTGGGGACCGTACTCCTTGATTGATACACGGCCATTGGGCGGATAGACCCACGTGGGCTGGCTACGCGTCGGTAGCGCGACCGGGGCACTGCTTGTTGACACATAACTGTTGCTCACTTCGCCTTCGACAGGGCCACTTACTTCAATTCGTGCATATGAAGTGGTGATTTCGTCACCATAGAGAATCAGCGGGATCGAAATGGAAATGAAATTTCCTGTGTTGTCTCTGGCCATTTCATTCATCAGTGCCAGGAATTCCTCATCCTCGGATGCGAGCTCAATCTCGGTACTGGCAGAGCGTAGTTCCAGCGCACCAATCTGATTTGCCACTCCTCCGGTGGTGGTGACGGGACCCTGCCCTGGAATGAGGCCAAAGTCCTTTGAGAGGTTGATGGTAAGCTGGCGGCCGCATAGGTTCAGGCCTTTCAAGTCGTCGGTACAGGAAGGATCAATGGGGCGAAAGTCCGAAGCCGACATGACTGCTGTTGCGCTTTGGGTGGTCGGGAATTCTCGCAGGGATTTTCGGTATTTTGCTACCTGCTCGGTGGATTTGGGTTGCTCTTCCGACCGGGTGCTACTGGAAGGAGCGCTTTTTTCTGTCAGGGTCGACTTCCAGTCGGGAACGGAAAAATGCAACTCCGGCCGAACTTCAATCGTGTTTCCCGCGTTCCTCCCCATATTGGCAACGACGAAATAGTTGGCGATACCGGGTGTGACAAGAAACTCCCACTTGGCGTAGGTCCGGCCTTCTTCATACTGCATGTTTTGTGGGATTCCGATCTCGGCCGCCGACACCAGTTGCCCGCCCGCCACACCGATGTACAGTTGGTGCTGCTCCTGCAACATCAGATTGCTGTTTTCGATCACCACAAGTCTCGGCTGGTAATCGTCACCGTCCACAAATATCGAAAAGCAAGCCGTGGCGGCCATGTCAATGACCAGGTCCTCTTTGGTTTTGGGCGCCAAT
>CAJQPR010000024.1 GCA_905480255.1 uncultured Woeseiaceae bacterium | reverse complement strand
GGAAGGATTCGATCACACGCTGCCAGATGATCCGCTTCCGGACTTTGCCAGCCACAACCGCTCGATAATGAAGCCCTATGGCGTTTGGGCTGTGGTTGCACCATTCAATTTTCCATTCGCACTAGCCGGTGGTCCTGCAGCGGCCGCCCTGGTGACCGGAAACACCGTCGTGGTCAAAGGTGCGCCCGATACTCCGTGGGCGGTTCGTTTGCTGGCCGACTGTTTGCGCGACGCAGGAGTGCCGCCCGGCGTGTTCAATTACCTTGCTGATCCTGATGACACCGCGGGACCATTGCTTGTCGATCATGCCGATGTGGCCGGCGTCACGTTTACCGGCTCTCACGACGTTGGAATGCAGATTTGTCGCAAGTCTTCATCGGGCGCTTATCCGCGGCCATGTATCGCGGAAATGGGCGGCAAAAATGCCGTCATCGTTACCGCCAATGGCGATCTCGATCGCGCCGCGCTCGGCATCATGCGCTCGTCCTTCGGCCTGAGCGGCCAGAAATGTTCGGCTGCGTCACGCGTATACGTTGAGGAGTCTGTGGCGGATGCCCTTATCGAAAAACTGAAGCCGGTTGTCGACGCTATCAGGATCGGTGACCCGATACTCGCAGAAAATTACATCGGCCCGGTAGGCAATAAGGAAGGTTACGAAGGCTACAGGACCTACGCCCAGGAGTTACGGGACGGCGCAACGGTAGTTTGTGGTGCGGAAGTGTTGACGAACGGCGACATGGCGAAAGGATATTTCTGTGCACCGACTGTGGCCGAGGCGCCACTTGACCATCGCTTGTGGAAGCACGAGATGTTTTCGCCAGTGGTGATGATCGCCCGCGTACCCGACAAGGAAACCGGGATGCAGCTTGCCAATGATACCCCTCTTGGTTTGACTGCAGGTTTCTACGGAGATGCAGAAGAAACGGAATGGTTTTTCGACAACATTGAAGCCGGTGTCACCTATGCCAATCGCCCGCAGGGTGCAACGACGGGAGCGTGGCCGGGCTATCAGCCGTTTGGCGGCTGGAAAGGTTCCGGGAGCACCGGGAAGGGCATCGCATCTTTTTACTATCTTGCAGAATATATGCGGGAGCAGTCGCAAACGTCGGTCGAGTAGGCGTAGCTACCCGTCGCAACGGGATTGTCCTACTCGGTGACGAGGTGTGTTTCGGTGATGCCCAGTCTCTGCAATTCTTCGACGATGGAATCATATTGAACCACGTTGGCAATCGGACCGATTCTGACGCGATACAGTGTCTGCGAGGAGCTCCGGTCTTCGTGCACGAAAGCGGGCCCGATGCCACCGTTCCGAAGTAGCGCGTGGCGCCGCTTTGCGTTACTGGCGTCTCCGAAAGCACCGACCTGGACGAAGATATTTGAATCCGGTTTCTTCACGTCGGACACCGTTCTTGTTGTAGGTGCCGGCGTGCGAGCGGCCGGGCCCGGATCATCGAAACTGATTGCTGTAACTTCCACCAGGCTCGTGCCGTCTCTCACCATATCCAGTTTCAACGCGGCAGAATAGGACAGGTCAATCAGGCGGTTGTCGACAAAGGGTCCGCGGTCATTGACTCGCACGACGATAGATCGGTTGTTCTTGAGATTGCGGACACGAACATAGGTCGGAAGCGGCAGCGATTTGTGCGCGGCCGTCATCGCGTACATGTCATAGGGTTCCTGGCTGGAGGTCATTCGGCCATGAAATTTCTTTCCATACCAGGAGGCGACGCCGCGTTCCTGGTAACCGTAGCTGGAGTCGAGCACCTTGTAGGTGTCGCCGAAGACTTTGTAGTACGGACCGTTACCGTATCGGCTGCGAGGCTCCTGGCGAGGTACCGCATTGCCCGGCAGGCTGCTGACAGGCGGAGCAGTGCGAGGCGCGGTGTCTTGAGTTGGCCCGAGTGAACTGCAGGCGGAGACGAATAAAAATGAAGTGAGGGTAAAGACGAATGTTAAACGCCTAGCTCTCACTGCGTTTGACCTCAACCGCGATCGCCTGACCTAGCTGATGAACGGCCAGCGCGTACATGACACTGCGGTTGTAGCGCGTAATGACGAAGAAATTATGGAAACCGACCCAGTATTCCTCGCCGTCATCCCCAACAAGCGTGATCAACTGGCTTTTTTCGTCGCCCGGCAATTCTGTTGAGAAAAGCACACCCTGGTGGCTCAGGGAAGTGACGGTTTCGTCTGCCTTTAGCTGATTCTTGGGCGTCTCACCGCTCCACTGAGCGCCGAGGGTCGCCGACGCCACAACCGGTTTGTCGGCTGCCCAGCCATGGCGTACGAAATAGTTGGCAACACTCCCGATTACGTCGGACCAGTTCGTCCAGATGTCGCGCTTGCCATCTTCCGTAGAGTCAACGGCATAGGCCCGGTAGCTGGACGGCATGAATTGCGGCCGTCCCATGGCACCGGCGTAGGATCCTGTTGCATCGGCGGCTTCCATGCCTTCCTCGCGAACAAGCAGCAGGAAATGCTCAAGTTCACTGGTAAAAAATTTGGAACGCGGCGGATAGTCAAAAGCGAGAGTCGAAAGCGCATCAAGCACCCTGTAGTTGCCTGTAATTCTACCGAAATAGGTCTCCACGCCGATGATGCCGACAAGAATCTCAATCGAGACACCGGTGCTGTCGCTGATTCGCTGTAATTCGGATTCGTGTTCTTTCCAAAACGCGGCGCCGGCTTCGATGCGTTCGGACTTCAGAAAAATGTCACGGTATTCGTGCCACTCCAGCGTCCGTTCTGCCGGTCGGGCGATTGCCTCCAGGATGGATTCCTTGGATTCGGCTTCGGCGAGGACCGACTCGAGTTTGGCTCTATCATAGGAATGTTCCTCGACCATTTTGTCGATGAAACTCTTAACGTTGGGTCGATCGGTGTCGATCGCGCTGGCGGGTTGGCAGCTAAACAGCAGTATAAGCGCTGGCAAGATCCCTTTTATTGATAATGGACGCATTAGTGTGGCAATAATTTCCTGTGGCGGTGAATCGACATGAGAATACCGAATCCAGCCATGAGGGTCACCATTGATGTTCCGCCAAAGCTAACCAGCGGCAACGGGACGCCAACGACCGGAACCAGTCCGGTGACCATCGCGGTATTCACAAATACATAGACAAAGAAAGTGAGGCTAATACTCCCGGCAAGTAGCCGGGAAAATGTATCGCGTGCCTGGGTCGCGATAAAGAGGCCGCGACCAACAATAAATAGGTAAAGGCCCAGCAAGGTCAAGACGCCAAGCAAGCCAAGTTCTTCGCCCATGACTGCGAATATAAAATCGGTATCACGTTCCGGCAGGAATTCGAGCTGCGCCTGACTACCATTGGTCCAGCCTTTCCCGAACAGACCGCCCGAGCCGATCGCAATCTTGGACTGGATAATGTTGTATCCGGCGCCCAACGGATCGGAATTCGGGTCCAGTAAGGTAAGTACTCGTTGCTTCTGGTAGTCCTGCATGAATTGCCATAGTAAATAGGCGCCGGGAATCGAGGAGAGGGCGAGTAGAACCATAACCCGGATCGACAGGCCGGCGAGGATGATGACGATGACGCCGGACATTGCGATCAGAATCGATGTGCCAAGGTCGGGCTGCCGCGCGATAAGCACGGTAGGGACCACGATCGACACGCCGATTACAACAAGGTCGAAAAATTTCGGCGGCAGCTGGCGGTCGTGCAGATACCAGGCAGCCATCATGGGCACTGCGAGTTTCATGACTTCCGAAGGCTGGAATCGAATACCGATGTCCAGCCAGCGCTTTGCACCCTGGCCAACTTCACCGGACACGAGAACCATGATCAGCAGTATCAGCCCGGCAAGGTAGCCCCATGGTGTCCAGCGACGCAGGAAGTCGGGTGGCAACTGCGCGACGATTACCATGGCCCCGATGGCGACGGTGAGGCGGATGCATTGCTGGATCCACAGATCCATGTTCTGCGCAACAGCCGAATAAAGGACGACCAGGCCGAACGCCGAGACCATGAGCAGGGCGCCCAGCAGCGGGCCATCCAGGTGGAGGCGCTGCAGTATGCTGCCGACGCCACTCAGCGGCGCGGAGCGGCTGGAAAAAAGACGGTGCGTATCGCTAAAGCTCATCAGCGTTGACCCCGTCGTTGAGTCCGAGATGCTGGTCCATGATGGCGCGTGCCATTGGTGCCGCGACGCGGCTGCCGCTCGAACCATTTTCAATGACTACTGCGACTGCTATTTCCGGCGCATCGAATGGAGCGAAGGCGATAAATAATGCATGGTCGCGCAGTCGCTCATCGATTTCATCTTCGTCGTACTCATCTTCCTGGGCGACGGTGAAAACCTGCGCCGTTCCGCTCTTGCCCGCCATGGCATAAGGTGCGCCGAGGCCGGTTGCGCGAGCGGTTCCGCGATTACTCTGCATGACATCGTGCATAGCGGCGAGCACATTGTCCCAATTGAATTCATTGGTGATCTGCACGTTCGGTAATTGCTCCGGTGCCATCACGGTTCTTTCTCCGGTCAACGGGTCTTCAATTGCAGCGACGAGGTGCGGCTTGAATCTTTGGCCGCGCATTGCGAGCGCAGCTGTTGCATTGGCGAGTTGCAGCGGTGTTGCCAACATGTAGCCCTGGCCAATGGAGGCGATGATCGTCTCACCGGGGAACCAGACCTGGTCCGCGCGCTCGCTGAACGCACCCCGTTTCCATTCTCTTGACGGCACCAGTCCGTCAGATTCACCGGCCATGTCGAGCCCGGTTTCAGTGCCAAGCCCAAACTGGTCAAGATAGTAGTGCATGTTGTCTATGCCGATATCGCGGCTTATTTCGTAGAAATAGACGTCACAGGATTGCTGAATCGCGTCATGAAGATCGACCTCGCCATGACCTTCGGGACGCCAGTCACGATACCGGTGGGTACTGCCGGGCAGGCTGTAATAACCAATGCAAACGGATCGCCGCGTCAGGTTCGTTGCGCCAATCTCCAGTGCGGCAAGGGACAGCATCGGTTTGATTGTTGAGCCCGGTGGGTAGCTGCCGCGAACCGCACGGTTAACGAGCGGTCTGTCGGGATTTTGTTGTAATGAGTTGAAATCACTAGGGCTCATGCCAGTCGCAAATGCGTTGGGATCAAAAGACGGTGAGCTATAGAGAGCGAGAACTTCTCCGTTGTTTGGATCAACGGCAACAATCGCGCCACGCCTGCCATCGAGCTGTTCAGCTGCGATCCGTTGCAGATTGAGATCCAGGGTGAGGTAGAGGTTTTCGCCCGGTGACGGACTTTCACTTTCAGGCCCCGCGTCGGCAAAGCCGCGAGTCTCTGCAGGTACCTGACGACCGAGAGCATTGGTGACGACCTGGCGAAAGCCAACGTCACCGTGCAGCAGGTCTTCGTTGAAATGCTCCACACCGGTTTTGCCTGTATGCGACGTTCCGGAATAGGCGGCGGCATCAAGCCGCTGGAGATCCGCGGTGCTCAGGGCGCCGACGTAACCAATTGCGTGGGCGACCAGCTCGCCATCCGGATAGTGGCGGACGAGACGAGGTTGCAGGTCGACACCCGGGAAGCGCGGTCGTCGCACGGCGAAGTTTGCAATCTCGTCATCGGTCAAACGAAAACGCAGCGTAATCGGTTTGAATCTGGGGCCGCTTTGCGACAGCCCATTGAATCTTGGGATGTCCTCTTCCTTAATGAGGCCAATGCCCGCCAGCCGCGCCAGCGTGTCTGCCATATCGGGAACCTGTTCGGGAATGAGCTCGAGCTGGTACGCCGGCAGGTTCTCGGCCAGCACCCGCCCGCGGCGGTCAAAAATGAGTCCGCGGGTTGGTGGAACGGCTTCAATGCGAATTCGGTTGCCCTGAGACTGTTCCGCAAACAACTCGTGGTCGACGACCTGTAATTGCACGAGTCGCACGACGACAATGCCGAGCAAGATAATGCCGATGACGGAAGACAGGATGACCCGCCCAACAAAAAGTTGCGCCTCGGAGTGATGATCCTTTATTGGTGCAAACAAGCCCATGGCTAGCGTCTGACCCGCTGGCGCAGGCCGGCAAGAATTATGGAGACCAACGGCCAGACCAGTGTGCCGCTCAAAACCGGGCCCCAGTAAGCGACGACTGGCGCATTAACTCCTGCAACGCCATTGATCCAGAACAGAACGAACTGGTAGAGCGCCAACAAGGCAAATACGGTTGCCGTCAGCTGGAGAATCGGGAACTGGCGCAGTTGCAGATGAAACTTGACGGTCACATAGATAACAATCGTAAAGGCAAGCGCATGCTGGCCGAGCAGGGTTCCCTGGGCTACGTCCACGATCAGTCCAATAATCCAGGCCACGCCAACGCTGTAATTGCCCGGAAATGTCATTGACCAATATATAAGTGTCAGCGTTACCCAATCCGGTCGAAACGGTTCCGCCCAATCCGGGGCGGGCGCGATTGCGAGCATCAGCGAAACGACCAGGCTGATAATGATCGGTGTTTGCCCGTTGGCGCGGGCGTCACTCACTGGTCTCTCCCTCCGTCTCATCCCCGGTCTCAGGCGTGGATTCATCCGTCAAATCGCCAGTGTCTGACCCTGTTTCTGAATCGACTGGTTGATTTGCTTCGGGCTCGGGTTCGGATATCGGTATCTCAGGCTCTTCGTCCTCATCTGCCCAGATCAGCATGACCTCCCTGACCTGGTTTAACGCTGCTGATGGCCGCGCGGTTACCAGCGCAAACGGCTCCTGTGGAAGACGGGTAACGGTGTCTACGACCGCCACCGGATAGCCCGAGGGAAACACGCCACCAAGTCCCGATGTAACCAGCAGGTCGCCCGGCTCGATATCGGCGTTGTTCGGCAGGAACGGCAGATCGAGCTGATCAAAATTCCCGGTTCCCCGGGCAATGGTGCGCAGTCCGTTCCGATTGACCTCTACCGGGAGGTCGTGACCGGGGTCGCTGATCAGCAGGCACTGCGACGACGCCACCCCGGCCTCGATTACCTGGCCAACTACGCCATTCGCATCGACGATGGCCTGCCCGTCGAATACGCCTGCATTGGTCCCCTTGTCGACCACAAGTACGTGACGAAATGGGTTAGCACTGACTGACATTATTTCGGCGACCCTGACCCGTTCGCGGACCCGTGTTCTCGCCTCCAGCATATCGCGCAATCGTGCGTTTTCTGCTTCAAGCGCGGAATAACGCTGCAATCTTGCCTGCGTCATCAGTCTCTCAGTGTTGAGCCGACTGTTATCCAGCTGGAGCTGATTGCGACTTGCCGTTGTATCGCCAAGCCATCTCCAGGCCGATACCGGCGCGTCCACAACAACACGCAACGGGTAGACCGTTGCGCCTATAGCTTTGCGGACTGCATCGAGATGGTTATCGCGATGATCGATGTATTGAATAAGGATACTCAATCCCGCAAGCAGCAATAATCGGAGGCCGAGTGCAGGCGAGTAGGGTGAGCGGTGTTGCTTTTTAGATTCGGCGGCGGCCATTTGCGTCAAATGTTCGCATAATGGTTCCGGATACTCTCTTTATTATTATTCCAGGCCAAAAACTGCCGGGCCGTGCTCGTCGATCAGTTCGATGACTCTGCCGCCGCCACGGGCAACGCAAGTCAATGGATCGTCGGCAATAACCACTGGCAGGCCTGTTTCTTCCATCAGGAGTTTGTCCAGGTCGCGCAACAACGCGCCGCCTCCGGTCAGGACGATGCCGCGCTCTGCGACGTCGGCGCCGAGCTCAGGTGGCGTCTGCTCCAGCGCTTCTTTTACGGCGCCAACGATACCTTGCAGCGGTTCCTGCAGTGCTTCCAGGATTTCGTTTGAATTCAGTGTAAAGCTTCGCGGTACACCTTCGGAGAGGTTTCTGCCTTTGACGGAGATCTCCCTGACTTCCTGTCCCGGGAATGCGGAGCCAATTTCGTGCTTGATACGTTCAGCAGTAGCCTCACCGATGAGGATGCCGTAGTTGCGTCGCACGTAGTTGGTAATCGCTTCATCGAAGCGGTCGCCACCGATTCTGACTGATGCTGCGTAAACGATGCCATTCAGGGATATAACTGCAACTTCAGAGGTGCCACCACCAATGTCCAGGACCATCGAGCCACGCGCTTCATGAACCGGCATGCCGGCTCCTATTGCGGCCGCCATCGGTTCCGGAATCAGGTGAACTTTCCGCGCCCCGGCGCCCTCCGCTGATTCGCGAATTGCGCGTCGCTCAACCTGGGTAGAACCGTACGGAACACAGACCAGGACACGAGGGCTTGGGCGAAAATAGCGGGTGCCATGGGCTTTGCGAATGAAATGCTGAAGCATCTTCTCCGTGACCGTGAAATCGGCAATCACGCCGTCTTTCAGTGGCCGGATTGCCGTGATGTTGCCGGGCGTTCTGCCGAGCATGTTCTTGGCTTCCTCGCCAACAGCCTCTACCGTACGACCGCCACGACCTGAGTCCTCACGAATCGCCACCACGGATGGTTCGTCAAGCACGATTCCATGCCCACGTGAGTAAATCAGAGTGTTGGCAGTGCCCAGATCGATCGACAGATCGTTAGAGAAATAACCTAAAATGTTCTTGAGCATTAGGGGCCAGAGTTCCGCGAAGAAAATTAACGGTGCAATGTAACAATGGACACGACATTGCACAAGGCAGCAGGTATCATTCTGCCCCCTGACCTGTTGCACCTCTCGCACAGGCAGGAGAGCCCGGAAAATCCCGTGTCATTGACGAAAGAACAAGTCCAACACATTGCAACGCTGGCGCGCCTCCAGTTAGAGGATCGCGAGTCTGACGACGTGGTCGAAAAACTGTCCCGAATAGTGGATTTTGTCGACCAGTTGCAGGCAGCTCCGACCGACGATGTATTGCCGATGGCACATCCGCTGAACATGTCGCAAAGATTGCGCGCAGATGAGGTTTCGGAGACCGATCAACGGGACTTTGTCCAACAAAACGCACCTTCGACGGAGGGTGGGTACTACCTCGTACCGAAGGTGATTGAGTGACGATGGGCGAGGGAGATCAGGCTATTCACCAGCGTACGCTGGCGGGTCTTGCGAAAGGACTCGCCGCGGGCGAGTTTTCGTCACGCGAGCTTACGGAAGCTCTGCTGGAACGAATTGCAAAACATCAGGCCACGCTTAACGCGTTTATCACGGTCACCGCGGACCAGGCGCTTGATCAGGCGGATCGTGCGGACCAGGCTCGCGCAAGCGGCAACGGCGGCCCGCTGAATGGTTTGCCAATTGTGCACAAAGACTTGTTTTGCACCAGGGGCGTCCTGACTACCTGCGGCTCCAGGATATTGGATAACTTCGTCTCTCCTTATGATGCGGCCGTTGTCGAGCGACTTGCTGCGGCTGGCGCGATCATGCTCGGCAAAACCAATATGGATGAGTTCGCGATGGGCTCGTCGAACGAAACGAGTTTCTTCGGTCCTGTGGCCAACCCCTGGGATACCAAACTATCGCCAGGTGGTTCTTCCGGTGGTTCGGCGGCAGCCGTCGCCGCAAGGATTGTGCCGGCAGCGACCGGCACGGACACGGGCGGCTCTATACGCCAGCCCGCCGCACTGACCGGTACAACCGGCATCAAGCCCACATATGGCAGGGTGTCGCGGTTTGGCATGGTGGCATTCGCTTCAAGTCTCGATCAGGCAGGTGTCATCACGAGATCTGCCGAAGACGCGGCTATGCTACTCGGAGTAATGGCGGGCCACGACGTTCGTGATTCAACGTCAGTCGATCATCCTGTACCCGATTATGTTGCGGGCCTTGGCAAATCCGTCAAGGGACTGCGAATCGGCATCGTGCGCCAGCACTTCGATGAAGGCCTGGACAGTCAGTGCGCCGCAAGCGTCAAAGATGCACTGAAGTCACTGGAAGATGCCGGTGCAGAACTGGTCGATGTGGATCTGCCAAACATAGGGCTCTCCGTGCCAACCTATTACGTTGTTGCACCTGCGGAATGTTCGTCCAACCTTTCGCGTTTCGACGGCGTACGGTTCGGGCACAGGGCTGAGAAACCTGAGGACCTGCTTGATCTTTATTCCCGGTCACGTGGCGAAGGGTTTGGCGCGGAGGTGAAGCGGAGAGTCATGACCGGTACATATGTATTGTCTGCCGGTTATTACGATGCCTACTACCTCAAGGCCCAAAAAGTCCGCCAGCTCATCAGCCAGGATTTTCGCAATGCGTTCGAAAATGTCGACGTCATTGCGGGTCCGACCGCTCCGACGACTGCGTTTGCCATCGGTGAAAAGACAGACGACCCGATTACGATGTACCTGAATGATATCTACACAATCGGCGCCAACCTGGCCGGGTTGCCTGGAATTTCGGTCCCTTGCGGCCTTGCCGATGGACTTCCGGTTGGTCTGCAAATGGTTGGGCCGCATTTTGCGGAAGAAGCTTTACTGGCCTGCGCGTACCAGTACCAACAGCTGACGGACTGGCATCAGCGAGCGCCGGGTGGCTTCTTATGAGCGGTCATTGGGAAGTTGTTATCGGACTCGAGGTGCACACGCAGCTCGCAACAAAAAGCAAGATTTTCTCAGGTGCGTCAACAGCTTATGGGGCTGACCCCAACACCCAGGCCTGTCTGATCGACCTCGGTTATCCGGGCGTTCTGCCGGTTCTCAACGCCGAGGTTGTGCGGATGGCAGCGAAGTTCGGTCTGGCGGTCAACGCGAGGATTGCGCCGCGTTCCGTTTTTGCCCGGAAGAATTATTTCTATCCTGATCTGCCGAAGGGATACCAGATCAGCCAGTATGAGCTGCCAATAGTTGAAAGTGGCGAGTTGTTCATTCGTGACGATGAAGGTAATGAGAAACGCATTGGCATAACCCGGGCACACCTTGAGGAAGATGCCGGCAAGTCGGTCCATGCAGGATTCGGCAAGTCTTCGGGAATTGATCTCAATCGTGCGGGTACGCCCCTGCTCGAAATTGTATCTGAACCGGACCTGCGATCCGCGAAAGAAGCGGTGGCCTACATGCGCAAGATTCATTCTATCGTCAGGTACCTGGAGATATCTGATGGCAACATGCAGGAAGGTTCTTTTCGCTGTGACGCGAACGTGTCCGTGAGACCTCGCGGGCAGAAAGAACTCGGCACGCGTGCCGAGTTAAAAAACCTGAATTCGTTTCGTTTTGTTGAAAAGGCAATCAACTACGAGATCGAGCGTCAGATCGAGCTGATCGAAGATGGCGGTGAGGTCGTTCAGGAAACAAGGCTCTACGATTCAGATAAGGATGAAACACGTTCGATGCGGAGCAAGGAAGAGGCGAACGACTACCGCTACTTCCCTGATCCCGACCTGCTGCCTGTTGAGATCGATGATGAGTTTGTTGAAGCGGTCAGAAAAACCCTGCCGGAGTTGCCCGATGCCAAACAGGTACGTTTCGTTTCTCAATATGAACTGAAAGCTGCCGACGCCGAAATCCTGACAATTAGCCGGGCGCTGGCTGACTACTATGAAGCCGTCGCCGGCAGCACTTCAGCCGTCGCGCAAGTTGCCGCTAACTGGGTCATTGGTGATTTGTCCGCTCTCCTTAATAAAGAGAATGTGGATATCCAGAAAAGCAGGATCAGTGCCACCAAACTTGCAGGTCTTCTCGATCGCATTGCTGACAGCACCATCTCAGGTAAGATTGCGAAAGAGGTATTCGAGGCCATGTGGTCGGGCGAAGGCAGCGCCGACGAGATTATCGAAGCGAAAGGTCTGAAACAGATCACGGATACCGGTGCAATTGAGAGCATTGTCGATGCTGTTATTGAGGCTAATCCGGGACAGGCTGCAGAATTTCGCGCTGGCAAAGAAAAGTTGCTTGGCTTTTTCGTCGGCCAGGTGATGAAAGAAACCGGCGGCAAGGCCAACCCCGGTCAGGTCAATCAGATCCTCAAAACGAAACTGAAGTAATACCAATGGCTGTCAAAGATTCAGTTATTCCATTCGTGTTTGAATCAATGCCGGTGCGCGGTGCGCTGGTCCAGCTCGACGACGCCTGGCAACGGATGCGCGATGGACATCAGTATGCGCCTCCCGTGATGGATGTCCTGGGGAATGCTGCCGCTGCCACAGCTCTCATTGCCCAAAGCCTCAAGTTCGATGGATCAGTGACCCTGCAGGTATCCGGCGACGGGCCACTTAGAATGCTGGTTATGCAGTGCACGGACAGCCTCGATATCCGTGGCATGGCGATTTCCAGGGACGTTGTCGAAGGCGCGAGTTTTGCGGAGCTTGTAAGCGGTGCAAGATGTGCGGTGACCGTGGATGCGGGTGCGATGGAGAGGCCCTACCAGGGCATCGTTGAAATCAGTCCTGAGTCACTAACTGCGAGCCTCGAGAATTATTTTGCGCAATCGGTGCAAGTGCCCAGCCACCTGGCTCTTGTATCCGGGGACGGTCATTGCGGCGGAATCCTTCTGCAGCAAATGCCTGGAGAAAAACAGGCGTCCGAAGATGACTGGAGGCGGCTGGCGTATTTGATAGCGACTTTGCGCGTCGATGAGCTCGCAGACGGGGCAACGCCGAACCTGCTGAGCAAACTATTCGCGGAAGATGATTTGCGGGTGTTTAGCCCCCGGAGTTTGCGTTTCCATTGCCGCTGTTCCCAGTCAAAAGTTGAGGAAGTCCTGCGCTTTCTCGGGGAATCGGAAACACGCGAAGCACTCGCCGAGAAAGGGCAGGTCGATGTGACCTGTGAATACTGCGGCAAAACCCGCTCCTTTGATCCGGTGGATGTCAGCCGCGTGTTTGCGGCCCGGGTTTTGCAGCGCTCCAACGTGCTTCACTGAATTCGTCAGCGGAGCCAGGCGCTCGCGCTGGTTTCCGGCATTGGTTTTCACGTTTATCCAGCTATGCTAGAATCTTCGGCCTTATATATAAAGATATCCTTATATTTTTATGGAACCTTCCACAGAAAGCCTGCTGCAACAAATAAAAGCGCTTGGTGACCCGACTCGCTTGCGGCTGGTAGCGCTTTGCCGCCAGGGCGAGTGCAGTGTGTCCGAACTGACTCTGGCAATCGGGCAGAGTCAGCCGCGAATCTCGCAACAGTTGAAGCACTTGTGTGAGGCAGGAATTCTGAAGCGATTTCGCGACGGCAAACGGGTCTTCTACCGCGTGCCAGGCAGTCGCAGTGCACCGCCACGTCTGAGGCAATTGCTCGAGCTAATCCCCGATCAGGACCCCATCTTCGAGGCCGACTGGAATTTGCTCATGCAAAGTCGCGGCGAGCGCGTCGGGGAAATGTTGTCCGACAGGCAGGACGATTCTGCGCTGCGTGATCTGCATCGGGCCATACTTGATCTCACGGTGACAGCACAGGTTGGCGATCTTCTTGATGTTGGTTGTGGCCGTGGTGCAATTCTGAAGTTGCTCGCCAGCCGGGCAAATCGCGCCGTTGGCGTCGATATCGATGCCAATGCGCGACAGCTTGCGCGAGCCGAACTCATGCTTGCGGGCATTCCAAACTGCAGTCTTCGCAAAGGTGATATGTACCGGTTGCCATTCGCGGATTCGGAATTCAACACAATCATCATCGATGACGTGCTGGTCGATGCCCGTACGCCGGTTCGTGCTTTGGAGGAAGCTCGTCGACTCCTGCGACCTGGTGGACGCCTCTTCATTCTCGAATCTGTACTCAAGCGCTCGTCAGGGGAGATTCAGTCTTCGCTGGCCGAGTGGAGCCACAGCGCAGGCCTGAGGCTGGCGCCCGCGCGCTACGTTCCACAGAAAAGTCCGGCATGGCTGGTATCTGTTGCGACCGTTGCTAACAGTCAGAATGCGGCCGCCTAGGGTAGAACGATGGCTGAGACAGGTAAGAAGAGAATTGATGTTTCATTCGAGTTTTTCCCTCCGAGCACCGCGGCGATGGAAAAGACGCTGTGGGATTCAATCGAACACCTGGGCGTGTTGAATCCGAGATTCGTCTCTGTGACCTACGGGGCGGATGGCTCCACAAGGGAAAGAACCCATGCGGCTGTCGGACGAATTCTGAATGAAACAGATCTGACCGCGGCGCCGCACCTGACCTGTGTCGGGGCAAGCAAAGCAGAGATAGATGAGATCGCGCGTGAGTACTGGGATATGGGGGTTCGCCATATCGTCGCCTTGCGAGGCGATCCGGCGAAAGACGCGAAGGGGTACAGCCCACATCCCGACGGCTATGCCTATGCAAGCGATCTTGTCGCCGGGCTAAAGAAGATTGCTGACTTCGAGATTTCGGTTGCTGCCTATCCGGAGGTACACCCGGAAGCGGCGAGCGCTGCGGATGATCTCGATAACCTTAAGCGAAAACTGGACGCCGGTGCATCACGAGCTATTACGCAGTTCTTCTTTGATGTTGAGCGTTACTTTCGCTTCAGGGATACCTGCGCACAAGCCGGTATCGAGTCAGAAGTCGTGCCCGGCATTCTGCCGATAACACGATTTCCCCAGTTGCAGCGCTTTGCCGAGCAATGTGGCGCGACCGTTCCAGCGTGGCTTCGCGAGCGATTTGACGGGCTTGAGGACGACGCCGAAACCCGCAAATTGATTGCGGCCAGTGTCGTAATTGAACAGGTCGCGCTGTTAAAGAAAGAGGGCGTCGAGGAATTTCATTTTTACACGCTAAATCGTCATGAGCTGACGTATGCGATTTGTCATGCAATCGGTGTACGCCGATCGAGGATTGCGGAATAGCTATGGAAAGAGAGCAAAGAGTCGAAGCGCTACAAAAAGCATTAGGACAAAGAATCCTGCTGCTTGACGGCGCCATGGGCACGATGATCCAGGGTTTTGGCCTTGCGGAAGCCGACTACCGCGGAGAAAGATTCAAGGACTGGAAATCAGACCTGAAAGGGAACAACGACCTGTTGTCGATCACACGACCGCATGTCATTCAGGAGATCCACCGAAATTTTCTGGAGGCCGGCGCCGACATCATTGAGACCAACACATTCAATGCCAATGCTCCATCGATGGGTGATTACGGCATGGGGTCACTGGTCACCGAACTGAATATCACCGCTGCGCACATCGCGCGGGAAGCGGCAGACGCCTATGCGGCTGAGCACGGTGAGCCACGATTCGTCGCAGGCGTTCTTGGCCCCGCAAACCGGACGGCATCACTTTCACCGGATGTAAACGATCCCGGGTATCGCAATATTACTTTCGGCGAGCTCGCAGATACGTATCAACAGGCAGCAACCGCTTTGATAGAAGGCGGGGTCGACTTCCTGATGGTAGAGACGATATTCGATACGCTAAACGCCAAAGCGGCGATCTTCGCGATAAAACGAAGCTTTGATGCAACGGGAATCACTCTTCCGGTAATGATTTCCGGAACAATCACAGATGCGTCCGGCCGGACGCTTTCCGGTCAGACGACAGAAGCCTTCTGGAATTCTGTTCGCCACGCCGACCCGTTCATGATCGGCCTCAATTGTGCGCTTGGTGCCGATGATCTGCGCCCCTATGTTGCTGAACTTGCACGCATTGCCGATACCAATGTCAGCGCACATCCAAACGCCGGCCTGCCAAACGAGTTCGGCGAGTACGACGAGACGCCGGAACACATGGCGAAAGTCGTCGGTGAATTTGCGTCCAGCGGGCTCGTGAACCTCGTCGGCGGATGTTGCGGAACGACGCCGGATCACATTCGCGCGCTACGAAAAGTCATAGAGGGACAGAAGCCGCGAACGATTCCGAATATCGAATCGCGGTGCCGGCTTTCCGGCCTCGAGCCGGTCAACCTGGGTCCAGATGATCTGTTCGTCAATGTTGGCGAGCGCACTAACGTAACCGGGTCAGCAGTTTTCAGGAAATTGATCGAAGCTGACAATTACGCAGATGCAGTTCAGGTGGCGCGGCAGCAGGTCGAAAATGGTGCACAGATCGTCGATGTAAATATGGACGAAGGCATGCTTGATTCAGAGCAGGCGATGGTGAGGTACCTGAACCTCATTGCGTCGGAGCCGGATGTGGCGCGGGTGCCGGTCATGATCGATTCGTCAAAATGGTCTGTCATCGAGGCCGGTCTTCGCTGCGTTCAGGGTAAGGGTGTCGTCAATTCAATCAGTCTCAAGGAAGGAGAAGAACAATTCATTGAGCAGGCCCGCCTGGTTCGGGACTACGGTGCCGCGGTCATCGTCATGGCTTTTGATGAGCAGGGGCAGGCCGACAGCGTCGACCGAAAAGTCCAAATCTGCCAGCGCTCATACCGGATCCTGACCGAAGAAGTCGGATTTGATCCCGCCGATATAATTTTTGATCCGAATATTTTCGCGGTCGCGACGGGCATAGACGAGCACAACAGTTACGGCCTGGATTTTATTGAGGCGACGCGCCGCATTAAGGAAACACTGCCACATGCGCTGGTGAGTGGCGGCGTCAGCAATGTTTCGTTTTCATTCCGTGGCAACAACATCGTTCGTGAGGCGATTCATTCTGTGTTCCTGTACCACGCTATCCAGGCCGGTATGGACATGGGAATCGTTAATGCGGGGCAGCTGGCGATTTATGAGGACTTGCCGAAGAACCTACGCGACGCAGTAGAAGATGTCGTTCTGAATCGCCGTGATGATGCGACGGAGCGATTGCTGGATGCCGCAGAAGAGTTCAAGGGAAAAGCGGGTGGCCAGAAGGGCAAGGCCAAAGATCTTCGCTGGCGCGAAGAACCGGTTGAAAAACGACTCGAACATGCACTTGTCAATGGAATCGATGAGTTTGTCGTTAGCGATACGGAAGAGGCTCGCATTGCTGCGAATCGTCCGCTGAGCGTTATCGAAGGGCCGTTGATGTCGGGCATGAACGTGGTTGGCGACCTGTTTGGTGCCGGCAAGATGTTTCTGCCGCAGGTGGTCAAATCGGCGCGGGTAATGAAGAAAGCTGTTGCGCACCTGGTGCCGTTTATCGAGGAAGAGAAAGGCGGAGTGATAGAGACCAACGGCAAGATCGTTATGGCGACCGTCAAAGGCGACGTCCACGACATTGGCAAAAATATCGTTGGCGTCGTCCTTCAGTGTAACAACTTCGAAGTCATTGACCTTGGCGTGATGGTCTCCTGCGAGAACATCCTGGCGGCGGCTCGCCGTGAGGGTGCAGAGATTATTGGTTTGTCAGGCCTGATTACGCCATCGCTTGACGAAATGGTATACGTGGCCAGTGAAATGCGGCGCCTCGACTTTGATTTGCCATTGCTGATCGGCGGTGCAACAACGTCACCGGCGCATACAGCGGTCAAGATTGAACCCAACTACGATGGGCCTGTTATTTACGTGAAGGACGCGTCTCGTGCGGTTGGTGTCGCTCAGGCACTAACGGAACCTGATACTCGCGCTGAGTTGGTCAAGAAGACGCGTACGGACAATGCACGGCGGCGAGAGCGACACGCCGGCAAGTCACGACTCACTCCGCAGGTCGGGCTGCAGGATGCTCGTGCTAATAAATTCCAGACAGAATGGACAACATACACGCCGCCGAAACCAGCGTTTACTGGATGCAAAGTATTCGATGATATCGATCTCGCTGCGCTTAAGGACTACATCGACTGGATGCCATTCTTCAATGCGTGGGAATTCCATGGGAAGTTTCCGGCAATCCTGAGCGACAGGGTCGTTGGTGACGCAGCGCGAACACTGTTTAGTGATGCTTCGGTCATGCTCGACCGGATTGTGAACGAAAAGTGGCTGCAGGCTCGTGCGGTTCTTGGATTCTTCCCGGCAAACTCAGTCGATCATGATGATGTCAGGATATTCGCAGATGAGCAGAGAAGTGAGGAGTTGATCCGCCTTTGCCACTTGCGCCAGCAACGCACAAAACCGGGCGGGCAGGCTCACAATTGCCTTGCGGATTTCGTCGCGCCGGTCGAAAGCCAAACCGAGGATTTCGTCGGTGGTTTTGCGGTCACAGCCGGCATCGGCATTGATGAGCACATCGAACGTTTCGAAGCAGATCACGACGACTACAGCAGCATTCTTCTCAAGGCTCTGGCAGATCGCCTTGCCGAGGCATTGGCAGAGTACATGCATCAACGCGTACGAAAGGAATTCTGGGCTTATGACCAGGCTGAGTCGCTGAGCAACGAAGACCTGATCTCGGAGAAGTATCGCGGTATTCGCCCGGCGCCCGGCTACCCGGCCTGTCCTGATCACACTGAGAAGGAAAAGTTGTGGAAGTTGCTGGACGTCGAATCGTCGATTGATCTGCGTCTTACCGAGTCCTTCGCCATGTTCCCGACGGCTGCAGTAAGTGGATTCTATTTTTCACATCCGGAGGCGAAGTACTTTTCCGTTGG
>CAJQPR010000023.1 GCA_905480255.1 uncultured Woeseiaceae bacterium | reverse complement strand
AGCGCAGCAGAGTCGGGCGCGACTTCCGAAAAGACTCTGCGACCTTTTGCGGTGAGCGCGAGTACGGACCGGCGCTGATCATTGGCGTCCGACGTTCGCTTCACGAGTTTCTCGCCCTCGAGGTGTTGCAGAATCCGGGTCAGGCTGGGTGCCAGCAGGAAGCTACGGCGGGCCAGTTCGCTCGCATCGATTTCCTGGTAGTCGGCAAGCGCCCGGATGACGCGCCACTGCTGCTCGGTCAGGCCATGGTCGCGAAGCATGGGGCGAAACCTCGCCATAGCGGCCTCGCGAGCTTTCAGGAGCTCCATCGGTAGCGAGCGCTCGAAGTCGCGAAGGCGAGCAGACTCGTTTTTCGCGACTTCTGACATCAGACGACTTCAGTCTTGACGCCGTTCCTGAGAATGCCGATGCCCGGCACTTCAACTTCCACGACGTCACCTTCCTTCAGATACTTCGGTGGATCGAATCGCGCGCCGGCACCGTTAGGTGTTCCGGTCGCGATAATGTCACCGGGTTTCAGGCGGTAAAAGGTCGACAGATAGCTGATGAGGTAACGGAATGGGAACATCAGGTTGTCAGTCGTATCGTTTTGTCGTTCCTCGCCATTGACGCGGGTCATGACCTGCAGTTCACTCATTGGATCGAGTTCGTCGGGTGTGACCATCCACGGACCGAGCGATCCGGAGCGTTCAAAATTCTTGCCCTGGGTGACGTTGAATTTGGCGTGGCGCAGGAAGTCCCGCAAGGATCCTTCATTCATGATCGTCAGCCCGGCAACATGTTCGTGCGCACTTTCTTCCGCTATACGCCGTCCTTCCTTGCCAATCACGATGACGATTTCGCCTTCGTAGTCGAGTTGATCTGATTCCGGAGGATCCATGAGCGGCTGCTCATGGCCGGTCAGCGACTCCCGGGTTCGCATGAATACGCTCGGATACTTTGGTGCTTCAGAGCCATCCTTGTATTCGGCATTGCGGTTGGCGTAGTTGACGCCGATGCAGATGACCTTCTCCGGATTCGGGATCGTTGGCAGGAATTCGATGTCCTTCAAGCCAAAGTCTGCATCGGCCGTTCCGGCTTCTGTCGCCAATTCACCCAGCCTGTCTGTACGAATTGCCTGGCGCAGGTCCGGCAGACCCCCGTGCCGCGCGCCAAGATCGACGACGCCGTCGCCGACTACCGCGCCAAATGACCGGGTGCCATCATTGCTGAAAGAAATAAACTTCATGTTTGAGTCCTTTGATAGATCAATGTTCAGTAGCCGGCGTCTGCCGATGAATTGTCGTCTGATTTGAACGAGGCGGCCAGGCGGCGCGCAGCATTGCCCAGTAGTAGCGTATCCACGCCAACACCGACGAAGTTTGCGCCGCACGCTTCAAACTGGGCGACCATCGACTCGTCGAGGCACAACAGGCCGGCGTACTTGTCCGCGGCGCGAATCGTGCGCAAAGCATTGCTCACGGTGTCGACAACGTCCGGATGGGAAACGTTTCCAACGTAGCCCATTGATGCAGACAGATCGGACGGCCCGATGAACACGCCGTCGATGCCGGGTGTGTTTGCGATGGCTTCGAGATTGTCGATTGCCGTTACTGTCTCGGCCTGGACGATGACGAGCATTTCGTCATTGGCCTTGCCTACGTATCCTGGCACGGCGTTCCACCTGGCTGCGCGTGCCAACGATGTGCCCATGCCGCGTGTTCCCTCAGGCGGATACCTGACGGCGCTGACGACCCTGGCCGCCTGTTCGGCTGTATCGATCATTGGCACGATGAAACTTTGTGCGCCGATGTCACAGAGTTTTTTCAGTAGTGCAGGATTGCCGTCGACGGGCCGCACAATCGGGGCGACGTCGTAGGCCGCCATGGCCTGCAAATGCGTCATCACGTCGCGCAGCTCAAACGCCCCGTGCTCGTGATCCACCAGCAACCAGTCGAATCCAGCACCCGCCATGATTTCCGCAGCCGACTGATCGGGGATGCCCAGCCATACGCCAAACTGCGTCTTGCCGGTTTCAAGGCCGGCTCTGAATTTGTTGCGTGGCATGCCGCTCATGTGAAATCGACCTCAATCTTGCCCAGCGGTCCGTAGTCCGCAAGAATGTTGTCGCCCGGTTTTACGACGACCGGCCGGGTGAATGATCCTGCGAGAATGAGCTGCCCGGGCTCGAGCCCTATGCCATGCGGTGCGAATCGCCTGCACACCCAGCGGATGCCATGAGCCGGGTGACCCATGACGCCGCCCGCGAGGCCCGTCTCCTCGATCTCGCCGTTGAGATATAGCATCGCGCCGGCCCAGGGGAGATCTATGGAGGAAGGATCCACTTTCTGATCGCCCACTATGTAGCCCGCATTTGCCGCGTTATCGGCAATCGTGTCGTAAACGGTGCGCGTGTAGCCGGTTTGTGGATCCACCCGAAAGCTTCTTGCTGCGATCAATTCGAGTGCCGGAACGACATAGTCCGTGGCGGCCATGACCTGCTCGAGTGTGACGTCCTCGCCCTGGAGAGGTTCTTTTAGCACGAACGCAAACTCGGTTTCGATGCGAGGGTCGGTGAAGTCGGCTGCAGCGATGGAAGCGCCACTCTCAAAGTACATGTCGTCGAGCAAGATGCCGAAGTCAGGTGTGTCGATCTTCATCGCCATCTGCATTGCCCTGGACGTCAGGCCGATTTTATAGCCGGTGACGTTGCGGCCGTCGGCAATCTTGCGATCGACCCAGGCCTTCTGGATTGCATACGCGTCGTCCATGTCCATGTTGGGGTGGCCGAGCGTTAGCGGCGTGATTTGCTGGCGATTCTTTTCAGCGTCGTACAACGCGTTCGCAGCGGTGGCAATGTCATCGGTAGAGAGGGTCAACGGCGGATCCGGGTTGCAGTTTTGAAGGAGCGCAGTATACTTAACATGTTAAATGAATTCAACGACGGGCTGGAAAACTACGTATGCCGCACCAAATCATTGAATATTCAGCAAATCTTGAGTCCCGGATGGATATCCAGGGGCTGGTCGATGGCCTGCATGACAACGCAATGGGCATCGAGGGCTTGCCGCTCGGCGGCCTGCGAACTCGCGCCGCGCGGCGTGAGAATTACCAGGTTGCGGACCAGCATCCGGACAACGCCTTTGTTCATATGATTCTGAAATTGGGTCACGGACGAGATGAGGAGACTAAGAAAGCCTTCGGTGAGGCAATATTCAAGGCGCTTTGTGAACTGCTCGAACCGGTGTCATCGACGTCACCGCTGGCCATTTCTTTCGAAATCCAGGAGATCGACGCCGTGTTGACCTGGAAGAAAAACAACTTGCGTGACTACATGGCCAAGCGCCAGAACTAAGTAAGAGGGAAAACAAAATGTCCAACGACTTCGATGCGAATCGTCAGGATGTAGAGAGACTTCTGCAACGATTCCGTGATGGAACCCTGCCGCATTTCATTAACGGCCAGCATGATGCAGGTCGCTCCGGCAAAACATTCGAGAGCCTCGCGCCATCAGATAATTCGGTGATCGGTTCCGTCGCCGCCGGTAATGCCGATGACATTGATTTCGCCTGCAAAGCTGCAGAAGCGGCGTTCGAAGACTGGAAAAACATGCCGGGCAAGGAACGCAAGAAATTACTACACAAGGTTGCCGACGCAATCACTGCGCGGGCCCGCGACATCGCACTGGTTGAGAGCTATGACTCCGGGCAGGCGATTCGCTTCATGAGCAAGGCTGCGATTCGCGGCGCAGCCAATTTTCGGTTCTTCGGTGACATGGCGCCAGGTGCGCGGGACGGACAGTCGCTGCCGGCGGAAGATCATGTGAATTACACCGTTCGT
Organism: uncultured Woeseiaceae bacterium; assembly: GCA_905480255.1. Classification (GTDB taxonomy): domain Bacteria; phylum Pseudomonadota; class Gammaproteobacteria; order Steroidobacterales; family Woeseiaceae; genus SZUA-117. The sequence goes on along the minus strand of CAJQPR010000023.1, from coordinate 1,681 downwards.
CAGCCGATTGGACCCGTTGGAGTCATTACACCGTGGAATACGCCGTTCATGCTGTCGACCTGGAAAATCGCGCCAGCGCTGGCGGCCGGCTGCACTGTGGTGCATAAACCGGCGGAGTGGTCTCCGTATTCGGCAATGATGTTATCTGAGATTGCCCACGAGGCAGGTCTGCCTGATGGTGTCCTGAACTGCGTGCAGGGACTTGGCGAAGATGCAGGCAAGACCCTGACCGAACATCCGGCTATAAAAGCAGTAGCATTCGTTGGTGAGACCACCACTGGCAGCCACATCATGCGTCAGGGCGCCAACACCCTGAAACGTGTTCACTTTGAGCTGGGTGGCAAGAACCCGGTGATCGTCTTTGAGGATGCCGATCTCGATCGCGCGCTGGATGCCGTGGTCTTCATGATCTACAGCCTGAATGGCGAACGCTGCACGTCGTCGAGCCGATTGTTGGTTCAGGAATCCATCCAGGATGAATTCAACGCCAAACTCGTCGAGCGCATCGGCAAACTGAAAGTCGGAAACCCGCTGGATCCGGCAACAGAGATCGGACCGCTCATCCACGACCGGCATTTCCAGAAGGTATGCAGCTATTTCGATATCGCGACGGAAGATGGTGCGAAAGTTGCGGCGGGTGGCAATGCAGTGCCAATCGACGGCAAGGGTAACTATGTTCAGCCAACGTTGTTCACGGGTGCGTCGAACTCGATGCGTATCGCTCAGCAGGAGATCTTCGGCCCGGTACTGACAGCGATCCCGTTCAAAGACGAGGCGGATGCAATCAGCATCGCGAACGATATCGAATATGGCCTGGCAGGCTATGTCTGGACCAACGATATTGGCCGGGGGCACCGCATTGCCCGCGATCTGGACGCCGGCATGGTCTGGGTTAATTCGGAGAACAATCGTCATCTGCCTGCGCCATTTGGCGGGATGAAGGCGAGTGGTATCGGAAGAGACGGCGGCGACTACAGTTTCGAGTTCTACATGGAAACCAAGAATATCTGTATTGCCATGGGCTCACACAAAGTACCGCAGTTGGGCAAAGGATGAGTCTTTACCAATTACAGAAATTTCTCTACGTACTGAATCGTGATGAGGCGGCGCAGAAGAAATATCACAGCGACATTGATTCTTTCATCAGCGAGTTTGAGCTGACCGATGAGGAAGCCACGGCACTCCGCGAAGGGGACATTGGACTGCTCTATGTGCTGGGTGTAAACGGGCAGATCCTTATGCATTATGCCGCGCTACTCGGTATTGAATGGTTCGACTACCTGGACATGATGCGCGCGGGTATTGAAAAGCATGGGCCCGTACGTGCCGGTGTTTACACGATGACGGGCGGCGGCGACAGTTTTACAGAAGAGGAAAAGAAACGATGAGCCTGGTATACGCTGGTGCACTGAGCCATGCGCCCGGAATCACCGGACGTGCGGACCTTTGTGAAAATACGGCAAAGCGTGACGAGTTTCTGGCAGCGCTCGACAGGCAACGCCAGGATATCGAAGACAGCGGTGCCGAAGCGCTTATCGTTGTCGCAGCCGAGCATTTCGCCAACTTCTTTATGAACAACATGCCCGCTTATTGCATCGGCATAGGTGACAGTTATGAAGGGCCGATCGAGGATCCCGAGTGGCTGAAGATTGAGCGGACAAAGGTACCGGGCGCGCCTGAC
>CAJQPR010000022.1 GCA_905480255.1 uncultured Woeseiaceae bacterium | reverse complement strand
CCGTCGTCGGCTATGGGCGTGCCACGGGGGCAGTTACCACAATGGGAGGACCTTCAATTCGTCGTCGGTCAGCTTCACAAACTGCCGCTGCTGGACGAAGAGGAGGTAGGGACCGACATCGTTATCGGGCCCAATGCTTCTAAACCATTGCACCTCGATATCCCACTCTTTGTTTCCGATATGAGTTTTGGCGCCCTGTCAGAAGAAGCCAAGGTCGCTCTGTCAAAGGGTGCGGAACTCGCAGGGACCGGAATCTGCTCAGGCGAAGGTGGCATGTTGCCGGAGGAGCAGTCTGCGAACTCACGCTATTTCTATGAATTGGCGTCGGCCAGGTTTGGATTTTCTTGGGACAAGGTACAAAAAACACAGGCCTTCCACTTCAAAGGAGGACAGGGCGCAAAAACCGGAACCGGCGGACATTTGCCGGGCGAAAAGGTCAAAGGAAAAATAGCCACGGTTCGCGAGTTGCCGGAGGGCCAGTCAGCCATCTCTCCCGCACGCTTCCCGGACTGGACCGAAATCTCCCAGTTCCGGGATTTCGCTGCCGAGGTTCGTGAAAAGACCGGTGGCATTCCCGTTGGTTTCAAGCTTTCAGCACAGCACATTGAAAAGGATATCGATGCGGCGCTCGAGATCGGTGTCGACTACATCATCCTCGACGGTCGGGGCGGTGGCACTGGCGCTGCGCCCCTGATCTTCAGGGACAATATCTCGGTGCCGACAATGCCGGCACTGGCGCGCGCCCGACGCCACCTTGACCGGAGCGAAGCAAATGGCGTAACGCTTATCACGACAGGCGGCTTGCGCCACCCGGCCGACTTCGCCAAGGCGATGGCACTCGGCGCAGATGGCATCGCCGTGTCAAATGCGGCCATCCAGGCCATCGGGTGTCTCGGCATGCGCGCGTGCCACACGAACAACTGTCCGGTCGGTATTGCCACACAGAAGGAACACCTTCGGTCCAGGTTGCCGGTAGATATTGCGGCGGAAAGGTTGGCGCGTTTCTTCGAGGCGTCTGTTGAACTGATGACCGTTGTCGCTCGCGCGGCAGGGCATCGACACCTGTCGGATTTCAACGTGGATGACCTTACGACGTTCAAACGCGATATGGCTGATCTAACGGGCGTTGCCTACGGCGGCGTAGGAAGCTAGAACAAAGAGATTCCGAACAGGCGTTGCATGATCAGGATAGCCGACATGCCGGTAAATACCGCCAGGCTGAGCCAGCCGAACCATGTTGCGAAAAGCGATGGATGAAATAGCTTGTCATCTTTCGGAATGACTGTTTTGCAGTAATAGAGATTTAGGAAGAAGATCACCGGTGCCACGAAGTAGGCCAGTGCACTGGCTACCAGGACGAGGTAAACAGGCCGCGGAATTCCCGCGATGATCGCGACGGATGTGATCAGCGAGAAGAACATGCTGATACGGTAAATGTTGTACTCGGAATACCAGGTCTTGCGTTGTGCATCGTCCAGCTCTTCGCGAGACGTCCTTGGTAGTGCTGCGGTCTTCCGGAAAAGGTTTCTGCAACATGCGCCAACAACACGTGGCCAGCCATCGAAGTAATTGAAGGCTGTCGAAAACGTTGCGGCCAACGCGCCGGCCAGGAAGATCAGCATCAGGCTAGGGCCAACACTTTCCGTAAATATCTTGGCGATCTCTCCCATGACTGCGTTGCCACTGACATCACTCGGATAGAGCCATACAGCGGCGAGGACCAGGAATATCGTTGCGAGAATGAATGAAATGACATGGCCAAATCGGAAGTCGAGTAAGCCGATTTTGAACCAGCGCCGGCAATATTCCTGTGCGTGAGCCGGTAGTCGGGAAACGTTGACCGTGAGATCTTCCTTTTTGCTGTCAAACGCGTCGAAACGTGTGGCGAGCCCCTGTGACTCCATCTCACCACGCAGACGGCCCATGCCAACCTTTTTCGCTTTGCCCCACTCGGACGCCTGCAACGACACATCGATACCCGTTGGCAACAAGCCAAGGAATGACGCAATGATCAGCCACGACCCCTCCGGCGTATCCAGTTTGAAAAAGTTTACGAACGAACTCGCCGGAGCGGGTTCGACGATGAAAACGGCAAACGTACAAACGATGAGAATCCCTGCAGCAATCTTGGTGACGAGTTCGACGACTGCGTAGCGTCCGCGAAGAATTATTGCGACGGACGATATGCCAAGAATAAATCCATAAACGGCCAGTTCCTTGTCGTCATCAAATCCGGGAATGTCCACGCCGAGGTACAGCCGAAAGAAATAGAAGACGACGGCGGCCGCCGCAATCAGCCTGCCTGCCTGGCCGACCGCGGACTGGATGACGGTGGTGATCAGTACATACCAGACCGGGATCTTCTTCCAGGCGGTGGCATAGGCATCCAGCATGCTGCGGCCCGTTGCATGCGTGAAGCGAATGGCCATTTCGAAGCCGTAATATTTGAAAATGTAGGCGATAGGCAGGCACCAGAGCAACGCATAACCATATCGGCCGCCGGCGACTGGTGCAGTGACGAGATGGCTTGTACCTATACCGGTCATCATCAACATAATCCCCGGCCCAAACTTGCGGGCCAGGCTGCCCGGCGTCATGGACGGCAGCTCCAGCGAATCGAAATAACCTTTGTTCGTTTCGCTGGTCGTCTGCTCGCTCATCATTATTCCTTTAATAGGTGCCGGCGATACGCGCGCGTTGCTGAATCAACGCCAGAACAATATCGATGGTGGGTGTTGGAATCTCGACCAGTCGACCCAGTTCCTGAACTACAGACACTAAAGCATCAATTTCCATCGGCCGACCAAGTTCAAGGTCCTGGAGCATTGAAGTCTTGTGCGCCCCGACAGCAGCGCCGCCGGCAAGACGACGGTCGACATCGACGCGAAAACTCGCGCCGAGCTTCTCGCCTATTTCCTGCGCCTCCAGCATCATCAACCGGCATACGCTGCCGGTTCCTTCTTCGCCAGCGACTTTATCCAGCGTGGCGTGTGTCAGGGCACTAATCGGGTTGAAACACAGGTTGCCCCAGAGCTTGACCCAGATGTCGTCGCGAATATTGTCACGAACCCGGGATTTGAAGCCGGCATCCTTCAGCGCAGCACAAAGTTTTGCCGTGCGTTCGGAAGGTTTCCCGTCGGGCTCGCCCATCGTGTAGCGATCGCCCTCGATGTGGCGGATGACTCCCGGCTCTGCAATTTCAGCCGCGGGGTAAACTACAAAACCAATCGCTCGCTCCGGCCCAACCGCGTCCCAGAATTTTCCGCCGGGATCGACGCTTTCAAGCTTGTGATTCTCATAAGGGCCGTCGAGTTTGTAAAAATACCACCAGGGGATGCCATTGACCCCGGTGACAACCGCAGTATCGGGTCCCAGCAGTGGCTGGATCTTGTCAGCGATTCCCGCTAGCGAATGCGCCTTTAAGGTGATGATGACGTAGTCCTGCGGGCCTGCGTCGGCGGGGTCTTCTATGCACCGCGGATGAGCGATCCGCTCCTCTCCGTCAATAAGCAACTTGACGCCATTCTTTTGCATGGCCTCAAGGTGCGGGCCTCGCGCCACAAGTGTGACGTCCTTACCTGCGAGCGATAGCTGTACGCCGAGCCACGCGCCGATCGCGCCTGCACCATAGATGCAAATGCGCATCAGGCGAGCCCCAGCTTTTCTGCCAGACCGATGCGCTGCAGTTTGCCTGTCGCACCTTTCGGTATTTCATCAAGGATCAGTATTTTTCGCGGTACCTTAAAGTTTGCAAGGCGATCGCCCGCGAAAGATCGAATTGCCGCTTCATCGGCGCTTTCGCCTTCTCTCAGTACCACCGCCGCTGCAACTTCTTCTCCCAACGACTTGTGCGGCATCGCGAAAGTCACCACTTGCTGCACCGCGGGATGATCCATAAGAACGTCATCGACTTCGCGTGGTGAAATCTTTTCTCCGCCACGGTTTATGATTTCCTTGAGGCGGCCCGTGATCGTGACGTATCCATCCTCATCCATAACGCCCTGGTCACCGGTTCGAAACCAGCCAGCCACGAAGTTCTCTGCATTTGCCGTCGGGTTGTTCTCGTAACCCGACGTGACATTCGCTCCGCGTATGACAATTTCCCCCGTCTCTCCCTGTGAGAGTAATTCGGGACTCGACTCGTTCATGATGGCTACCTCCGGTCCCGCGGCGCAACCGACAGTGCCCGCTTTGCGAACGCCTGGCGGCAATTGATTGCAGGTCATCTGGTGCGAGGCTTCAGTCATGGCATAGGCCTCGACCACCGGGACTTCAAACGTTTGCTCAAGTTCGAATAGTACCTGCGGCGGCAGTGAGGATGATGATGACCGGATGAAGCGAAGCCTGGCTCCCCGCACAACATCCTCATTGCGTTTCGCGCGAGCAATAATCGCCTGGTGCATGGTCGGCACTGCGGTGTACCAGGTTGGGTTTGACTGCTCGAGCCACGAGTAAAACCGCAGCGCGTCAAAACCGGGAGAACAACAAACGCTGGCACCCTTGCCAAGCGTTGCCAGAACGGCAGCCATTAAGCCATGAATATGAAACAGCGGCATGATGTTCAGGCAAACATCATCCTTTTCGAGCTGCAACGTACCCTGGATGTTGCCTGCCGACGCACAAACATTGCTGTGACTAAGCGGTACGATTTTCGGTCGAGAAGTTGTACCTGACGTGTGCAGCACCAGTGCAACGTCGTCCGGTTCTGCCATCCCCGGGCTGTCACTTATTGCATACTGATTATTGTTTGCGGGCTGGATTGAAAAGGTCCCGGCCGGGAGGTCCGGCTCTGTACTCAACTCCAGCAATTGAATGTTGTGAGCCTTTGCTGCTTCGATCGCCGGAGAGCTACTGCCTTTCTCGACGAGCAGTGCCCTTGCACCCAGGTCAGACAAATAGAAGTCGTATTCCTCCTGCGTATACGCAGGATTCAACGGCGCCGTGGTCGCGCATGTGGCGATGGCGACAAACGATGTGGCCATCTCGGGACCATTCGGCAGGACGATCGCCACCCGATCGTTTCGACCGATGCCCAGGCCGTTCAGTGTGCTGGCGGTTTGGGCAACAACATCTCGCAGACCGGCATAGGAAAGGTCTGGTCGATCGATGCCCGAGATAGCAATGCTGTCGTCGTCCCCGGCCTGCAACAGTTCATTAATGGTCGACGGCATGATTGGTCACGGCTCCTGATTTATTATTATTTTTGGCGGATCGCGGTGGTAGATCTTCAGTGCCATTGTCGAGATTTGCCGGCGGCCGGTCAAATTTAGTCTGGACCGCCGTATTTCGTCAGGAATCGATCCAGTTCGTTAGCGAAAGCCTGCTTATCCCGCTGGCTGTAGGCTGCGGGTCCTCCACGCATGTCCACGCCGCTTGACCGCATCGTGTCCAGAAAATCGCGCATATTCAATCGGCCGCGGATGTTTTCGGTAGTGAATAATTCGCCGGAAGGGCTGAGTGCGTGTCCACCCTTTTCAATGACTTCCGCGGCCAGCGGAATATCGTTCGTTATCACGAGGTCGCCTTCATCCAGGCGCTTCACAATTTCGTCGTCTGCAACGTCAAATCCCCGTGGAACCTGTAAAGCATTGATGTTCGACGATGCCGGCGTGCTTAGCGGCTGATTGGCCACCAGTGTCAGTTGTACACCGGTACGAATGGCTGCCCGGTAGAGAATCTCCTTCACGACAACAGGAGACGCATCTGCGTCTACCCAGATCTTCACCCGGTGACTCCCGGGTTGCCGGCACAGCGGCGTCGAACTGCTTCGGCAGGAACATACAGCTGCTCCATCAGGTAGGTTTTGAAATCCGATACGAACGCTTGTTCCGCAACCGATTCAGTCATGCAGGTTAGCCATTGATCGCGTTCAGCCGTGCCGATAGGCAGGTGTGCGTGAACCCGTGGTATACCGATCGCCCCGTATTTCTCGTTGTAGAGTTTAGGGCCGCCTAACCAGCCGCACAGGAAGCGAGCAAGTTTGTCCCGCGAGGTTTCCCTGTCTTCCGGATGCATCGCGTGGATCGTGGCAAAGCGCTCGTCGCTGCCCATGCGATCGAAAAAGTTGTCGACCAGCTTACGCAGTCCATCGACACCACCCGCCGCCTGGAAGGAAGCGTCACCTGTGCCGTAGGGCAGGTCAGAGCTTGTGTTCACTTGTCGCCACGCAGTTCCTGCCTGATGCGTCGAAGCGCCCGTCAATCGGATTCCTGGATTCTGGCCGGAATCGCTGGCCATTCGCGCTCTGGCAAATACAGAACACGCCGCCGCACACAGCAAATCTGGAGAGAGGGTTTTGCATTATAAATTCATGAACAGATTATGTTGTGGGGGAGACGTTTTGGATCCGCACCGGCGCCTGCATACCTAAACCGGATTGGCCGGTTAGGTACCGGACTTAGTCTAAACGAGAAATTCCCGAACAGCACGGACAATCGAGGATTACCGATTCCATCGCACACGGCAGGCCGGGTGCAGGTGTTGGCATGGGTGTAAGCGCCATGCAACGGTGGACCGAGTCACAGATTATCCGAATCCCGTTTTTTAGTGCTGACGCCCTGCCTTAATCACGAATTCACATGCGCCTCTCAAGACAATGCAGTTTCCCGGTTGTTCGGCCTGCGCGGACTCAGGTTCCCAACGGAACCGCAGCAACGTGACGAAGTCCTCTGGGTCTGAGACGTCTAAACCTGCTGATCGAGCGTCGAACGGTCCTTTCGAGCGCGACGTGCGGACAGATCGATGGCTTTGTAAAGGTCGCTGTGCGTTGTCAGTACGGTGATCGGCGCACGGTATCTTAGTTGCAGACGAATACCTGCCTGCATGTCCTCCCCGCCTTTCGGTCCTTAATACGGTTTTACGATGAATGGATATCGTTATACTTAGCGGTGATGTGGTGCGGCGAACATCGCATCACCAGGTCACAAACGATGCCCAGGGAGCGCCGGATCTTATGCCAATGACAGCTATTAGACGATTTCTGCAGATGGAGTCGACCGCCGGCATATTGCTGGTACTCGCAACTGCGGCTGCGTTGGTAGTCTCGAATACGCCGCTGATATCGCTCTACCATGGTGTTTTGAACCTGCCTCTCGTCGTTTCGTTGGGCGACCTTGCTGTCGCCAAGCCGCTGTTGTTGTGGATAAACGACGGGCTGATGGCTATTTTCTTTATGCTAATTGGCCTGGAGGTGAAACGTGAGGTTGTTGAAGGTGAGCTCAGCTCCTTTGGTCAGATAATCCTGCCTGCAGTTGCCGGATTCGGTGGGTTCGTCGTGCCGGCTCTCATCTATATAGCCGTTAACTGGCAGTCTCCTGACACGCTGGGAGGCTGGGCCATTCCTGCTGCTACCGACATTGCATTCGCGCTCGGCGTTCTCATGGTGTTGGGAAGCCGGGTCCCGCTGTCGCTCAAAGTCTTTCTGACCACCATCGCAATCTTCGATGATCTCGCCGCCATTGTCGTCATTGCTGTGTTCTATACCAGTGAGCTTTCTTTGACCGCCTTGTTGCTGGGGTCTGCCGGTGTTGTCGCCCTGATCGCACTCAATCGTTCTGGCGTAAAAAGGATCTCACCCTATATTCTCGTCGGGATTTTCGTCTGGATTTGCGTGCTTAAAAGCGGCGTGCATGCCACATTGGCTGGAATCGTGGTAGCACTCGCAATTCCGATTCGTGGCAATGAGGGCGAGCCATCGCCGCTGCGTCACCTTGAACACACCCTGCATCCGTGGGTGGCCTACCTCATACTGCCGATTTTCGCTTTCGCAAACGCGGGTATCTCTTTTGCGGGTATTGGCAGGGATGCATTGGTGGGCCCTGTGTCCATTGGCATCGCAGCCGGGCTTTTCTTCGGTAAGCAATTTGGCGTTTTCACTGCGACATGGGTGATGGTGAAATTTGGGTGGGCGCGTCTGCCGGAGGGTGCATCGTGGCTGTCCATTTACGGAATTGCGCTGCTGACCGGAATCGGATTTACGATGAGCCTGTTTATCGGCTCGCTGGCATTCGAGCGAGGCGAGTTCGACTACCTGGCGGCGACTCGCGTCGCAGTGTTGGTGGCTTCCGTGCTTTCGGCGATCGCAGGTTATGTTGTCCTTCGGTTCGCATTTGCGCCGCGGACCGCCGCCGGGCCGGCCGCAAAGTCGTCGGCGCATTGACGAGGTCTGTTCGGAATTAAGAATCAGCGTGCGTCACCTGAACTATAGTCATTTGCAGTACTTCTGGACCGTGGCCCGGGAGGGAAGCATTGTCCGCGGCGGAAATACTCCACATCACGCCACAAACCATAAGTGGTCAGCTCAAGCTGCTGGATGAAGCGGGCGGCACGCCAAATTCACACATTCAGCCGCTTGGGCTGATTGGGCAGTCAGTCCGGAACTCCCTTAAGCAGATAAACTCTTCCGATAATTCGGGTCTGACTGATCCATCTAATTTCGTCCGAAGCTTGTTCGAATCCCCACGTAGCCGGCGCGGCCCTGCGTTCGGTAGCCATAGACCTGTTCGTATTTTTCATCCAGCAGGTTCGTGCCCCGGGCAAAAAGTGTGATTGCAGGCATTACCTGGTATTGCACGGTCATGTCCACAAGCCAGTACTTCTGAAGCGTGACAATTTCTGACGATGCCGGAAACGGCGGGAAGAAAATGTCGTATCGTGACCCGCCGTAATCTACCGCGAGCGAGGTGAGAAGCTTGTCGTTCGTGGAGCGGTAATCCGCCGACAAACTGCCCGCATGGCGCGGCCGTCTTAGTTCCCTGACATTTTCACCGTTCGGCCCGGGTTCAGCTGAGTCGGTGTAGGTATACGAAGCAGCCAAACCGACCCGTTCACTCACGTTCCAGCGCGTACTTAACTCCACGCCGCTTCTTTCGCTGGTGCCGTCCATGTTCTCGGCAGTTGCGAGGAATGTATCCGGATCAAACACGAATCCGTTGATCTCGTCCTTCAGGTCCTGGCGAAAAACGGTTGCCTGCAGTACCAATGTCCCATCCATCAGCTCCTGGTCGATGCCAATGTCGTAAGACACTGAGCGCTCGGGCTTGAGGTTTGGATTGCCGACGAACTGACCGGGAAAGTAACCGTAGCGTTCGGTGAACGTCGGATTCTTTTGTCCCTTGCCAATACTGCTGCGCAGCGTTGTCGTGTCTGACCACTGATACGAGAAAGCCAGTCGCCCGGTGACGATGCTGTCGAAGTCGCTGTTGTCGTCATAGCGGGCACTCAGGAGCCAGGTAAACCGATCGCCCGAGAGAGCCTGGTAGTCCGCGATGACACTGGTGATGTCCATCTTCTGATCCTGGTTCGGATCGCCGAACACTACTGCACCACGTTGTTGGAATTTCGTTTGTTCGTGCTCGAGCGCCAGCGACAAGCGATTCTCACCGAGGCTAATATCCGACTGGTAGGCGAGCGTCGTCCGCTCAGACCCTGTTGATGATTCCTCTAAGCCGTCAACCAGGTTGCGGTGATCTGAATCAAAATAGCGGACATTCAGTTGGTGAGTAAGCAGACCGTCCAGTGTCTTTAGCATGCCGCCGACATTGGCATAAAGGTTTTCGCTGTCCGTCGCGACGTCGCCGTCCGTCGGTAAGCCGGTTACAAAAAAGTCGACCGGATCGAATTGGGACAGTGCGTCAACGTACCGCAGCCCCGCTGTGAAACTGAATGTGTCGGTCGCATTGAGACGCGCACCAAAAGAAGCAGTTGTGATGTCAGACCCGTCCTTCTCATCACCTGTTCGGGAAATGTTGCTTCCCTCCGTATCGAGGAACTCAACGCCGCCGTTCAGTGACCATGATTCGCCGCTGGCGGAGCCGCTGGCGCCAGCGTTCAGGGTATCGTTGGATCCGCCTTCTGCGTAGGCATTCAGATTCGAGCTGTTTGCCGATTCCTGCGTAATGATATGCACAACGGCAGCGACGGCATCACTACCCCACAGGCTGCTTTGCGCGCCACGAACAATCTCAATCCGTTCGATATTGCCCGTGGTCAGGTGTTCCCAGCGAAACTCATCGCCCGTTGCCGGATCGTTCGCTCGAATTCCATCGACAAGAACCAGGACGTGGTTGGCCTCGCCACCGCGCACCCGAACCTGCGTCTGCGAGCCGACACCTCCCGTCTGGCTGACAGAGAATCCGGGCACTGTTCGCAACAGGTCTGTGACATACCGAACCTGCCGGCGTTCAATGTCCTCTCGTCCGATAACAGTCGTCGCGCTGCCAACCTGGCTGATAGTCAGCGGGGCTCGCGCGCCGGTAACGATGATCTGGTCCATCGGTGAAGGTGTTTGGTCATCTGACTGTGCCGAAACCGGCGTACAGCAAAGTGCACTGATCAATACCAGTGCAACGAGTTGCTTAAACATGTTGATCTCCCCCCGAGGTCCCCGTACTCGCGTGTTGTGTCAATCGGGGTGGGAGAGTGTCGAATTCTCCACTTATCGCCCGCCGCGATTGAGTGTGGAACGATCGACGGGCCGGTCTCCGGACTCATGAGTAACATTATTCGTGTTTTCGCCAATCGCCTTCCCACGCATTTTGCGCAGTGGCCTAAAGACTGGCTGACTCATTTACCGTTGCGGGGGCAGTGACGGGATTACCTTTCGGCGCACCGTCTTCCCGTTTATTGCCCGGTTCCCACGGGCAATCACCTGTCGAGGTTGGCCGGAACTTTACGCCACCCATTTGACGGACGCAAATAACGGCAGGATTTTGGGAAAGACACTCGCGGCAGAAAAAAGGGCGGCCAAAAAGCCGCCCACAATTTGCCGGCGCCAGGCAGCGTCATATACGTACTGCTTCCGGCCCGTAACGGCGATAAGATCTGAGCAGGCGCAAGGTTTTACGGTCATACGAGCCATGTTGGTCTGGTTTTCAAAAACGGTCGATTTGTATGCCATCCTGGATCGATGGCGCGGCGAGGGCAGCAACTATCACCTTGAGGGTGCGGCACAAGGCGCTTGCTACCTGGATAATTTCGACGTCGCGCTTGGTACTTCCGAGGCTCAACAGCTGTATGACCAAGCCGTAAAGAGGCTTCTCGGGTATCGCTATTACCCTGACTCCGTGCTTACTGCTGTGGCAGATTTTACTCGCGACGGCCGATTGCCCCAGCCGGGGGATCGCATTGTGCAACGCATTAAGGTTATCCCGTACATTCTGGATGCCATCACGATGAACATCGTCAAGTCCGCGTGGCAGGAACCCGATTCCAGTGGCTTCACCATCGTCACCAGTGAGCACCATTACGAGGTGGGCGAATGGACGGTCTCGGTAGATAGAAATCCAAACGGAGAGGTGACGCTGGTCGTTCGTATCGATTCCCACCCATCGAATCAACTACGATTTTTAGCCCGCTGGTTCGCGCGAGCTTTGCAGTTACGCGCGCACAGGCTGGCCAGGAGGGATTTCGCGCAAGCCATGCTCGAGCATGCATCGAGCACGAGGGCTGTCGGCGGGACCTCATATGAAGGTATTGGCGTGCCCAGAATTTGCAGTCATGTGCGCGCCAGGAAAGCGAGGCCATAGAAGTGTCTAGCCTGGGCAAACATTATGAAGATGGGGAGGTCATCGTCCGTCAGGGTGAGAATGGCAACTGCATGTACGTAATCCAGGAAGGAACTGTTGACGTCATAGCCAGTGCTGATGGCCGCGAGTTGCATTTGCGCTCGCTGGGCACCAACGACTTTTTCGGTGAAATGGCTCTGTTCGAGGGGGAGACACGAACCGCAACGATTCGCAGTAATGGTCCTTCACAAATACTCACGATCGACAAGAAGAGTCTCCTCGGCGGGATACACGAAGATCCTTCGCTCGTATTCAGAATTCTACAAACCATGTCGTACCGGATTCGGGACCTGACCGAACGCCTGGCACGATGTGAGGAAGAAACCTGAAGGAAACACCCCGATTATTGATCGGCGTGTTGGGAGGTAATGATGGTTGCTTTGGACGGACTGAGCCTGTTTGGCAGCACCAGCGGGGGCCTGCCGCCCGGTTCGGACAGGACGCTGGTCGACGGCTCCCGTGTCGCCGTTATTGGCGCAGGTCCAGCCGGCTCCATGTTCAGTTATTTTCTTCTGAACATGGCGGGCACTATTTCGCTGGATATCGACGTTGACCTATTCGAGCCAAGGTTATTCAGTCACTGCGGGCCAGCGGGCTGTAATCACTGCGGCGGTGTCGTTTCTGAATCGCTCGTACAGCGCCTGGCTACGGAAGGAATTGCCCTGCCGGACAGCGTCGTGCAGAGGGGCCTCGAATCCTACACATTGCACATGGATGTTGGCGACGTGGAAATCGCAACGCCCGTGCACGAGCGGCGTATCGCCGCAATTTACCGAGGCAACGGGCCGAGAGAATCGGAACCGCTGAAGTCACAGAGTTTCGACGGTTACCTGCAGCAGCTCGCCAGC
>CAJQPR010000021.1 GCA_905480255.1 uncultured Woeseiaceae bacterium | reverse complement strand
ACGGACACAGGATACAATCTGCGGATCACCAAACCGATTACCAATATGACGCACCCGCTCACGAAACTAAAACCATCATTGCCCTCCGCGTGGTATTACGACCCGGCGCATTATCAGCGAGAACTGGAAGCAATCTGGTATCGAGACTGGGTGTGCGTCGGCCGTATAGACGCTATCAAGAATACGGGCGACTTCTTCACAGCCACGATTGGCAACCAGAACATAATCGTAACGCGGGGATCCGACGGAGAAATCCACGCCTGGCACAACACCTGCCGACATCGGGGGTCAGTTCTTTGCACGAAGGCAAGCGGCCATTTCCGTAACGGGCGCATCATCTGCCCTTACCATACCTGGACATATTCGCTGGACGGCAATCTCGTAGCAACGCCCGGAAGGCTTGAAACAGACGATTTCCATCCCGCCGAGTTTTCCCTTTTCGGCATTCATACCGACACGTGGCAGGGCTTCATATTCGTCAATCTTGACGACGAACCCACGGCGAAGCTCGATGAATTTCTGGGCGACGAAAAACAGTATCTCGCTAACTGGCCGCTCGCAGACATGCGCTCGGTGCATCAGGAAACCCATCCGGTCAACTGTAACTGGAAAATCTTCTGGGAGAATTACTCCGAGTGTTATCACTGCCCACGTTTACACCCGGAGCTCGGCCGCATAATGCCGGTTTACCGGAAGGCCGTTTTCGACGACGCCGATCTTCCCGGCTGGGAGCCGCAATTCGAGGGCGACCGGGGCCACGGCCGCGTTGGCCCCGGCGTGCGCACCTGGACACTGGACGGTAAGTCTTCACTGCCACTGCTCGAGGGCCCGACCGACGACGAACTCGACGCCGGCGTTACGTTCACGTCCATTACAGGCAGCATGTTCGTCAGCGGCCACCCGGACTATGCGCGGAGCGTCAGAATAGTTCCTCGTGGACCGGAGCAGATAGAACTCGTTGTCGACTGGCTGCTACCTAACTCAATTGGCGACGTAGGCGCAGATATCATCGAGCACATCACCGGACTTGCCCGGCTAATAATCCTGCAGGACGGGGAAGCCTGCGAATTGAATCAGCAGGGCCTGCATAGCGGTCGATTCGAACAGGGTGTCCTCGTGCCGCAGGAATACGCGCTCTGGGACTTTCACCAGTGGCTGCGCGCTCGACTTGGGGACCCGGCGGAAATCTGAATTCCTTTCAGGTTGCGCTGCCCCTCATCCCGGTAAGTCGCAGCAGTGCAGTCCGCTCGACACAGCCCGCGGTGCGATTGATATGCCAGCATCGCGAGTTTGGCGGAGAGTGTGGGATAGTCGCTTCGCGACCGGGCATGCGGCTTCGCCGCTGCGCCCGTCGAACAGGGCCCTTATCCTCAACCCACTCGGCCGGAAAACGAAAAGGCCCCACAAGAGGGCCTTCTCATTTTCTGGCGGTGCAGCCCGTCCTGTGCGGAGCATGCTTTGCTACCTTTTCTTGCATATTCCCTGTCCTCCCGATCCGGATCATGAGTAACGCGCCTCCTTCAACAGGGAACTCAAGACACTTATTTGGATGGTATGCTCAATGCAAAAGACCGCATCGTTTTATCCGATCTCCGGGTTAGACCGGCTCTGGATACGGCAGACGCAGAGCAAATCGAACTCGACGCCGTGCAGAAACGGCCAAAATAAAAAGGGGAACAAAAATGGAACAGGTAATCGGACTCATCGTAGGCCTTATCATCGGCATGGTTTTGCTCGCGATTGTTACGCTGATTTTCCGCTGGCTGTGGAATTCGACGGTACCCGACGTCTTCGGTGCCAGCGCCGTGGACTTCTGGCAAGCGTTCAAAATCATGCTGCTGGCTGCCATGCTTTTCGGAGGCGGAACCACGGTCATTGAACGCGGGCACGAGGTTGTTCCCGACGAGGAAATCGTCGGCCAGGCGCCGTAAACCGCTAAAACAGGCATTTTCGTCAGGCAGGGAGATCAAAATCCGGCACCGCCTGCCCTGATGCGACCTGGCCCAAAGGCGAAACCCTGCCCTTACCCGTTACCCGATACCGGACATCGCACAGGCGGCACTCCGGGGCTGGAGTGCGGCCTGATGATCGCCGCATCGCCGGCATCCAACGCGGTAGCGAGGCGAAGTGGCCCGCTCGGTTGCAGATTCATGACGCGACAACCCCGGCTCCGCAAAGTAGCCACTTATTCAGCCTCCTTCGATCGCCGCCAGCGGCACCTCGTAGATCTCTTCGCCGTTGACTGTCACGAGCCACGTATCGTCTTCGAGCCTGGCCTCGACTTCGCGATTACTGGCGTTGACGTAATCATTCATGAAGTTGATCGTGAACTGTTCGCCGAGCTGATTCTGCACGACGATCGAGGCTTGCCCTCCGTCCATGCGAAGGATTCCGGCCGCGCAGCTGCCAAACTCGCTGTCGCCTGCCGCGCGGCAGCGCAGACGGGTGGTCGCATCATAGTCGGTGGTATTGAACGGCGCCGTCCAGTTTTCCTCGTCAGGTTGCGGCTCCAGCGCCGAGGTGCTCCAGTAAACGAATACGCTTTCGTCCCGGAAACGAAAAATCTGGCCCTGGTCACCAAGACCACTTTGCCGGTACACGGGCTGATCATGCTGGTCGCGAAAATTGCCAGGTGCATCACCGACCGGGGAAAGGTCATGAGTTACTCCGTCGTCGCGGGTAATCGTGATGTACCCCTGACGTTGACTGAAGGTGCAAGGAATCACTGCGCTGGCCTGATCCGAGCCCTTTGCATAAATATCGCAGCGGGCCGCCGTCCAATCAGCCGCTGCCGGTAGAGTCAATGTAAGTGCGGCAAGGCCCGCGATCGATGTCAGGGTTTTCATGGGGTATTCAATATGCAGCTAAGGCGCTCCAATATTTAATCCGGCTCTGAACAAATTTTCAACCGTCCATTACGACCGACAATCTCGGGGCACTATTGTCGCGCGACATGCAGCGCTCGGTTGAGTTGCGCCTGCGGCGCTGCCTCGCCAACTGGCAGCTTCGCGGCCGCGTTGGTCGAACGGGGTTCGATAGTCCCAGACCCACTTCAATTTCAATTCATGCTCATGCGCGCTGATCGGGACGGACATCAATGTCTCACTTACATTCACCGCGCTAAAGATTCATTACGCAGGGCGAGCGATTCGGCACGCTGCCCGCAAAATTTGCGCAAAACCTCGCAGGAATCCTCGCCCGAAGCAGATCAGCGTGTTTTTTGGCTTGACCAGGCCAGGCTGCGTCAATTGGACAATACCCACTATATTCGCCCCGGAAACCGGGTCTTATTATTAATCGGTTGTATTGCGTTGCTTTTGATTGAACCTGACAGCGGTTGGGAGCAGCAATCCAATCTCAAATTGAGCAGGCATCAAACGAGATTAGCTCGTAACATAACGTCACTAAGACCTATTCGCGTATATCAGCACCTCTTGTCAGGAATCTGAATCGTATTCGGCAGAGCCGGTCAGATTACACCAGAGACGACTTCAAATTTATGGTCACATTTGCTGCGTCGGCTCATAATTTTTAATATTGGTGCAGTCACAATTTACGAATGCGCCGAATCTGTTTTTTCCAATGGGAGTTCCATAAAAGCATCTTGGCTAAGAGCAACTCTATTACTGTCCTTGCTTGCAATGTCATCCCTGTCTTGTGCGCAGGACTTGTGGGATTCTGAAAATAGATTTCGCGCCTACCTGGGAGGATTCTGGCCGGAAGTAAATTCGACAATCGCCATCTATGGAGACGACCTGATGCCGATTCCTCCGATCGACGTGGAGGATGTCCTTGGTGTACCCAGCAGCAAGGGTGCCGCGTGGGGTGGCATCAACTGGAAAATTTCAAAGCGCAACGCTCTGGAATTTGAGTATTTTAATCTGAATCGAAATGGTGGCATATCTGACACGTTTTCGCCGCCGCTGGAGGTTGGTGATGGCTTCATAGAGAGTGGCGAAATAAACACTTTCTACGACACCAGTGTTCTGCGACTGACCTATGGTTTCTCCATTCTGAGCAGTAAGCGAATGGACTTGCAGCTTAAGGCCGGTATTCACTTGGCCAAACTGGAAGCCGGACTTCAGGTTTTGGGAGGAATCTGCACTCCCAACACGGTCCCTTCAGCGCCGCCCGGTTGCCCAAGTCTTCAATCAGATACACAGTCGGAAGACGTCACTGCACCATTGCCACACTTAGGTGCGTCTTTTAGCTACGCATTCTCAGAAACATGGGGAGTGAGACTAACGGCCATTGGGTTCGCGATTGAATTCGATTCAATCGAAGGCTCGATCCTGGAACTTGACGCCGATGTTACCTGGAAACCATGGAAACGCGTTGCATAGGTGCAGGCTGGAGATATTTCAATGCCAATGTCGAGGCGAGCAACGCCGACCTG
Organism: uncultured Woeseiaceae bacterium; assembly: GCA_905480255.1. GTDB lineage: Bacteria > Pseudomonadota > Gammaproteobacteria > Steroidobacterales > Woeseiaceae > SZUA-117. The sequence continues at coordinate 381 of CAJQPR010000021.1, read as the reverse complement.
AATGGAGAATTCGACTTCGAATATTCCGGCCCGTCCGTTTTCATCAATGTCTGGTTCTAGAATTACGGTTGCGAAAGGCGTCAGATAACGGCCCAAAGCGGACATTCGAAAGCAGCCACTCAGATGCTAACATTCAGAACTTACTGAGAGTCTGCTTTTGACCCATACCGGACAGTCAAGAATGTGGTATTTTTTGTGGTACCGACAATATCCTAAAGCAACTATTATCAATAATTACACTCGGTAAGTGGCGGTGGAGCAAGTCCGAAGCGAACCATGCTCCGCGCAGACAGGGTCAGTGCGGCGGTGACTTACAAGAACTGCAATCAGGCTGTCTCAATCAGCAGCTACTTGCGGAAGAGCATCACAAGTCCGGCAACG
>CAJQPR010000020.1 GCA_905480255.1 uncultured Woeseiaceae bacterium | reverse complement strand
GGTAGCTATCCCGTCCCACATGACTCAGGCACCCCACCAGAGGCCGGGCGAAAGATACAGGCCAAGCGCCTGCGTCATCAGTAAATAGAAAACCAGCGAAAACGACGATGACACACCGAGCAGCATCGTCAACCTGCGCTCACCCAGAACATAGAAACCGGCGGTCAGGAACAGGGTCGTCGAAAGCAAAAAACCAAGCGGGATCATCGCGAATCCGTACGCAAGCATCGTGAGGCACAGCAAACCTGCAGGTTTCCAGTCAAATGCAGCGAATACCGACTCCCGAACCTCTCCTTGCGGCGCACGCATGAGTTGCAGAATTCGAATGACACAAAGCAGCAAACCTGCGCCGGCAAGCAACAGAGGCATGGTTCGCGGTTTGAACGGCTCAAACTCCTGGCCCGGGAACATTGGAATCGTTGTTGCCTGAAACCCGTAGGCGGCAAACAACACGAACAGGATTAGCGCCGCAGAGATATGGCCCTTTGTAGTCATTGCGGTTGCTCGCGAAGAAAACCAAGCTCGATCAACAGATCACTGACCTCTTGTTCCTGCTGTTCAAGAAAGCTAACGAAGTCATTTCGACCGAGAAAAAGGTTTTGCCAGCCATTTCTCGACCGGAGCAACTCCCACTCCTCTGTACTCAGCATTTTTTCGAGCATTGCGGAATACTGGTCGGCAGTTTTGTTCGACAAACCGGGTACCGCGAAAAATCCGCGCCAGTTAACGAACTCGAAATCAATTCCAAGTTCCCTGAACGTCGGAACGGAGTCAACAATCGCTACGCGTTGCGGTGAACTGATTGAAATTATGCGAAGACGTCCGGATCGATGATATGGAAGTGCCTCGCTGAGTCCCGTAGAGAGCACGTCACCCTCGCCGGTCAGGAATCCAGCCAATGCTTTGCCGCCAGCGTCATACGGGACATAGGCGATAAGGCGCGGGTCCTCACCCGCGGCACGAAACGCGAGCGCTGCAGACAGATGATCCAGGTCGCCGCGCACTGACCCGCCGGCAACTTTGACGTTGCGAGGGTTTTCACGGAAACGTGACAGCACATCGTTGAAATCACGAATCGATGAGTCGCTGCGCACCACAAGCACCTGAAAGTCTCCGATAATCCGGGCGATCGGAGTCAGATCATGAAAAGAAAAAGGAAACAGATGGGTAACCGAGCGCACAATGATCGGTGTCGAGTTAATCATCAGCGTATCCGTTCTGTAATCGGCCATTTCGATCAGTGTGCCGATAGCCTTGCCACCTCCCGCACCGGAGATGTTCTCGAAGGACACGTTTTCAATCAACCCCGTATCCCTCAGCACCATTCCCGCCCCGCGGGCTGTTGAATCCCAGCCGCCGCCGGCGCCACCGGGAACCAGGAAATGAATGTCTTCGGCGCTGGCGGCCTGAGACAGAACAACAGCAATGGCAATCAGGAAATAGTTTGTCTTCACTTTACGGAGGCCCGCTCAGCCGAACAGTGACCGCACGTCATCTGCAGTCGCCAGTGTCCGCGACTGCGCAACGGCTGCATCTGCGGCGATCTTTACGAGCTCCGCGTTGTCACGCGCCTGACCACCGTCTGGCAGCAGTAAATTATTCTCGAATCCAACTCTCGCATGCCCGCCTTTTGTCGCCGCAAGGCTGGCTGCCTGACTCTCGGTCGACCCGAAGCAGCAAACCGCCCAGCTTGTGTCAACGGATCCACTGTCGATGAATTGTCCAAGTTCGGTAACATCGCCCTTCAGGTCAGATGTGTAGCGGCCAAGGACATAAAGTACGAACGGCTTCTCGTCACAAATGACGCCTCGCTCACGAAGACTTTCGAACCGGGAAACCTCTTCCGGGGAGTAGAGAATGTGTTGCGCCATGATTCTCTCGGAATTCATCCACGCGTAGAACTCAGCCGCATCCGATTCGGATTCTGAATCCGGACAAAACTCGCGCAGCGCAACAGAAACTGCCTCGGGCCTTAACGCCCGAACCATTGCCATTTGCTGTTCCGTCTCATAGGAACCACATGCCTCAGTCGTTGCCTGGATGACCAGCCGGTCACCAACTTTTTCCCGAATGGCGCTTATGGCGCTGCGGTACCGGTCGACGTCCAGTGAATGATCGCCATTGTCATCCCGGACATGTACGTGGATGACAGATGCGCCGGCCTCCACAATAGCCTCAGCACATGTGGCCAGCTCCGACGGGCTGATCGGCAATGCGGGATGATCGTTTTTGGTCTTTCTTGCGCCATTCGGCGCACACATCGCGATGAACTTCCCGGTCACCCGGAGAACACCGAATGCAACATCTTGTCCAGCCGGTCCGCCAGCTCTTCGAAATGCTGATCTTCAGCGATGAAAGGTGGTGCCAGCAGAAGATGTGCCCCTTTGCGACCATCTACCGTGCCGCCTCCCGGGTAACAGATCAGACCGTTTCGCATCGCGGCATTTTTCAACTTGCCGGGAATTCCCTGCTCCACAGGAAAAGCTGTCTTCGATTTTTGGTCGGAAACAAATTCCATGCCAACGAACAGGCCACGACCGCGGATATCACCGACGTGTGGATGATCAGCAAAACGCTTATTGAGCAAAGTCATCAGGTGCTCGCCCTTGCCGGTGACAGAGGCCAACAGCCCGTCATCCAGACATTTCTGGATCGCGACGCCCGCCGCACAGGCGATGGCGTGGCCGATGTAGGTGTGTCCATGGGCGAACGCTGACGTGTCGTCGCGAATAGCGTCACAGATGAAGTTCCTGGCAATGACTGCACCGATCGGTTGGTAGCCGCCGCCAAGCCCTTTCGCGATTGAAACCATGTCCGGCCTGACGTTTTCCTGATCGTGCACATAAAATGTGCCGCAGCGCCCGCTACCGCACATGACCTCATCGGCAATAAACAACACTTGGTGATGGTCACAGATTCTGCGAATTTCCTCGAAGTAGCCAGGCACCGCAGGCACGACGCCGAGTGTTGCCCCTACGACAGGCTCGGCGATGAAAGCCGCGACATTTTCGGGACCGGCCAGGCGAATTGCTTCATCGAGTTCCTGCGCCGCCCGATGACCGTATTCGCGATCGGTTTCATCTTCCAGTTTGTTTCGGTACGGATAACATGGCGCAATACGCGGCCAGTCGTGCAACACCTTCTCGTAAGGCTCACGCCGGAACACGCTGCCGCTGATTGAAGTCGCTCCCAGCGTTCCGCCGTGGTAACTGAACTGACGGCTGATGATGATGGTTTTGTCAGGCTGGCCTTTCGCGCGCCAGTATTGCCAGGCAAGTTTCAGGGCCGACTCGTTCGACTCCGAACCGCCCGAAGTGAACCAGACTTTTGCATCCTTCTCGCTGAAGCGGGCGGCCAATCTCGCCGCAAGATCTTCCTGCGGCTCGTTTGTAAAGAACGAAGTATGCGCAAACGACAGTTTTTCGGCCTGTTCCTGCACAGCCCGCACGACATCCGGGTGGCCGTGCCCGAGGCAGGAGACGGCTGCACCGCCGCTCATGTCGAGGTACTCCCGACCCGAATCGTCGTAGATATACATGCCCTCTGCGCGAGTGGCGGTTGGATAAGTGGAACCGGGATCCCGGTAAAAAACAGATGACACGTAGGGTACCTTCTATCGCTGGAACGGATTTACATCATTTTATGCAAACGAGTTTACAGCTGTCCGCTCCTTCCGCAAGCGAACATTCGGGTACCTGGTTCAACGTGCCGAAATCGGCGCAGCGGGCCGAATTCGGCACAGCGGTGTCAGTAACTTCGATCGCGAACGGGGCGAACCTTGTGTTTGTTGCCGGCATAATCCGCTGGATCCATTTCTCTTGGAAACCGCATAGATCCCTTCTTGCCTTGCTCGCTGAGCACACGGATGAAACGGCTGCCCAGCAACGAAACCGCGTCGTCGTCAGACTCATCAACGGACGTAAAAATATCATTCTTGCTCATCTTGCTTACCTCTGCCTGACCACTGTTGTCGAGCCAGGTGTGTGTTGGTCCGTGCTGACGGCTGACGAATCAGGTTAGCCCCCGTGCCTCGCAAGGTGCCTCGCGGTACCTGCTCTCTTCCGCACAACCGATCTGGCTGCGCTTAACCGATCGCCAGCCGCCAGCAGGTTAGTAAGAAGATCCTTCGGCCTGATTAAAGCCGGCATCTTCAAAATCATACATATCAAAATCGTTGTATTCGTCTGTCAGAGACTTCAATAACCGTTCTTCTCGAGCTATCTCAATCTTCCTGCGCGCCGAAAAGGAGCGGTGCTTGAGAGTTACCTCATCCAGTTCCTGATCATCGTCTTCCAGCTCAATGTCATCGAACATGGGATCATCTTCGTTCATATCAAATTCCAGCAGATCTTCAGATTCTTCATCCGACCAGGAAATCCCGGAAGGGGTTTCGTTACGGGTGGCCATGTTATTCTGCTCCCGGACAACTCTCTTGACGTGAAGATAAATCAATTTATCTTTATGTCAAGGTATTTTTTATGATTTTTGTTAAACTGGTAAGCCATTGAAATGAAAAGAGATCTCGTCGATCAACTCCTTCAGGAGTGGGCGCAGGAGCGCCCCAAAATGAACGTTGCTTCACTTGGCGTCGTCGTGCGCATTCAGAGGCTTGCTAAACTCCTGCAACAGCACACGACGGTAGCGTTGCGCAAACACGATCTGAAGCACTGGGAATACGATGTGCTTTCGGTCCTTCGTCGCCAGGGTGACCCGTTCGAAATGGCAGCGACTGACATCGCTGATTCGGCATTACTAACCAGCGGCGCAATGACAACGCGAATCGACGGACTTGAAAAGCGTGGCCTGGTCCGCCGGCGTCGCAACAAGAGCGACCGTCGATCTGTGCTGGTCCGGCTTACTCCGAAAGGGACTAAGATTGTCGACGCCGCCATCAATTCGCGCCTTGACGACGCAAACAAAGCGCTAGCGGGCTTGCCTTCGAAAGACAGGCGAAACCTCGCCGACGCGCTACGCGAGTTTCTTTTGGCAGTTGAAGGTGACCGCTAGCGAGGCATCGCAAACAGATCAGCCGATCAGTCTTCCTCAGCTTCTTTTTGGGACAAGGCGAGCGCGTATTCAGCATCGCGCTCGGAACCAATGAGAATCGCGATCCAGCGTGTTTGTTCGCCAGACTCCAACGCCATCTTCAACGTCATGGTCAGCGGCACTGACAGCAACATGCCAACGGGACCGAATATCCATCCCCA
>CAJQPR010000019.1 GCA_905480255.1 uncultured Woeseiaceae bacterium | reverse complement strand
TTGGCGGGCTTGCGCTTCGCACGGCAAAGTAAGGCGAACCTCAATGCCGGCTGAATTTCATTTTCTTCGGCCCGACTGGCTCTGGGCGATACCGGTTGTCGCTGGTTTGACCCTGTTCCTGGCGCGACGGCGGCTGGCGCCAGGCAGTTGGCAGGCTGTCATCGATCCTGCGCTTGCACCTTATATTCTGTCCCGAACGCAAGTCAGCCGGCTGTCCTATCGCTGGTGGCTTACGATGATTGGTGGTTTGCTGGCTGCACTGGCACTTGCCGGCCCAAGTTGGAATCGCGTCGAACAACCGGTGTTCCGCTCGGAGCAAGCCATTGTTATCGCACTGGATCTTTCGCGATCGATGGATGCCCAGGATCTGACACCAAGCCGGCTTACCCGCGCGCGCCTGAAAATTCTCGACATCCTTGAAAGACGGGCCAGTGGTCAAACTGCACTGGTCGTTTATTCCTCCAACGCATTCACGGTTACACCTCTCACCACCGATGCCGACACAGTTGCCGCGCTGGTTAACAGTCTTAGCACCGACATTATGCCGAGTCGTGGCAGTTACCCGTTGGCGGCAATCAACAAAGGCCAGCAGTTGCTCGAACAGGCGGGTGTCGCACTCGGTGAGGTTCTGTTGATAACAGACGGCGGCACCTCCCCGGCAGCGGAAGCCGCGGCGGAAGAATTACAAAACGCCGGCTTTTCTCTATCCGTGCTGGCTGTTGGCACGACAGAAGGCGCGCCAATTCCTCGGGCCGGTGGCGGTTTCGTCACGGATCGATCAGGAAATATCGCGGTTCCGCGACTCGAGGCGTCCGGGCTCAGGCGACTGGCTGCTGCCGGTGGTGGTCGCTTTGCCGTTATGACGGCCGACGAATCGGACCTTGATACTTTATTGTCTGATGAAGTTGGGTCAGCTTCGGGTTCGGACTCTGACGAATCGCTGGCGACGGATCAATGGCAGGAAGAGGGTCCGTGGCTGCTTCTGCTGTTGGTACCAATCGCAGCGCTGGCGTTTCGCAAAGGTCTCGTGCTCGTGCTGGTTGTCTTTATTTTACCGATTGCGGAACCGGCCCAGGCGTTCACCTGGGAAGACCTCTGGCTCACGAAAGACCAGCAGGCTCAGCGACTCCTCGACGAAGGAAGTGCGGCCGATGCGGCAAGTATTTTCGATAATCCCAACTGGCGCGCGGTAGCGAATTACCGGGCGGGCGAATACGGGGGTAGTGCCGCTGGATTCGCCGAAATCGAGGACGTGCAGAGTCTCTACAACCTGGGCAACGCACTGGCGAAACTCGGCGAGTTTGAGTCGGCGATCGGTGCTTTCGAAGAAGTACTTGAGCAAAACCCGGATGATGAAGATGCGCTTTATAACCGCGACCTCCTGAAGGACCTGCTTGAACAGCAACAGGATTCGGAAGGCGGCGAGCAGGGCAACCAGGAAAACTCCTCCGAAGCTGGCGGCGGCGCGCAGCAGTCGGAAGGGGAAAGCGAGTCGGATCAGTCAGGAGAGGAAGGGCAAGCCGGCGACCCGGGTGCCGAAGGCGAGCAGGGCGAGTCGTCCGTCCGCGACGAAGAGGCGATGAACCAGGAAGATATGGAAGCTATGCAGGCTGAACTTGAGCGTGCAGCGCAGGAAGCGATGGAGGAATCTGCCGAAGCGCAGGAGCAACAGGGTATGACGCAGGAGCAGGCAGAGGCCATGCGTCGGGCCCAGGAACAAGAACAGGCAATGGAACAATGGCTGCGCCGCATTCCTAATGATCCGGGCGGCTTGCTAAGAAGAAAATTTCGTTATCAATATCAGCGTCAGGGTAGAGACCAGGATGGCAACAACCTGTGGCCCGACGATGAGGTGCAACCATGGTAGACAAAAACTTGCGGAGCAAGCCGCAGGCGGTCCGACACGGCCTTAAAACAATGCTCAATTGGCGACTGGCATTTACGGCAGGTCTCTTGGCGATACTAATGTTGCCCGTTATGTCGGCGCACGCGGCAGTTATCGCCAGTGTGGACCGGGCTAATGTTGAATTAAATGAGTCGTTCACGCTGAAAATTACGGTCGACACGTCGATTGATGTCGAACCGGATGCATCTGCGCTCGAAGAAGATTTCTTCGTTGGCACTCGGAGCCAGCTGAGCAACACTACGATCGTCAATGGACAAATTAGTCGATCGCGCACATGGACTTACGTCCTGATGGCAAGACGCGAGGGGAATCTCGAAATCCCACCCGTTCGCATCGGCACCGAACAGAGCGAATCTGTGCCGATTCGGGTAACGCCGCCGTCGACAACTCTGCCGGGCGAGGCAGATATCTTTGTAACCACCGAAGTTGATCACACTGAAAGCTTCGTGCAGGCACAGGTTCTTTACCGGGTGAAGGTTTATCGGGCAGTTGCAACCCGCCAGCCGCGACTGAGTGAGCCGAGCATTGGTGGCGTCGAAGTGCTGATTGAGACTGCAGGCGATGAGCGAAGCTACGAGTCAATATTAAATGGCAAGGCCTACAACGTTGTCGAAAGAGTGTATGCATTGTTCCCGCAGGAAAGTGGCAGCATTTCTATCGCTCCGGCGCGCTTTGAAGCGCGCGTTCTCCGCGATGGCCGCATTACTGGCAGAAAGATTTTTGAATCCGAGGCCATCGAAATCCAGGTGAATCCGATTCCGCCACCGCCTGAAGAATTTCCCGATGCTGTCTGGTTCCCGGCACGTTCTGTCACTCTGAATGAAGACTGGTCGCGCCAGCCTGGCGGATTGCCCGCTGGTGAGCCCATCACGCGGCACATAACGGTCACGGCGGTCGGGCAGCTTTCGACGCAGATCCCGGTCATTGAGCCCGCAGTTTCGGACCGGGTGAAGCTGTATCCGGACAAGCCTGAGTTTCGTGATGCCGCAGAAGCGACGGGCATTCGCGCGGTGCGCAGAGACCAGTATGCAATGATCGGAATCTCGGCCGGCGAAGTCGCATTGCCGGAGGTTAATTTGCCATGGTGGAACATCGACGCCGGTGAGTGGCAAGTGGCCAGTCTACCCGGATCCACGTTGACCATTCTGCCTTCAGCGACGGCAGTTGTGCCGCCACCCGCGCCGGCTGAAGAACCGGAGGAAGAATCCGAATCCGAATCCGCAGCCGAAACGGAATTCGTCTACGTCGATTTCTGGCGCTATGTCAGTGCTGGCATTGGCGGTGCGTGGTTGATGACAATCATTGCCTGGTGGTGGTCGCGACGACCGACCGGTCGTGAGCCGAAAGAACCGGAAGCGCCGCCCATTCACAAGCAGCAGGCGAAATTCCTGAAAGCTGCGAGGAAAGCGGCACTCGCAGGCGAAGCCGCAGGCGTAAAGTCGAATGTGCTGGAATGGGGCCGGTTGCAGTGGCCCACCAATCCGCCACGCAGCGTTGGTGATCTTGCAAGGCGCGTTTCGCTGCCGCTATCGACGCAACTCGAGGCGCTGTGCAGTGCGAGCTATGGCCCTGGTGAAAGGCATTGGAATGGCGACGAGCTGGCGAAGTCGCTGCGTTCTTTCTCTGTGCTTAGCGAAAAAGAGGAAGAACAGCCGGCGGACGTATTGCCGCCACTGTCTCCGGCCTGATACCCAAAACGCGTTTCGCTACCAGCTTCCCGTGTTCTCCATTGATGCCCAGGGTTCCTGTGGTGCCAGTGCATCACCCTTTTGCAACAACTCGATGGAAATGTTGTCGGGCGAGCGCACGAATGCCATATAGCCATCCCGGGGCGGGCGATTGATCGTCACGCCCGCGTCCATCAATTGCTGGCAGGATTCATAGATATTGTCGACTGCGTAGGCGAGATGCCCGAAATTGCGGCCCTCTCCGTATTCCTCAGGATCCCAGTTCCAGGTGAGTTCGACCTGGGCGTCTTCATCACCCGGCGCCGCGAGGAAAATCAACGAAAACCGGCCAGCTTCGATATCCTTGCGGCGGATTTCTACGAGACCGAGCTTGTTACAGTAAAAATCGAGTGACTTTTCGAGATCAGTGACCCTGACCATGGTGTGCAAGTACTTCATATCTTTTTCCCGATCGCGCATTGGTTGAACTTCGACTCGTTATGAGACGACAATGCCTGCTCACTTTCAAGCGGAAAGTCTGTTGCATCGAATTCGCGCCATAACGCTGGATCTGGATAACACTCTCTGGGACATTGGTCCTGTGATTCGTAATGCGGAGGCGACGTTGTGGGATTGGCTGTCGATAAATTATCCGCAAATTCCGGATCGGTTTGATGCTGAAGATCTCATTAGTCTGCGCAATTCGGTGGTCGATGATCACCGGCACAAGTCGCACGACTATCGTTACCTGCGAAAGAAGGTGCTCGAACGGGTCGCAATTGAGGCGGGCTATGACGACTCACTGGTAGAGCCCGCGTTTGAGGTATTCGACGCGGCCAGGAATGCGGTTGAGCTCTACCCGGACGTACTGCCTGATCTCGAATACCTGTATGAGAGATTCACCATCGTTGCCGTTACCAACGGAAACGCCAATTTGAAAACCATCGGAATTGACCATCTGTTTCACGACATCGTGACTGCAGTCGATGCCGGTGTTGCCAAACCGGCACGGCCAATTTTCGACGTGGCCATAGCGAAAACAGGGGTAACGGCCGAGAAAATCCTGCACGTTGGTGACCACCCGGAAACGGATATCTATGGCGCAAAGAATGCCGGGTTGCGGACAGCATGGATCAACAGAACGGACGAGGCGTGGCCCGAAGATTTTGATGAACCGGATGTTGTGATCACGACGATCACAGAGCTTACGAAACTGCTTGCTGAGGCCGGGTGAACTGCATGCCGGCGAATCCGTTAATCGTCTATATTCCCGGCCTCAAGCCCAAGCCGGAGGCGGAGTTACACAAGGCTCAGTTGCTTCGCTGCCTGCGCGAAGGTTTGCGACGGATCGATGAACAGTCAGCCGGAGAGATGGCCGCACCGGGCATGTTTCACCTTGTTAGCTGGACCTACGATTTCTATGGTGAATATCGCGATATCAATCTCGATATGGCGGACATTGAAACCGTTCTTTCGAAAGAGGCGGCCAGCGAGGCAGATATTCTGGTGGCCACCTCGTGGAAGCGACGCATGGCCCGCTCAATATTCCACATGGCGGACTATCTGCCGTTTCTGATTCCCAAAGTCGCGACCGAAGAAGTGGAAGTCCACTTACGCGACTTCAATCGCTATGCACGAAACACAAACGGCATCGCGGAGTCCGCCCGGGAAAAACTGAAATCTACGCTGCGTGACGCCGGGCGGGAAGGGCGCCCCGTGTTGTTGCTCGCACACAGCATGGGCTCTGTGATTGCCTATGATGCGCTCTGGCAACTGACGCATGAAGAAGAAAGCGATGCCCGGGTAGACCTCCTGCTAACCACCGGAAGTCCGCTGGGACAAAATATTGTGCAGCGCCATCTGCTTGGCGTGGATATGGAGGGCAGGCAACGTTATCCATCGAATATTGATAGCTGGATCAACCTGGCCGCAATCGGCGAACTCACTGCGGTCGACCGGACATTAAAAAATGATTTTTCGACAATGATTGAACTGGGACTGGTGCCGGACATCATTGATCGTGATTTATTCAACTATTACCACATGCACGGCTCATTGAATGTTCACGTCGAGTACGGTTACCTCATCAACGAGGTTACCGCACGAGCCATCAGCGAATGGTTGCGTTCGAAGTCCGGCGCTTAGTAATTACTAGGCCGGCTCGAAATTCGGTTTGATAATGATGTCAATTCGCCGGTTCCGGGCGCGGCCGGACTCGGTCTCATTGTTCGCCACAGGATTGGTTTCACCAAAGCCGGTTGCGATCAATCGGTAGCTCGGAATTCGCATGGCATTGACCATGTACTGCTGAACCGATTCAGCACGTTCCTGCGAAAGCCGCTGGTTTGAAGAATCTCCACCGTATGAATCCGTGTGGCCTTCAATAATGAGTTCGCTACGCGGAAACACATCGATTGCTTTCTCAACCTTCGCCAGCAGGTCGAAATCTTCCTGCTTGATTTGCGATTTGCCGCTATCGAATGTCAGGCCGACAAGGCGGACAATGATGTTGTCGCCCTCGCGAAAGACGCGGGCCTCATTACGCGCGAACATTTTCTCAACCTGCGCGAACTGAGCTTTTACACGCTCTTCCTGTTCGAGACGTTGAATCAATGCCGCCCGTTCCACAGTGGCACCGCCAAGTCGTTCATCCAAAGCCCGGATTTCATCTTCCATGTCGGCGAGTCTCAGGATGTTTGAGTCGACTTCCTGTTCCAGGCTCTGAATTTGATTGCGCTGATTTTCTATGTAGGTAACCAGTTCGAGTTCGATCTGGTCGTGACCTTCGGACATGGACGGAACGATGTCTGCAGTGGCCGCGATCTGCGCGAGCGGATCTTCCCACTGCAATATCAGGTCCTCGACCGTCAGATCTTTATCCCTAACGTCCCGCACTACCTCTGAAAGATAGATGGCATGCTTGGCCTCATAGTTGGCCTGCCGTGCGAGGCTTCGCGGCAAATCGGTGTCGTAGCGATTTTCGCTCAGCTCACGTTCTGCTTCAGCCAGCAGTCGCTGGGCTTTGCCAAGTGTAACCGGTGCGTATCGTTCGACCTTTGCCCGTTTGGCATCTTCCAGGAGGCGTCGGGTCTCACTGAGATACTGCGCCTTGATCGCGATGAGTTCCGCGTCGCGATAGAAAGTCGTCGCTTCGATGTCATTCTTGGTGGCGTTCTTAAGATCACCACGTTCCAGATATCGAATTGCGTTGCCAAATTCTTTCTGCGCCTTATCCCAGACTTCCCGGGCAAGTTCGGGTGCCCGAGCGTTGGCGGCATCTTGCCGACTTTTCATTACCTGGGCGAGGACCGTCTTCGCAAGTTCGGCAGCCGCGGCTGCCGCGGTGAAGTTCTCTTCAGCCTCACCCGCTTTCCGGCGCACATATTCTATATTTCGCCCGCGCTCGAGGGCGACCTCGGCCGCGTCATAGTCCTCGACGCCGGCTGCATAACTGCGTGGTGCCAGCAGTCGGGCATCCAACGCGTCAGCCGATTCGCGTGCCGCGTCAGCATCCTTGAAAAAAGTTGCTCGCAACTCGTCCTGTGCGAGGGCACTGCCGGCGCCAAAAAGGAAGAGCGCAAGCAGCATTAATCTGACAAAACTGGTTTTCGAAGCCATTCTGTAGTTCCGCATAATTCTAAAAACAATAAGTTAGGCGCACCCAAGTGCTGACCGAAATATTACATATCGTCCAATTCGGATTCTGTGCAGTGCCTCACCTTATCCGGCATGGGTTATGTCGTATGAAGGTATTCTACGCTTTATTAGGGTTTTCGGGGGTTAGGGAAGACCGAAAAATGGTGACTTTGTGAATTCGGTCACTATTCCGGGGCTTCGGCTACGCCCGCCAGCAAACTGTGCCGTGGCTCACAGACCGGTTCGCGAACCGCTAGTAGTCTTTCCAGCATGTCTGCCAAGTACTACACACAATTCAAACTGACCGACGGGGAATACCGCGACGGCAACGAATTCAGTGGTGTTGTAGAACTGTCCCGCCCGATGGATCAGAACTCTGACATTACGGACATCGAAGCGGTACTGGCAAAGAATTTCGACCTGCGGCAGAGCGAAGTACAGCTCGTTAGCTGGTCAAGGTTGCACTGATACATCTGGCGTCTAAATTGATTTTCCCCCTGATTTTCCCCGGCTAGTCCGGGGATTTTTTTGTCTGGGTGTTGCCACTCCTGCCTGGCAGAACCTCTCTACCGAGATCTCGGACGGATCATCGCCATCACAGGATGGATTTGTGCGAAAATGCGGCCCTCTTTGATTCCACGTGTAGTCCATGGACGAGAAAGACAATACCAGGTCGAATTTTCGCGGTATTCCGGTCGTCGAGAGCGGCCGAAAATATCGTACCGACGAAGGCTTTTCTGCGATTAAGAATGGCGTCAAGCAGCGTCGTGATACGCCCGACATCGAACGTGGCAACAAGCCGAAATGGCTGCGGGCGAAGATGCCTTCCGGCAGGGGATTTAACGGCGTAAAGCAAACGGTCAAAGAACATCGTCTGAGCACTGTTTGCGAAGAATCCATGTGCCCGAATATTGGCGAGTGCTGGAATAACGGTACCGCTACTATCATGGTGATGGGCGCTGTTTGTACCAGGGCTTGCCGATTCTGTGCAGTCGATACCGGCAATCCACACGGCTGGCTGGACCCGGAAGAGCCTTTGAATACCGCCCGGGCTGTAAAGCTGATGAACCTGAAGTACGTGGTCATCACTTCGGTTGACAGGGATGATCTTCCTGATGGTGGCGCCGCGCACTATGCGAGTTGCGTCCGGGAAATCAAGAAAATGAACCCGCAGACCGCGGTCGAAGCGCTAACGCCGGACTTCAACGGCGTAATGACGGATGTAGAAAAGGTTGTGGATTCCGGACTCGAAGTATTTGCCCAGAATGTCGAGACTGTTAAGCGCCTGACACACCCTGTCCGCGATCCGCGTGCAAGTTATGCACAAACCCTGGCTGTACTCGAGCACGCGAAAAAACACCGACCTGACGTACTGACCAAGACAAGCCTGATGCTTGGCCTTGGGGAGAAAGATCATGAAATCATGCAGACAATGCATGATCTGCGCGCCGTTGGCGTCGATATCCTGACCCTTGGGCAGTATTTGCGGCCGACGCCAAATCATCTTGTTGTAGAGCGCTACGTGACACCGGACGAGTTTGATGCCTATCGGCAGGAAGGCCTGGAGAAAGGCTTCCTTGAAGTAGTCGCCGGTCCCTTGGTCAGGTCAAGTTATCGTGCCGACAAGGTGCTGGAAAAAAATAACGTTGGCATCGCCGTCTGATGCCTCCCATCGTTGCCACATTACTAAAGTGATCCCATGATCGAATTTTTTTCCGAATACGGCTTGTTCCTGTTGAAGACCGTAACGCTGGTCGTTGCTGTCATTGCCATCATTGGCGCCCTCGCTGCAGCCGGCAAGAAGGCTGCTCACCAGGAAGGTCTTGAGGTCGAGGACCTGAACAAAAAGTACAAGTCCATGGCCAGCGCCCTGAAGCAGGCCGTTATGAAGAAAGCCGACTGGAAGAAGGAAGCGAAGGCAGAAAAGGAGCGCGACAAGGCCGAGGCAAAAGCGGACGAGTCCAGGCCACGTGCATTCATCATCGATTTTAAGGGTGATCTGAAGGCAAGTGCTGTGCCTTCATTGCGCGAGGAAGTCAGTGCTTTGCTCGAGGTGGCGTCTCGGGAAGACCAGGTTGTTGTAAGGCTCGAAAACTATGGCGGTGTCGTACATGAGCACGGCTTGGCCGCGTCTCAGCTGGTCAGGATCAGGGACAAGGAAATACCCCTGACAATTGTCGTGGACAAAGTTGCCGCCAGTGGTGGCTACCTGATGGCCTGCGTCGCAAACAGAATTCTTGCTGCGCCGTTCGCCATCCTGGGCTCGATCGGAGTGCTTGCGCAGATTCCAAATTTCAATCGCATGCTCGACTCGCATGGCGTCGACTTCGAACAAATCACTGCGGGTAAATACAAGCGTAGCGTGACAATGTTTGGCAAGAACACGGATGAAGACCGCGCCAAGCTGAAAGAAGAGCTGGAGGACGTGCATTTGCTATTCAAAGGTGCGGTTACCAAGTACCGCCCGGACATGGATATGGACAAGATTGCGACCGGCGAACACTGGTATGGCACGCGGGCCCTCGAATTTGGCCTGGCTGATGAACTGAAAACCAGTGACGAGTTGCTGGCAGAACTCGCCAAAGATCACGATCTCTACCGGCTGGCCTACAAGATCAAACAGCCACTGCAAAAGCGCCTGATGGCGGGTGCAGATGCGGCCATGGAACGGGTCGATGCGCTTGGTTGGCGGAAGCGATTTGAGGATCGCCTCCCACGCTAGTAGCCTGTTGGGACCCTGGTGTTAAAGCGGGAACCTGCAGATCGCCGTCAGGTCATATTCATACCAGCTTGTTAAAATGGTGAAAAATGCATGCTCCGGAGCATTGATAGATGAATTCGATTTCTAAACGACTGATTTCATTGGTCCTTTTGGCCGTATTCGCGGCCGCTTGCTCGTCGACACCGACGGGCCGCAAGCAGCTGACGTTGAAGTCAGAAGCCCATCTGGCGCAGGAAGGCACGCGTCAAATGGCGATCATTCGCGAAAACTCACCCCTGGTGCAGGACCAGGCAACGATTGATTATGTTGCCTGCGTTGCCAACGCCATCGTCGGTGTACTGGAGGGCGAAGACGCCGCTATGTACTGGGAGCTGGCCATCGTTAACCAGCCGGACGTAAATGCATTCGTCATGCCGGGCGGCAAGATTGTCGTTAAATCCGGAATCCTGACGGTTGCCGAGAATCAGCACCAGCTTGCGACCGTACTTGGACACGAGGCGGCACATGTAACTGCTAATCACGCCAATGAAAGAGCGACTCGCGGCGATCTCACCAGCTACGGTGTCGAGGTGCTCGCACTGATCCTTGGTGGCGGTTACTACAATCAGACTCAGGGAGCCTACGGCGCTGCTTCTGCGCTAAATACCATGGGCCTGATGAATCCGTTCAGTCGCATGCAGGAATCGGAAGCAGACATCATTGGTCTTGAGTACATGGCCAAGGCGGGTTTCGATCCCCGCGAAAGTGTTGAGCTCTGGCAAAACATGAACAGCAGTGAGAAGACGGCGAAGGTGCCGGAGTTTATGTCGACTCACCCATCCGGCGACACGCGAATCGAGTCGATGGTTGAGCGTTTGCCCGAAATGCTCGCGCTCTACAACCAGGCCAAGGCAGAAGGCCGCGACCCGAACTGCGAACGCTGAGTCACTTCAAGGATCATTTTTCCGGACACGCGGGCAGTTATGCTGCGCATCGGCCGGGTTATCCGGATGCTCTTTTTTCGTTCCTCGCATCCCTGTGCACTGATCGTGACCTGGTATGGGATTGTGCAACCGGCAATGGTCAGGCGGCCCGGTCGCTAGCCCCTCATTTCACTAATGTTGTCGCAACGGACGCCAGCGTGGAACAGATAGCGGCCGCCGAGCCCACAGACGCCGTGAAATATTGCGTTGCCCGCGCGGAAGAAAGCGGCCTCGAGTCGGCGTCGGTCGATCTGATCACGGTCGCTCAGGCACTTCATTGGTTCAATGTAGAAGTCTTTTTCGCCGAGGCAAGCAGGGTGCTCAAACGGGGAGGCGTACTTGCTTTCTGGATTTATCACAATTGTCGGGTGGATCCGGAATGCGACGAAATCATTGATGCTCTCTTCGCCAAAATTGATGCTTTCTGGCCAACGGAACGGGATATTGTCGAGAATGACTACCCCGACATTGCGATGCCTTTCACCGAGATACCTGCTGACGAGTTCCTAATGACGACAGAATGGACGGCAGAAAATGCGTTGAACTACATGCGCACGTGGTCCGCAACTCGACGTTACCTGGCTGAAAATGGCAATGATCCCTGCGAAGAATTTGTGGACGAGCTGAGGTCGCGATGGGGAAATGGAACGCGCACCGTCAGTTGGCCGCTGATTCTGCGAGTGGGCCGCAAGTAGAAAAAGTGTTTCTATGGCGAATTTCTGCGAGAATCCGCTCATCTGGAAACTTGGGCCGGTTACCACATTGAAAACATTCACTAATTTCCGCAAGACAGCCATCCTGGGAATGCTCTTCGCCGGGCTTTCCGGCTGTACTTCATTTAATGAATTTATGGCGCCGCTTCATCACGAAGAACCGCCCGTGCCGGAACTTCCGCCATTGGAAGAGCGGCCGCGACTCGATCCGATCGGCCGAAATTATTTTGTGCTGAAGACACCGGAGCAGTCAGTTATCGGCGAGCCACAAATAATTTTTGCGAGCGAAGAAAATACGTTTTCCGACATTGCCCGTGAATACGGCCTTGGTTATGACGAACTGGTCGCAGCAAACCCAGGCGTTGATCCCTGGCTGCCGGGTGAGGGCACGCCGATCCTTTTGCCGACTCAGTTTATTTTGCCTGACCTCCCAAGGGAGGGGATCATCCTGAATATCGCTTCCAAGCGGCTTTTTTATTATCCGCAGGCGCTCGACGGTCAGGAACAAATCGTGATGACCTATCCCATCGGGATTGGCAGGGTCGGCTGGGAAACGCCGCTTGGCTCATCTGCAGTAATTTCGAAAGCGCGGGATCCTCATTGGTATGTGCCTGCATCGGTGCGTCGGGAGCACGAAGAAGCAGGCGATCCCTTACCGTCAATTGTGCCGCCGGGACCGGAAAATCCCTTGGGAACGCGAGTGCTCAAGCTCGACATTCCCGGCTACCTCATTCATGGCACCAACCAGCCATATGGCGTCGGTATGCGAGTGAGCCACGGCTGTGTGCGACTCTATCCGGAGAACATCGAGCTCCTGTACGAACTGGTCGCGGTCGGAGAACCGGTTCACATCATTAATGAGCCCTTCCTTGCTGGCTGGCGGGAAGGACAGATCTACTTTGAAGCGCATGTGCCGCTCGAAGACGACGACGTCAGCGCTGAGGAGCATCTTGTCGAGGTGCTTGCGCACGTGGAAAACCTGGCAAGTAAGTATGAGAACATTGCCAACATCGATCGGCTTCGTGTGCTGGCAGACGCCGGGTCCGGCGTACCTATGCAGCTCGCAAAGCAGAACACTGATGAATTATTTGCGCGCGCCCGCATCGTCAATAATACCGTCGAGCCTGATCCGGATTTGCCGACGCTCGACGAAGTTCGCGCGATTCTGGATGCGCCACTTGAAGAAGACGAAGTGGTGTCCGAGCAAACCGTGACTGAGCAAACTGTTGCCGATGAGTGAATGGCTCGACGTGATGCTCGAAGAGATCACGCGCAAGAAAGAAGAAGAAAAAGCCTCCCGCGAGGCAGCTGATCGCAGGTCAGAAAAGACCGCTGCGAATCTGACAATCCCTAGCTCTGAAAATATCTGAAGAATTCGTCCGGTAAGGCGGCATCGTCTATCGGTTCGTCTTCCGGTATATCGAACGGCACGGAGTTGTATGTGTGCCAGTAGAGAACGTTTAGATTTTCCGAAACGATTTCCCGCCAGTCTGCGAGCAGCGCGGACATTGTCTTTCCGGTATAGGTTGTTTCGAGAGACAGGCTCAATTCACTCCTCGAAAATGCGATCGCCCTGGCTGTCGCCCCCGTGCCTTGTGCATAGCCGGGACCAAAGAAGTCATCGCGAATTCTAATATTTGCCTGCTCTGCCAGGTTTGCCGGAACCGTGTCATCACAACGATGCATCATCAGCGAGGTCTTTTGCATGAGCTTATTGAGAGCATGCTCGTTCATGATCGAGATATCGGATACCCGCACCGCATGCACTTCCGTTCGCAGTCCGGCCAGGGCTAGCCCAAGAGCGAGTCCCACAGCGGTCCCCATTGTCCCGGCGCCGACATACAGTCTGTCGGGACGAGGCACGTCGCCATCGGCAATTTGTGCGGCCAGTTCGAGCCCCGCCGCAACGAATCCAACCGTTCCAAGCCAGGACGATCCACCCATCGGTATCACCCAGGCATGCCGACCCCATAGATGTTCGCGCAGCGTCCTGACGCGGGTGCCATAGGAGCCGCCGTAACGAACCAGTTCTGTGCCATTGCGGATGTGCAGGTTGAGTGTTGCCGCGACCAGGGGCGTTTTCGCCTGGTGAGAAAGAAAACAAGTGCAGTCAAATCCAGCCTCGCGGGCATAGAGCGCTGTGGCCAGGGCATGATTCGACCCTGCCGCGCCAAACGTCGCGACCCGAAGACAGTGTTTCTTCGCGGCGCGCGGAAAAATGTACTCAAGTTTGCGAATTTTGTTGCCGCCGTAGATGCTTCCCGTGAGATTGTCGTACTTGATCGAGATGCGTCCGGGCAATTCCTGGAACAGGACCTGATGCTGACGTACCGGAGTCGGTAAGGTGGCGAAATCGGATCGTGGCAACTGCCCGCCGAGCCTGGGAAATCTCTCTTTTAAAAAGTCGGGTGGTGACATGGAATTTCGCTGTCTTATTCTCCGACAACGATAGCATCTTAAGACCCGAGACTTTAGAATGCGCTCACGGAAATCTGACTAATAGTCGCGGAGATAAGTTTGTCAGATGCTTTAGACCGGGGAATCACGGTCACTGAAATTGCGCCGATGGATCAACCCATCGATGCGTCAGCGGAAACCACGGCTGCTTTTGTAGGGCGTGCGCTTCGTGGCCCCCTCGATACTCCCATTCTAATCAAGAACTTCGCGGAATTTCGCCGGCGCTACGGTGGATTCTGGCCGGGCAGCAGTCTTGGTTCTGCCATTGAGCAGTTCTTCGAACATGGCGGCAAGCAGGTCTACGTCATTCGCGTCGCCAACGGCGCACGCGGCGCAATGCTTTGTCTGCCGGCATTGCATGGTGTGCTGGTGTTGCGTGCAGTCGAGCCCGGATCGGCAGAACATATTCGCGCGGCCGTCGACTACGACGGAATCGATAAAGACAACGACGAGCTATTCAATCTAACGCTGCAGCGGGTCGCGCCTGACACCGGTCTCGTCCTTGACCAGGAAATCTTCAGGCGTCTTACTTGCGATACGAAAGACGTTCGTTACGTGCAAGACGTTCTCCTGTCTTCATCGATGGTCCGAGTGCAGGCGCCGTTGCCAACGCACCGCCCGATAGCGACCAGTACGCGATATGAAGACCCTGCACAGGCAGGAACTGACGGTCTGGCACTTTCCGACTACGACCTGATTGGCTCCGCAATCAAAGGCACCGGCATGTTTGCGCTGAACCAGGTCGATGATCTGGATCTTCTTTATCTGCCACCGCCGGAAATTGGTCGGGTGCCGGGACCGGCCGCAGTGCTCGCAGCGGAGCTCTATTGCAAAAGGCGCGGGGCGATGTTGATTCTCGATCCGCCGGAAGAATGGAACAGTCCCTACGACGCAATTCAAGGTATTCGGGAAGCGGGATATGCTAACCCGGATGTGATCTCCTATTTTCCGCGCGCCGCAGTTCGTGGTGATGAGGCGTCACCGCCGATCGCAATTGGCGGCGCAATCGCAGGACTTCTTTGCAAGCTTGACCGGACGCGCGGCACATGGGAGGACCTTGATCAGCGTGGTTTTGCACTTAAGCGTGAGCTGGTTCCTGCTATCGATATTTTCAGCAGCGACGCGCACTTGCTGGTCAAGGAGGGACTCAATGTTATTGCCGGCCACAATCCCGGGCACACGATGGTGTGTGGCTCTGTAACGCTCGCGCACGGCACAAGAAGCGGTGACGAATTCGCGAGCCTGACGACGCGACGCTTGTGTCTTGTTATTACCAAGGCGATCGATCAGGCAACAC
The DNA here is from genome assembly GCA_905480255.1 of uncultured Woeseiaceae bacterium. GTDB lineage: Bacteria > Pseudomonadota > Gammaproteobacteria > Steroidobacterales > Woeseiaceae > SZUA-117. The sequence continues at coordinate 303 of CAJQPR010000019.1, read as the reverse complement.
GCTGGGCTGTTTTTGAACCAAACTCCACCTCTGCGCGCGAACGTATCGTTAGCAAGGTGCATGCATTCATGTGCGCGATGTCCGACGCGGGTGCATTTGCGGACAAACATTTCATGGTGCAGTGCGACGCAGGCAATCACCGCAAACCGGTCGACCCCGACAGGGGCATCACTATTCTGCTGGCATTCCATCCCGCGGGATCCGACGAAACCATATCCCTGACGATTCACCAGACCGCGTCGGGCTGTCGCGTTGCGACCACTGTGTTTTCGCCGGTACGCGCAGAAGTCGCCTGATCAGCAG
>CAJQPR010000018.1 GCA_905480255.1 uncultured Woeseiaceae bacterium | reverse complement strand
CGGTAATTCAGGCGTGTCGATCGCGTCGGTCGACGACATCAAGAAATTATATTCAGGCTTTGATCTCTGCGCGCCGACGACGTCAGTGTCGATGACGATTAACGGCCCTGCGCCGATGATTCTTGCATTCTTTATGAACGCCGCGATCGATCAACAGGTCGAAAAGCATCTGAAGGAAACCGGCGAATGGGATGCGGCGAAGAAAAAAATTGATGCGTATTTCTCTGATAAACCCCGACCTGAATACGTTGGTGATCTTCCCCAGGGCAATGATGGGCTCGGACTCGGAATGCTGGGTGTTTCCGGGGACAAACTCGTCGACGCCGAAACCTATACGGCGATCAAAGAGCGCACGCTGAAGTCTGTCAGAGGTACGGTGCAGGCCGATATTCTTAAGGAGGACCAGGCGCAGAATACCTGTATCTTCTCGACCGAATTCGCAATGAAGATGATGGGCGACGTGCAGCAATACTTCATCGACCACAAGGTTCGTAATTACTACAGCGTTTCAATCAGCGGGTATCACATCGCCGAAGCCGGAGCGAACCCGATCAGTCAGCTGGCTTTTACCCTGTCTAACGGTTTCACCATCGTCGAGTACTATCTCGCGCGCGGAATGAGCATCGACGATTTCGCGCCGAACCTGAGCTTTTTCTTCTCGAATGGCATGGATCCGGAATATTCGGTCATCGGTCGGGTTGCTCGAAGGATCTGGGCGCGAGCCATGCGTGAGCGCTATGGCGCCAGTCCACGCAGCCAGATGCTGAAGTATCACATCCAGACATCGGGTCGAAGTCTGCACGCGCAGGAAATCAGTTTTAACGATATCCGCACAACACTGCAGGCGCTGTATGCATTGTTCGATAACTGCAACAGTCTCCACACTAATGCTTTTGACGAAGCGGTTACGACGCCGACGGAACAGTCTGTCCGGCGCGCAGTGGCCATTCAGATGATCATTTCGCGCGAGCTCGGCCTCAACTACTGCGAGAACCCGTGGCAGGGCTCCTACATCATCGACGAGCTCACCGAACTGGTTGAAGAAGCGGTCTACAAAGAATTCGATCGAATCTCAGAGCGCGGCGGCGTGCTTGGCGCGATGGATACAATGTACCAGCGCGGCAAGATCCAGGACGAGAGTCTTTACTATGAAAGCAAGAAACATGATGGATCATTTCCGCTCATCGGCGTGAACACTTTCTTGCCGAAAGAAGGCCAGGAGGATCAGGTTCACGAACTGGAATTGATCCGATCGTCTGTTGCGGAGAAAGATGACCAGATTCGCCATGTTCGCGAGTTCCAGAAATTGCACGGGAGTGAATCGGCTAAAGCTATCGCGGCGTTGAAAGCAGTCGCCGGAAACCGCGGCAACGTATTCGAGGAACTTATGCATACGGTCAAGTCCAATTCCCTTGGACAGATTTCCGCGGCGCTCTATGAGGTCGGAGGCGAGTACCGGCGCAATATGTGACGGGACGCGCCCGTCATTGAGAGTGTATATAGGCCGTCGGAGCCCGGCTCTGACCCGGCGCTGAATCTGCGGTAAGCTTGAACCAAACAAGAAAGGTCCAGCCGTGGTCATTGACGCTAAGTACAAATCTCTTTTCATATTTCCCGCCGTCGGCGTCAGTATGGTGCTGTTCGGTGTCTCTGTTTTTGCGGCACTACTGGGCGGCATCGAAGCGACCGCCTGGTTGGGTGCGGCTATCGCGTCGATACCACTGCCGATAATTGCAAGCTACCTGATGCTCGGTGGGCCTGAGCGGACCAGCGAGAATTTTCCGTTCATGCTGTTGATTGGCGCCGCGGGCGTCATGGTGGCGGGCTGGGAACAGTTCATTGAAGGCTCGTCCGGTTGGTCGCCAACGGCAGTGGCGCTCGTTAGCGGTATGTTGCTGATCATGTACGTGTTCTGGTATTCCCGCTTCGGCCGGTTCGACAGTGTGCACCTCTCCGTAGGCGGGAAATTGCCCGAATTTTCGCTTAAAGATAGTGATGGCAATGTGTTTGACTCTTCCTCCCTGGCTGGTGCTCCTGCCGTGTTGATGTTCTATCGGGGCAACTGGTGTCCGCTCTGCATGGCGCAGATAAAGGAAATCGCCGGTCGCTACCAGGACATGGAGGCCATGGGGATAAAAGTTGTCCTGGTCAGCCCGCAACCGGATGAGCTAAGCCGGAAACTGGCTTCGCAATACGACGCGCCGTTTCATTTCCTCGTGGATGAAGACAACAAGCTCGCTTATGAACTTGGTATCGGCGTAAAGAATGGTGTCCCCGTCGGAATTCCGGGTGGCTATGCATCGGACACCGTGCTGCCGACCCTGATAGTTTGCAGTCCAAGCGGTACGATCATCTTTTCAGACCAGACAGACAACTATAGAGTAAGGCCGGAACCGGATGTTTTCCTGGCCATCTTGCGCCGTTCCGGAGTAATTCCCAAGTGACCGAAGATATACCATCCAGCATTCTGGATAACCCAACGCTGTACGAAGGCACCTACCTCGAATTTCTCGGCTTCAAACTGATTGCCTGGCAGGAGGGGTATACGAAACTCGAAATGCCGGTCAGACCCGAGCACCGAAATACGGTCGGCTACCTGCACGGCGGCATCATTGCGTCGCTTCTCGATATTGCCGGCGCAGTTGCGGGCAGCTACGGGGTATCGGAAGAATTCGTATCGGTGACAATTAATCTGAACTGTAACTTTATGTCGCCGCATACAGCGAAGACGGTCGTTGCCGAAGGTGAGCTGATTAGAACGACTTCATCACTGTTCTTTGCGCAGGCGAAACTCTTCGATCCGGAGAAGAATCGTTTGTGTGCAACGGCAACAGGCACTTACAAAAAACAGGCAAGGGGATAAATGGATATCTTTAATCTGGATGGGAGAGTTGCGCTTGTTACCGGCGCTGGTAGTGGCCTGGGAAGACAATTCGCGACCACGCTTGCCGAAGCCGGCGCAAAGGTCGCACTGGCCGCAAGACGCCGAGAGAAACTTGCAGAGACTGCAGCCCTTATTGATGAAATCGGCGGCCAGTCAATTTGTATCGACCTGGACGTTACGGATTCTTTGTCAGTGACGAATTGCCTTCGGCAGGTCGAAAGTGAGTTGGGTGTTCCGGATATCATGGTGAACAATGCCGGTATCGCAAGGCAGGCGTTTCTAACTGACATTTCAGAGAAAGATTGGGATTCCGTGATCGATACAAACCTGAAAGGCGTATTCCTGGTCGCCCAGGCGACCGCGAAGTCCATGATCAGGGCAGACAAGCGTGGCAGCATAATTAACATTGCGTCGATTCTCGGTCTGAATGTCAGCAAAGCACTCGCATCCTATATCGCTGCAAAATCAGCCGTGGTTCAGCTCACGAAAGCGATGGCGCTTGAGTGGGCCATGTATGGAATACGCGTCAACGCACTGGCGCCCGGCTATTTCGTGACCGAAATTAATGAGGTTCAGTTCGAGAAAGGACCCGGGCACGAAATGGTGAAAAAACACGTGCCGATGGGTCGTGTAGGTGAGCTGCCCGAAATTTCCGGGCCGTTGTTGCTGCTCGCATCCGACGCCGGCAACTATATGACCGGCAGCATCGTGACTGTGGATGGCGGGCACCTCTGCGCCGGCCTGTGATTTTGATTCCGGGCTGACATGGGGCCACTAAAAGGCTTCAGGATCCTGGAGATTGCGGGCATCGGTCCATCCCAGTTCTGTGGCATGTTGCTCGCCGACATGGGCGCATCAATAATCCGCATTGACCGGCCGGCCGGTTCCACTCCCGGAACCGGAATTAGCACTGGTCGGCCGGTGCTAATTCCGGATAAGTTTAACCTGATGAATCGCAGCCGGCCGACGATTGCTGCAGACCTCAAGTCCGAGCATGGCAGGAACCTGGTCTTTCAACTTTGCAAGCACGCGGACGCCATTTTCGAAGGCTTTCGCCCGGGGGTTATGGAGAAGCTGGGGCTCGGCCCGGATGACTGCAGGGCGGTGAATGCACGTCTCGTCTACGGGCGGATGACGGGCTGGGGCCAGGAAGGGCCGCTTGCTGACTTTGCCGGGCACGATGGCAACTACGCGGCGATTACCGGTGCTCTCGGAGCGATTGGTGAAAAGGGCGGGTCGCCAGCCGTTCCTTTGAATCTTGTTGCGGATTTTGGCGGTGGCGGCGCTTATCTCGCGATAGGTATTCTCGCTGCTTTGCTCGAAGCACAGCGATCCGGAAGCGGACAGGTGGTCGATGCTGCCATGGTCGATGGCTCAGCGTCACTGATGACGCTGTTTTACGGTCTGTATGCGGGTGGACTGTGGAAGGATGAGCGCGGCAGCAATTTGCTCGACGGTGCCGCACCCTTTTATCGTCCATACCGTACCAGAGACGACCAGCACGTTATTGTTTGTGCAATCGAGCCACAATTCTTTGCCGAATTGCTGCAGGTTGCCAACGTGCAGGGAATAGATCCAGCCGACCAGCATGATCAATCGAAGTGGCTCGAACACATCGATATATTCGACAGCGTGTTCGCATCAAGGACTCGGGATGAGTGGGCAGAACTCTTCTCGGAAACCGATGCGTGCGTTACGCCGATTCTTTCACTTTCTGAAACGCCCGATCATGTCCACATTTCAGCGCGAAATACATTTGTTACTGTCGATGGAATCCGGCAACCTGCGCCGGCGCCACGGTTCTCTCGTACCCAGTCCGGGATTCAATGTGGACCGCAGAGGTATACGGGCCTGGAAGCGGACATGCTCAGGGATTGGGGCCTTTCGCAATCTGAAATCGGTAATCTGACGGAATATGATTCATAATCGCACGCCGACATTTTTGAAACGTTGCCCGTTTATGGTCCCCAATCGATTATTCATCCTGTTAATTCTCCTGTCCGGCCAGTCACATGCTCAGACCTGGCAGGCATTGACAGATGAGGCAGAGATTCGCGCGTTGTTCACCGACACCGTGCTGACTACGCAACTCAAGGACGGTGTTGTTGCGACATCTCGCTACAACAGTGACGGCACTGGAGAGCTGTCAGCCTGGGGCGATATCTTTGTTCGCGGCTGGAAGGTCGAAAACGGTCAGGCCTGCATACTAATCGATGGCAACTATCGATGCCTGGATATGGAAAAAGACGCTGACTCGTCGAACGAGTATCGTGCAACGGATCCCGTGAACGGAGAAAGTGTGCTCTTTAGCCTGGCGGAAGGCCGGGCGACCGGGATGCCGACATCCGATCCGAACACGGGTGGGGCCGGCGGGCCTTCGGCAGAAGAAATTGCGGCGAAACTGGCTAATCCGACCAATCCAGTCATGACGATTGGCAACAACATCGATTTTGTCTTCTTCGACGGGGACTTGCCGGGAGCGGGAAGCGAGTCTTCAGTTCGCTACGTCTTCCAAACTGTATTTCCACTCAAGCTTAGCGATGGCGGCACGGCATTTTTCCGGCCGGCAATTCCGGTGATGTTCAACGAACCGGTTCCGGATGGGCAGGGCGGATTCAACTCAGTCGGAACTGACCTCGCTGATATGGGCTTCGACCTGTCCTACGGAAAAACCACGGCTGCCGGCCTGCTGTGGGGTGGTGGCGTTGCGGGCACCATTCCGATAGCCACCGACGACGCGCTCGGAAAGGACAGGTGGGGCCTCGGTCCTGAGCTCCTGCTTGGCCGAGTTGGGAAGTGGGGAGTGGTTGGCGGTGTGCTGTCCCACCAGTGGGATTTTGCAGGCTCAGGCAATGCAGACATCAACCTGACGAGTCTCAACTATTTCTACGCGTTTCCCTTGGGAGGAGGCTGGCAGATCGCAAGCGGGCCGGCGATCACCTATGACCACACCAAGGCGGACGACAAGTTGACCCTGCCTTTGGGGATTGGTCTGGCCAAGACATCGATCATTGCCGGACGGCCATGGAAATTTCAGGTGCAGTACTGGAATTACGTTGAACGCGCCGACGTATTTGCGCCGGAGCACCAGATTAGAATATCGATCAGTCCCGTTGTGGCGGCACCTTGGAATGACGACAGGTAAGCGCCAGGCATGAAGGCCAAAACCCGGTCGAAGTGTTCTGACGATTCCAGGTTTATGCGCGCATTCTTGCTCCTGTTACTTTCTTTCGGCCTCAATGCCGAGGAAGTGGATAGCGATCTTGTGGATACCGATTTGGCGGACGTGTCTCCGGCGGAGTCCGGTAACCCCTTACCCGCCAGAGATGATCAGTGGCGATTCACGATCGCGTTTCCAATGGTGTGGGCGCCGGACATCAACGGCAAGATTCGGGGTGGCGAGCCTGTCGACTTTGAAATTTCTTTCGACAAGATCCTCGATAAATTGAGTTTCGGGATGATGTTCGAATTGTACGCGAACCGAGGTCCCTACGGCCTGGCCTTTCGCAGTAATGTCATGCGCGTAGAGGATGAGACCTCGAGATCAGGCCTGCTGGATACACGAATCAGGACGGGGCTGGACATGGGGGTGAATGATTTGCTCGCATCATTTCGGGTCCACGATAAAGTCCGGCTGGTGACCGGCGTACGCCATGTATTGGCGAAGATGGAGCTCGATATCTACAGCACGCTGGGCAATAACGAAATATTCAATGAGCGTATTGTAATTGCTGATGACAACAAATTCGATTTACTGTTCGGCGTCAACTTCAATCACTGGTTCAATGACAAGTGGGGTCTCATGCTGAACTCCGACCTGGGCATTGCCGGTGACAACGACCGGGATTTTAGTGCGGATTTTCGGGCGCTCTACCGGGTTTCCGATCTCAATAATTTCTGGTTTGGCTTCCGTTACCTTCAGATTGGCAGCGACTCGACCCAGGATGACATCGCTTACAAGGTAGACATGACACAGATCGGGCCGACGATTGGTTGGGCGTTCACTTTCTGAAATGGCGTCAGCAAGTATCGATGCCACCTCCCCGTGGCTTCTGATCTGACTCTCGTCTATCTTTGACATCTTCCATTCGGACGAGAAGACCTAAGTATGGACAGTCATGTAGTTGGTGTGAAAGAACCGCCGTTGATTGAACAGACAATCGGTCAGGCCCTGACCGAGGCCGCCAGGAAATTTGAATCACTTGAGGCGGTCGTGTCGGTACACCAGGTCGTACGCCTGACCTATGGTGAATTGAACGATCAGGCCGAGGCCATTGGCGCCGGACTTTTGTCTCTTGGGCTTGAGCCGGGTGACCGAATCGGAATCTGGGCGCCGAACTGCGTCGAGTGGACCATCGTGCAGTTCGCCACCGCTAAAGCGGGCTTGATTCTGGTCAACATAAATCCAGCCTATCGTCTGTTCGAGCTCGACTACGCACTAAGTAAAGTCGCGTGTCGGGCGTTAATACTTGCCGAGTCATTCAAAACCAGCCGCTACTTCGAAATGATCCAGAAGCTTGCGCCGGAGACCGTATCGTCCGAGCCCGGCCGGCTCAAAAGCGAAAAACTGCCACATCTGGAAATGGTTATAGGTTTCGCAGACTCGATTCCGGACGGTTTTATCGATTTTTCGAGTCTTGAGGGTCGGGCGTCACAGACGGATAAAGACAAGATTTCGGAGCTGGAGCAGTCACTGAGTCCCTTCGACCCGATCAACATTCAGTTCACCAGCGGTACGACAGGATCGCCCAAAGGCGCGACGCTGACTCACCACAACATACTGAATAACGCTTTTTTCGTGGGCGAGGCCATCCGCCTGACTCCGGATGATCGGGTGGCGATTCCTGTACCGCTATACCACTGCTTCGGCATGGTAATGGGTAACCTTGGCGCGCTCACTCATGGTGCGACCGTGGTCTATCCGTCACCCGTATTCGAGCCGGCGTCGACATTGCAGGCTGTGCAGGATGAGCGCTGCACAGCGCTTTACGGGGTGCCGACGATGTTTGTTGCAGAGCTCGCACTTGAAGACTTCGCAGGCTATGACCTCAGCAGTCTGCGGACCGGGATCATGGCGGGGGCACCGTGTCCCATCGACATTATGAAGCGTGTGATTGGCGACATGAACATGAGTGAGGTAACGATTGCCTATGGCATGACGGAAACCAGCCCTGTCAGTTTTCAATCCTCGGTCAATGATTCGCTCGAGCGCCGCGTTACGACGATCGGACAGGTGCTGCCACACGTCGAGGTCAAGATTGTGGGCGAGGATGGGAATACTGTCCCGTGCGGCGAAACCGGTGAGTTGTGCACCCGCGGTTACTCGGTAATGACCGGCTATTGGAACGATGATGAAAAGACGCGTGATTGTCTGGTTGACGGCTGGATATTAACCGGTGACCTGGCGACCATCGATGAGCAAGGCTACGGAAATATTGTCGGCCGGTTGAAGGACATGGTGATTCGGGGTGGTGAAAACTTGTACCCCAGGGAAATCGAGGAATTTCTCTATACACATGACGAGATCACTGAGGTGTCTGTCTTCGGCGTGCCCGACGATAAGTTCGGCGAAGAACTCTGCGCCTGGATCCAGCAGGCGGAGGGCGCTGATCTTACCGCCGATGACGTCAGGGCCTTCTGTGATGGGCAGATCGCCCATTTTAAAGTGCCAAGATATATACGATTCGTCGATGAGTTTCCGATGACGGTAACCGGCAAGATCCAGAAATTCCAGATGCGTGACACCATGATAGAAGAGCTGGGACTGGCCGATCGCGAGACGGCATAATGAAACTCGTTCATGACTCGATTGCTGGTGCGATTGGACACACGCCGCTCGTTGAGCTTTCCAGAATTGCGGCGGGTTTTGATGGCCGGATTCTGATGAAGCTTGAGTACCTGAATCCCGGTTTATCGAAGAAGGACAGGGCGGCCCTTCGAATCATCGAAGAAGCCGAACAGTCTGGCGCGCTGAGACCAGGTCAGACGGTTATTGAATTGACAAGCGGCAACATGGGTACAGGCCTGGCCATCGTTTGCGCCGTTAAGGGCTATCCATTTGTTGCTGTGATGTCGAAAGGCAACTCGATGGAACGCGCGCGAATGATGCAGGCGCTTGGAGCCGAGGTGATTCTCGTCGATCAGTGCCAGGGATCGAAGCCGGGTGAGGTCAGCGGGAATGACCTGAAGCTCGTGGACATCGAGGCCGTCCGACTAACCAGTGAGCGAAATGCGTTTCGCGCCGACCAGTTTGAGCATGAGGGCAACAGGAACGCTCATTATTTCGGTACCGCGCCTGAAGTCTGGGAACAGAGCGGCGGGGAGGTCACTGCATTCTGTGACTTCGCCGGTTCGGGCGGGACTTTCGCTGGTTGCGGTCGTTTCTTCAAAGAGAAGAATCCGGGCATCGAGTGCTATGTGGTCGAACCGGAAGATGCTGCAACCTTGTCCGGGAGCGGCGTCATCAATCCCGAGCATCCGATTCAGGGGGGTGGTTATTCGATGGAGGAATTGTCGCAACTGAATGGAATTGAGCCGGATGGTTTTCTCAAGGTTTCCTCCCGGGAGGCGATTGATTACACTCGTCGATTGGCGAAGGAAGAAGGTGTTTTTGCCGGTTACTCATCCGGCGCGAATCTCGCAGGCGCGATACAGCTCCTTGAAGGACCGTTGCCTGGTGCAACCGTTGCCATAATTGCCTGTGATTCCGGCCTCAAATACCTGAGTACCGATCTCTGGCGTCAGGCACTATAATTTCGCCGCTATCCCGGACATCAGCCTAAATTCACCAAGATAATTTTTTCCAATGAATACTCGATTATTGCCACTCCTGGTTGCGACGACGCTGACGCTACCCGCTTACGGTCAGGAAGCGGACGAAGACAAAAAGGATATCAAAGAGGTCGCCCAATCGGGTTATGGGGATCTCCCTGAGTTTGGCGGTCCTGAAAGTGTTACCTCAGAATTGAAACGAAACGACGCGAATCGCGAAGCGATCTACGAGTTCGACGGTTTGCAAAGAAATTTGGCCGGGTACTTCGACTGGAAACGAAGAGTCCAGGACGACAACGGCTTCGCGATGGGCTTCCAGTACTACGGGCTGTATCAGAAAGCGACCTCAAGCCTGCCTGGCGAGGACGATGATGCACTCGGTGGCATCTTTCGCTTCCAGGGCAACTGGACCATTTTTCAGAAAGACAACGGAAACGTGGGGCGCATCGAATATCGAGTCGAAAGTCGTTCCAACATTGGCGGATTCAAAGCGCCTGGATCGCTTGGTGGACGTACAGGCGTCGCAACACTTGCCCCGGGTTTCGCCTACAACGACAGTTTTGATCTTGACCTGGCAGTGCTGAACTGGACGCAGGGTTTCGCTGAGGGTAAAGCCGGCTATGCAGTTGGGCGATTGGCATTCGACGTCTACCTGGATGCTTTCCCTTTTCAGACTTTTTCCCGGGGCTACATCAACCGGTCGTTCATTCTGAATCCAACGTTACCGACGACGGGCGTAGGAGCTATCGGCGGCGTGGTCAAGGGGTTTGTTACTGACAACGTCTGGTTGGGCGCGCAGATGCACGATGCGAATGCGGCCAGTGGTGACTTTGATTGGGACACCGTACAGGAAGGCGAATGGTTAAAGGCGATTGAAGTTGGCTACACGCCCTCATTTGGCCAACGCAAATCACACCTCGTACAATTCACCTACTGGGAAAAAGACGCGCGACTGCTCGCCGGTACGCCGAAAGGCACTGGCTGGGCTGTCAGTGCTGCATACCAGCTGAACGATCGTTACTTTCCGTTCGTGCGCTTCGGTCACTCCGACGGAGGCGGCGGCGTTGCGGCGGAAGACGCATTCAGCGCGGGCCTTGAGATTACGCGGCAGTTCGACCAGGTCTGGACCCTTGGCGCGGGCTGGGCCAGGCCGTCAGAGAAGACATTCGGGCCCGGTCTCGACAATGAGACGGTCCTGGAGACATCCTACAAATTTCAGCTGTCGAAAAACTTTTCGCTGACGCCTGATGTGCAGCTCATCCTCAATCCGGCTAACGATCCGAGCGAAAGTTCGCTGTGGGTGTTCGGAGTTCGCTTTATCCTGACAATGTAATCGTTCATCAGGATAGCCGGGACGAACCAAATTCATTCAGCCCTTGCTGACCTCTATCGCCACGTCTTGCTCTATCTTCAGCGTGCTGGCGGGCAATGCGAGAGCGGTTCCGGCATTTGTGACGACTTCCAGGATTTGCAGATTCATGTCTTCCGCAAGTTCCAGGTACTCCGCCCAGTCTGTCGTATCAAAGTAAGCGAAAACCTCGACCTTCAGTGCGTCGTCGCCAATCTCCTTAAACCTGACACGATGATCAAAAAGCACCCGATCATTCTCTTCAAGCGCATCACGAACTCCACTCAGCACCTCTCGAACTTGGGCGGGTTTCGTGTCGTATCGTAAGCGCAACGTCGGTCGGTAGAGTATCTTGTTTCGAGCGGAATAATTGTCGATCGCACCGGCTGCAAGTTTCGCGTTTGGAACACCGATGCGTGTATTGGCAAGCGTCCTGATAAACGTCGTTCTAAGGCCGATTTCTTCGATCGTGCCGGTCTCTGCTCCGACCCGGCAAAAGTCACCAACCCGAACTGGTTGTTGCGAGTAAAGCGTTATGGCACCGAATATGTCCTCCAACGGCTTTTGCAAGGCCAGTGCAACCGCGATGCCGCCGACACCCAGGCCTGCGAGAACCGTTGTGATGTTGATTCCAAGCCCGTTCAAATAGATCAGGACGGCTGCAATAAAAACCATCAACTTCAGAGCATTGCTGACCGGACGGAGCAGGACAATTGTCGACTCGCGGTTTTTCTTCGTGAGGTAACTGGAATATATTGTGCGCCAAAGATCGATCGCGGCAAAGATTACCCAGGTGGTAATCAGGGTCGCTATAGGCGACAACCTTTCCATTGCTTCGGCGGTCGGTCCCCTGCCCAGTGAACCGGTAACCATATTCATGGCTATCACGACTGCCCACAAACCGAAGGGAACGATCAGGAACCGGAAGATCTGGCGGCGCGACGGTTTGTCCGGATCGTTGAAAATCCGACGAAAAAGCAACGCGAATATGAATACGGTGACATAGGCCAGGGCACCAGCGGCGACGGCAAGCACCCACTTAAACAGCTCGTATCCCAGGAAAGTCTTGTCCGGCAATTGTGCGCGCAGGACCTCTACGAATTCAGGATAGCCGTAGGTTTCGTAGAGCTCCGGTATTACCGATACCGTGGAGTTGGAAATCTTCCAGATATATTCGCCATCTCCGCGCGGGACTTTTTGCATGAACAAACGCAATGGATTGCCCTTATGAAGGACAACACCGATGGAGTCCCGGTAATCCGGGAAACCATCGCCAAGCCGACCCGCCGGATAGTCCACCAATGCATCAACATCGATCCAGGTCGCGCGATTGATAATGACTAAGAATCGCTCTGCCAACTCGACTCCGGTCAGCTCCTTTGCTTTGCCACGCAGATTTCGAAGATCGAGGTATTCTGCTGCAATCTCGTAATCGCCAGAATCGGCAGCTGACTCATACCCTGCCGCACTCCTCGACGGCGTGGCACGGTTGAATTGATCGACAATTACCTGCG
>CAJQPR010000017.1 GCA_905480255.1 uncultured Woeseiaceae bacterium | reverse complement strand
GGAGCACGCCTGCCAGCATTGACCGGTGTCTACGAATCGGGGGAGGCCATTTGGTTATCGAGCCTGTTCGGGAATCACGTTGGCAAGCTGGATAAGGACGACCTCTCCAATCCGTGACCATTTGTTCGCGTTGACTTGAGCACTCAGGTCTCTAATGATTTACCCATGAACAAATGCTGGTGCTCACGCGGCATTGCCACTAACACTCCGCAACTTGCCGAAACTGTGAAGATCGGTACGACTTATGAAGGAGGGGTCATCAGAGTGAAACACATGGGCTCATGCGCAAGTCCGGGTGAAATTCACGACAAGATTTGCGGCCTTCCTGGCAGCAAGGGGAATCAAGAGAAACGGGGACGCCCGGGAATCCTGCATCAGCGCTGCCGCGCCGACGAACCGGAGTTCATCACTTATCTCTACTATCCTGTCGTCATCCAGGATTGCCTGCGGCCATGCAGGAATGACCCGGATCAGGAATTGGCAGATTTCACCAGGAAAGGCGGAACCACCGGCTGATCGTCGCTGCTGAGCGGAACGATATCCGGCAGCCCATCGTCAAGCCGCACCAGGTCAGTATAGATTTCCAGCATTTTGCGCGCGCAAATGTCGGCTTCGAATATCGACATTTTGCGCACGGTCGCGCGAATCCGGCCTTCGCCGTTCAGCGGCTCAACACCGGTCATCAAATTACGTAAAGCAATAAACTCCTGTCTGACAACCACGGGCAGCTCATCATTCTCGATGATCGCCAAGTGCTCCTCGAAGGCGCCTATAAGTCTTTGTTTTATATCGCCGTGGCCGGCAACCGCCGACACTGCAGCGTAAAAACGATCGACGTGGTTGGACATTTCCACTCCATCATTATTATTTTTAGTTCGCCGCTTTTTTTCCTCTCATAGCGACTTCGTACGCTTTGAAGTCCGGCTGCCTCGTTCGCCGGCGGGTAGAACCCGCTGATGTCTTTATCTACTCCATTGGTATCAAATACCTGCGTCGCTTTCTTATAGCAGATATGCGGAATGTCGCGCAACTTACGAGCAGAAATCAGGTTCGGCTGATCTCGATCATCCAGCGCTCGTCATCGAGTGTTCGCTCCTCCTGCCAGAGCGACTTGTCCTGGCCGACCGCCCAGTCTGTGGCCAGGGTTTCTGACATAAGATAGTCACGATACTCATCGAGGGCCGCCTGGACGCCGGCGGTACCCGAGACACCCAGCGTAATACGGTCAGATACCTCCAGCCCGGCCTGTTTGCGCGCCTCCTGCACCGTCCTGATGAGTTCCCGGGCCACGCCTTCCCGGACAAGTTCGTCGCTCAGGGACGTATCCAGCGCCGTCAGGAACCCGCCGTCCTCTCCGCAGGCATACCCCTCCGCGGAGCTCGTTTCGATCAGAACGTCTTCCTCACCCAGTGAAATTGTCTCGCCATCCACGCTTATGTCGAATGTCTCTCCGCGCGCCGTGGCGCCGGCAATCGCGGCACCGTCGGCCTCGTCCAGCGCCACTTTGATGCGCGGCAGAAGCTTGCCGTACTGCTTGCCGAGTTTTGGCAGCATCGGCTTGATCCGGTAGCTAACCAAGCCGGCATCGCGGGCGATGAACTCCATCGATTTGACGTTCAATTCCTCCAGCACCTGATCCTGGTGGCCCTCGAGGGCCGCGGCCGCCTGGTCATCGGGTACCCGAACGAGCAGCCGTGACAACGGCTGGCGAGTGCGCACACCTGACTGGTTTCTGGCAGCACGGGCTAGCCCAACCACTTTCTGCACCACGCCAACCTCATAAAGAAGCTCCACGTTGTCTCGAGCGGCATCCACTTCCGGCCATTCGCTCATATGCACACTCACCGGCGCATCCGGATCGATGCTGCGCACCAGGTTCTGGTAAACATTCTCTGAAATAAATGGCACAAAAGGCGCCATCAGTCTGTGGATTGCGTCGAGACACTCATAAAGCGTCAGGTAAGCGGACCGTTTATCTTCGGCATCAGTTGATTTCCAGAAACGGCGTCGATTGCGGCGAACGTACCAGTTGCTGAGTTGATCAATGAATGATTCGATCGAGTCTCCAGCGCGCTTGGCATCGAAGCTGTCCATCGCTTCGGTGCAATCCCGAACTGTCTGGTTCAGAAGCGCCAACGCCCAACGGTCGATTTCCGGTCTCTCATCGATGGGAATATTCTTACTCAGATCAACATCATCAATGCGCGCATACAGGACGAAAAATCCGTAGGTATTCCAGAACGTATTGATAAATGAACTGGCGACATCCTGCACTATCTCAACGGAGATCCTTTTCAGAACTTCCGGGCTGAGGCGCGCAAGGAAATACCATCGCAACGCGTCGGCGCCAACCGTATCGAAGACGTCGTAGGGGTTCACGATGTTGCCGACTGACTTCGACATCTTTTTGCCGTCTTGGTCGACAATCAGGTTCAGGCAAATACAGTTTTTGAACGCGACGCTATCGGATACCAGGGTTGAAATTGCGTGCAGTGTATAAAACCAGCCACGAGTCTGATCGATCGCTTCGCATATATAGTCGGCGGGAAAATGTTCTTCAAACGTATCCTTATTCTCGAAAGGATAGTGCCACTGGGCATAGGACATCGCGCCGGAATCAAACCAGCAGTCGATGACTTCAGGAACGCGACGATACGTCCGCCCGTCTTTTTCAAACGTCACGTCATCCACCGCCGGCCTGTGCAGGTCGAGCTCCGACAATTCCCGGCCAGTCAGCTCCTCAAGTTCGGCGACCGAACCTACGCAGACATAGTCACCATCTCCGTCCGTCCAGACCGGCAATGGCGTGCCCCAAAAACGTTCACGAGACAACGCCCAGTCAACATTGTTCTCAAGCCAGTTACCGAAACGACCGTCACGGATCGTCTCCGGAACCCATTTGATAGTTTTGTTGAGCTCGACCATTCGATCGCGATAGTCGGACGTACGGATATACCACGCGTTTTTCGCGTAGTAGATAATTGGATCGCCGGTCCGCCAGCCGAACGGGTAACTGTGCAGGTGTCGCTCAGAGCGGAACATCAGCCCGCGCTCTTTTAAGATTCGTATCAGCGGCTTGTCGGCATCTTTGAAGAACATTCCGGCAACCGGCTCGATCTCGGGAAGAAACAAACCGTCACGTCCCACTGCATGAATGACAGGAAGGCCCTCCTTCTGCCCTAATGCGAGGTCATCAACACCGTAGGCAGGCGCCGTGTGTACTATTCCGGTTCCGGTTTCGGTGCTGACGAAATCCGCCGCAGCGACGCGAAATGCATCGCCATCAACTGGAAAATAATCGAACAGGCGTTCGTAGCGCATACCAATGAGCTCGGAACCCTTAACGTTTCTGACGATCTTGTAGTCGAGATCACCGAGCACTTCACCGCATAGCGCTTCGGCAAGAATCAATGTCTCGCCATCTGCTTCAACATATACGTAGTCAATATCCGGATGGACGGCGAGTAGCAGGTTGGCCGGCAATGTCCACGGCGTTGTCGTCCAGACCAGGAATGAAGTATCTGCTTCCCCCTCGACTTTGAATCGAACATAGATCGACGGGTCTTCGACATCGCGATAACCCTGCGCCAGTTCATGTGATGAAAGTGTGGCGCCGATGCGGGGGTCATAGGGAACAACTTTGTAGCCGCGATAGATCAGGCCCTTGTCCCAGATTGTCTTCAGGAGATACCACTCGCTCTCGATGAAGCTGTTGTGCAGAGTGTAGTAAGCCTCGTCGAGGTTGACCCAGAAGCCCATGCGTTCGGTCATCTTCTCCCAGTCGCCGATATAGGTCATTACCGACTCGCGGCACAGCCTGGTGAACTCCGCAATGCCCACCTTTTCCTCAATTTCCTGCTTGTCGTAGCTTTCAATCCTGCCTTCGCTCTTGAGGTGCTTTTCAACTTCGTGCTCGACCGGCAGTCCGTGTGTATCCCACCCGGCTTTGCGTGGCACGTGATAGCCGCGCATCGTTTTGTAACGGGGATAAACATCCTTGAAGCTTCGGGCAAGCACATGATGAATGCCGGGTTTGCCATTCGCGGTTGGCGGACCCTCGTTGAACGTAAAGAGCGGTCGTCCTTCCGACATCTTGAGCGTCTCCGCAAAAATGTCCTGCTCACGCCAGAACTCCAGCACGTCACCTTCGATTGCGGGTCCGTCGTATCTGCCTGTTACCTCTTTAAAACTCATTCTTCCTGCCCCACGATAACGCCGCTCCCGGACGTCCTGTCCTCCGCGGCATAAGTACGTCCCTGTACAAAAAACCCCGGACGCTCTATCAAGCGTCCGGGGCGAAAATAGTTCAGTCGCGGTACCACCCGGTTCACAGGAGAATTCTCCTGCCTCAATGTGCCAGATAACGGTGGCCAGCCAGCCGGGCCTACTAAACGCAATCAGGCGTCGTTCAGGCGGCAACTCCGGGGTGATATTCGGCGGCATCTGATCCGGGGCTCACACTATCTCCCGGTCGCTGGCAACTGATGAATCCGCCTGTTTGTCCCCATCACAGTCCTGAGCGGAAAA
This sequence comes from uncultured Woeseiaceae bacterium, assembly GCA_905480255.1. Taxonomy (GTDB): domain Bacteria; phylum Pseudomonadota; class Gammaproteobacteria; order Steroidobacterales; family Woeseiaceae; genus SZUA-117. The sequence continues at coordinate 56,835 of CAJQPR010000017.1, read as the reverse complement.
CTATCGTCAGAAGAAGCAAAACACAAGGATTAATGGGGTCAGAGACCTTTTCTGCCGGCCCAATATCCGTATGCTGGCGCCGATGGATGAAAAAAGCGAAAAAGGTAGTCTGAACCCGATTTCTCCGGCCCAGGCATTTCCGGAAGCTCGAATGATCAGCACCGGCGAAATCCAGATGGCCGTCCATGAAATGGGAGATGGACCAGCGGTATTGCTCGTGCACGGATTCCCGGAACTCGCATATTCCTGGAGGCATCAGCTGCCCGCTCTTGCGGCAGCAGGCTACCGGGCCATCGCGCCGGATATGCGTGGCTACGGCGGCACGGACAAGCCGGAGGATGTAGCTGAATATACGGTGCAGAAACTAATCGGCGACCTCGAAGGGCTGTTGGATGCCTTGTCGATCGACCGGGCGCTGATGGTCGGACATGACTGGGGGGCACTCGTCACCTGGCAAATGGCGCTGCTTGCGCCGTCCCGTATGGCGGGCCTCATAAATCTGAATATTCCGTTCTTCAAACGAACCCCGATAAACCCATTGACGCTGATGCGCCTTGGGCTTGGAAAAGATTTTTACATCGTAAACTTCCAGCTATCTGACGAGGCTGATCGCCGTTTCGGACAAGATCCTGCCCGGTTTATCGACTCCATGATGCGAGTTCGGCGACCGAGTCAGAAAGAGCCGGGGAAAAGGAAGCGTGGAAAACGACAACCCTTAAGCTTGCTGAAGCTATTTGCACAAGAAGATCCGGGCGGAGAGGCACTGCTGACACCTGACGAATTAAAAGTGTATGCAGATGCATTCGCTGCAGGTGGATTTACCGGCCCGATCAATTGGTATCGGAATTTCAGGCACAACTGGAAAAGCACCCGTGGCGTTGAGCAGACCGTCCGCCTGCAAACCTTGTTTGTTGGCGCGCCGAATGACCCGGTCGTTGCGAGGAAACACATTGAAGCGATGAAATCGCAGGTGCCGGATCTCGAGATTCAGATGATTGAAGATTGCGGTCACTGGACGCAGCAGGAAAAGCCGGACGAATTAAACGCGGTCATGCTGGAATGGATGAAACGCCACTACCCCGCCTAGCTGTTAGTGGACTGTTTCAGAAACCTCGAGGTCACTCTCTTCACCAAACATGGCGCGATCGAAAACACTAACCAGGTTTTCGGTGCGCTGAGCGCCCATAACAAACAGGCGTTTGTTTACCAGGAAATCGGGCACGCCGGTGACGCCGCTTTGCCTGACCTGCGCCTCCTGCGAGAGCACGATGCTTTTGGTTTTCTCGTCTTCCAGCGTCGTCAGAATCTCGGTCGTGCCAATGCCGACATCGGCGCCCAGTTCGACCAGGACGTCCAGATTGGAAATATCGAGACCTTCACTGAAAAAGCCACCGAGAATTTTTTCGGCCAGCCCGGACGTGTCTGCCCCAATCTGCTCGGCGAGATTCATCAATCGGTGCGCATTCAAAGTGTTTGGCACATGAGAAATCAGGTCAAAGCGCAAATCGATTCCCTCTGCACCAGCGGCCCTGGTCAGTTCCTCCAACCCGGGCTGAAGTTTCTCCGGGTTGCCAAACTTGCTTCTGAGATATTCCTCGAACGGCATGCCTTCAACCGGCATTCCGGGATTAAGCTGAAACGGCAACCAGGAAACAAGGCTTGGTCCCTGGACCGCGCTCAGGGCGTCATCGAGACGCTTCTTGCCGAGGTAGCACCACGGGCAAATCAAATCAGCGATGACGTCTACCTGCAACGTTGCGGGCGAACACAGCAGGTCAGCCGATGAGATTTTTGTAATACCAGGTCCAATCATAGTCGTCTCTACGTGTGGCTTTTTGCCCATGATTCAAGTCTGCCAGTCACATGCTGAACCGGGGCTTACTGAATTGGAGTCGGATAACGCTCTAAAGTTTTGTCTAAATTATGAGAATTTTCGTCATTTTTACCGATTTTCGCTGCAATTGAGCATATTTTACAATCATTATCGCCGACGAAATTCTTTATGCAGAGCGCGGCTCCCGTGAAACCAACCCAACCAGGCTGCCCCTCCGGCAATGATAAAGTTGATGATTTCCTCCGCTGTGACCAATCCGCCGCCCGTTTCCAGCACGTTTACAGACACGGACAACACCCTCGCCCCCATGCTGAGCAGCAGCGCCGAGAGCGTAGTCAGTGATTCAACTGTGGTGACCAGCAGAGTCAGGTCGGGGCGCCAGACGATAAGCCCCAGGCAGCTGAAACAGATTGCGTAGTAGAGGGCGCGCCAGCCCGGCCACGGCTCAAGGAATGCAAGGCGCAGGTTCACGTCGAAGGCATAGTCGAGTAACAGGAAGACCGCTGTCGCCGCGTAATAGACCCTCAAAATACTGGTAGAACTGAGCATGCAAGCTACATTCACAATTTTTGCAACCCGATGCAATTTTCTGGGCTAACTGCCGGTCTGTTAAACTGAGTCTAAATTGTCGGAGACAAATGTGTTGATCAAGAAGCCTGCAGATATTCGCCCCTCGGAAATCACAACAAAGGATAATTACCTGAATCGTCGCAAGTTCATGCAGGCGGCGGCGTTGGCGGGCGGTTCGCTGATCACGGCGGATGTATTGCCGGCTGTGATTCCAGACGAGCGTCGTGCAAAGCTGGAGGGTGTCATCGCCAGTGAGTATTCGACCGACGAAAAGCCGAACAGCTTCATGGACGTCACTACCTACAATAACTACTACGAATTCGGCGTCCGGAAAGAGGATCCGTATCGAAACTCTCAGGATTTTGAACCAACACCGTGGTCGGTCGAAGTAACCGGCAACGCAGAGAACACCGGCACATTTGCGCTCGAGGACATCGTTAAACCACACACGCTTGAGGAACGAATCTATCGCCTGCGATGTGTCGAAGCCTGGTCGATGGTCATACCCTGGGTAGGCATTCCCCTGGCAAGCATCATCAAGCAATTCAAACCGCTATCCAGCGCAAAATATGTCGTTTTTGAAACCCTGCATGACCCGGAAAGAATGCCCGGCCAAAAATCGCGATCACTTCGCTGGCCCTATGTCGAAGGGCTCACCATCGCCGAAGCGACCAATCCGCTACCAATTCTTGCTGTCGGCGTCTACGGCGAGGTGCTACCAAACCAGAACGGCGCACCACTGCGCCTTATCGTCCCATGGAAGTACGGCTTCAAAAGCATCAAGGGCATTGTCAAAATTCATTTCAGCGAACGTCAGCCCCGAACCAGTTGGGAACTGGCAGCCCCACACGAATACGGCTTCTATGCCAACGTCAATCCTGAGGTGTCTCATCCGCGCTGGAGCCAGGCGCGCGAACGGCGAATTGGCGCAGAGGAAGGTGGCGGATTACAGAGCCTGTTTTCGTCCGCCAAACAGCCCACCGTCATGTTTAACGGCTATGGCGAACATGTTGCGCACCTTTACGAAGGCCTGAACCTCAGAAAGAACTTCTAGGCTCTGTGGATACCGTTCGCCAGATTCGCTTCATATGGAAGCCAGCCGTTTTCCTTGCCTGCCTCATCCCGGCGTTTCACGCCATTGGCGATGTCTACGGAGTCACCGGCAATCTCGGCGCCAACCCGGTCGAAAACCTGCAGGACCGATTTGGTAACTGGGGTTTGCGTTTCCTGATCATTGCTCTTGCGGTATCGCCTCTCCGGCTCGGGTCCGGCTGGAACTGGCCGGCGCGCTTCAGACGCATGCTGGGACTTTTCGCCTTCTTCTATGTATTGATGCACTTCCTGACCTGGCTCTTTCTTGACCAGGGTCTCTACCTGTCGGCAATCGCAGAAGACATTGTCAAACGGCCATTCATCACCATTGGTTTCGCGGCCTTCCTGGTTCTCCTGGCATTGGCGCTAACATCGACGGCCGGTATGCGACGTCGTCTCGGTCGTCGCTGGCAGAAACTTCATAACTGGGTTTATGTCGCAGCCATTCTTGGTGTTTGGCACTACTGGTGGCAGGTCAAGCTGGATGCGAGTGATCCCGCCATATATGCGGCTGCGCTGACGGCGCTCTTGATTTACAGGATCTGGTATCGCTACAAGAACCCACGGAAAAAATCGCTCCCCACCTAGCGTGGCATGCATCATTTCGTGTGAACGATCTATCTGCTAACGTACCCAAATTGCCGAGAGCCATTTCGAGGGGAGTATGATGAAACGAAGAATTCCGGCGCTGAAGGCAACGCCAGGCGAAGACGCGTGCACTGTGCATGACATCGAAATGCCGATTCGGGCCGTATAATCCATTCAAATGGCCATTGCTGCATGGAAACGATTTGAAAAAACGCCTGGATGGCAGAAGAAAAAGCGATTCTTGAAGCGACTGACCGGCAAAGAACTTCGCCTCCGCAAAGACATCGACATTCCGGTCGTCAAAGACGGTGGCTGGTGGTTCTCGGCGGAGAATTTCAGGCAGGACAGTATCGTCTACTCGCTTGGTGTCGGAGACGAAATTGATTTTGACCTGGCCATCATCGAGCAATATGGCGTCGAGGTTTTCGCTTTTGATCCGACGCCTTCCTCCATCGATATGCTGGACGAAAGCAAGTTGCCAGGGAGATTTCACTTTCATCCCTGGGCCGTTACTCGCGAGGACGGCACGCTCAGGTTTTATCCTCGGTTGAAGAAGGACGGCACCAAGTCCGATGTCATGTTCACAATGATTCCCGAGGAAGAGACAAAAAACAGTGTCATCGAGGTACCGGCCTACTGCCTTTCAACCATCACCAGGAAACTTGGTCACGACAGAATAGACGTATTAAAAATGGATATCGAAGGCGCGGAATATGAAGTCCTGGACGGACTGCTCAGTTCGCCGGTTCTTCCCAAACAACTGCTGGTTGAGTTTCATCACCGCTTTGTTGAGGACGGACTGCAAAGAACCTATGATCTTATTGAGCGACTGCGCGGCGCCGGTTATCGCATCTTCGCGATTTCGGAAATCGGACGGGAGATATCGTTTTTAAGGCAATGAAGATCACCTCTACCCTGGCAATTTTTTCACTCGCCCTTGGCGCATGTTCATCAACACCCACGGGACCAACAACCAAGCGAACGCAAATCCGCGATTGCCCAGCGGGAATGGTGTTGATTTGCGAGACACGCCGGCACCAGGAACCGTCTGCGGGCGGCGACGAGGAAATTCCTGAATACGATCACTGCTACTGCAAAAACGCGATGAACTAGTTCGTTACGGCAGGTCGTTCTCCGCAAGATACTGTCTCACCTGCTCAGCGGCGACGGCGGTTTCAGCCTCCAGCTCCGCCATTCTTGCCGCAACCCGCGGCTCGTTAACGATCGGTTTCGTCCAGGGCGCATCCAGCATGTCCCGCCACCCCATGTTTTTCCCCAGCCGCCCCTCGACCGCCAATAGCGCCTGGTCAGCAGCCAACTCGTAGTCGCCGCGAATGAGCGCGATATTCATTTGTGCCCCGTGATTGTCATCGAACTGTGGGACGTTGGTGCTGAACCACTCGACCAGCGGCTCGAAGATGGCATTCGCCTCTTCATAGGCTCCGTCGTCAGCCAGCGCAACCGTGATGAAGTATCGTGAAATTCGCTGTTGAAAACTCCCGGCCTCAAAGTCCGGTGACGAAATGCCGGGAACGAGTGACTCCATCAATGCCGGCACATCCAGCGGCCGGCCCAGTTCGATTTTTGAGCCGGCGTAAACCGACATCGCCATGTTCCACGCTCCCCTGCGATCTTCGACTTCATCGCGAATCATGTTTTCGGACAACGTCGCCGCCCGTTCAAAGTTGCCGTCCCAATAGTGCCGCTGGACTTCAAGGCTGCGCGTTACCGGAGAGTCGGGAGCCAGCGACTGCGCCCGTGCCAGCATCTGGTCACCCTCGGCATCGAATCCGAGGCGATAAAAAAACCGTCCTACCTCCGCAGGTAACTCATGGTCCTGCGGATCGATTTCCATCGACTTGAGATCCCACTTCAACGCGGCACCGAAGTCGCCACGCCGAAGGGCTGCGGCTGCTGAAGTGCTGTATGGAGCCGTCCATTCAGGGGCCAGCGCCCGGGCACTTGCCAGCGAAGTTTCCGCGCCATCCGGGTCGTCCAGGTTGAACAGAAGATGACTGCCATGCTGCCATTGCAGTTCGGCCGACAATGGGTCCAGCTCGATACTTTTATTGAACCAGACCAACGCCTCTTCGTCGTTATTCGACTGAATATGGAAATTTGCCATCATCGAATGGAGTTCCGGCTCGCTCGGTGCGAGTGCAATGGCATCCGTCAGCTTCTGCTGATAAGCGGATCGCAGCGCCCGGGTGGGCCCCATCTCGGCCGCGGCTTCCTGAAAATCGATCACCGCCAGATTACCGAGGGCGCGGCCATGCCGCGGATTAGCCGTGAGCACCTGTTCCAGCAGCGGTCTTGCCCGTCGATTGGCCAGGTCGCGGGTAATCAGGCCTGTGTCCGACTGCTCTCTGTAGGTATCTGCAAGCTCTACTTTGGCCTCATTGAAACTCGGATCCAGCGCCAGCGCTTCTTTGAACAAACCCTCCGCCTGGGGAAAGGAGCTGTAGCTGCCTATGTTTTTCTGCTCTAAACCGCGCAGATAATTTTCGTAGGCCTCGGTGTTGGTTGTACCTACGCCGACCAGCTGAACAGACGCCGCGGTCGAATCACCCAGCAACGTCGACTTCAGCGCATCGGCCACGCTGTTCGCGATCTCATCCTGCATCAGGAAGATATCGTCCAGGTTTCGGTCGTATGTCCTCGACCAGAGGTGAAATCCCGACTCTGCCTCAATTAGCTGTGCTGTAATTCGCACAGTATTTCCTGCCTTCTGCACGCTGCCTTCGAGAATCGTCGAAACGTCCAGCGCATCGGCAATCTGTCGAATGTCCTCCTCCCTGCCTTTAAAGGCAAATGCAGACGTGCGCGCTGCGACCTTCAGTTCCGGGACCTGGGCAAGCATGTGCAGCAGGGTTTCGGTCAGACCGTCCGAGAAGTATTCGTTTTCTGCGGAGCCGCTCATGTTGACGAACGGCAGAACCGCAACAGAGTCCAGGTTTTGTGCTTCAGCGACCTCAAAATCGTCAGAATCCTGCAGCACGAACCGGTCAATCAGTAGCAGGCCGATCGCGAAAACAAGAATAACAATGATGGCCCGATCGAGTTTGCGACCCGTTTGCGCCGTCACCGACGCCGACCGATCAACTTCCTTTTCCTTCTTCAGCCCCTGCGGCGTCAGCTCGAACATCCAGGCAAATACGAGTGCTGCCGGAAAGCCCAGCGCGAGAACCAGCAATATTGGCCGGGCAAGCGCCTCGTCGAGCCCCAGCATAGGGAAAACAACGTCGACGATCTGCAGCATCAGCCAGCTGCCTATCAGATAAGCGGCACCGACCCTGAGGACGTTTCTTCTTTTCAGTTCGGTGACAAAATCACTCACCGCGACCTACCCCGTCATTGCAATTGCAAGTTATTCACTTTATTGAAAAAACATGATCCCGTAAACTGCAATCAGTCAATAACAACAAGACTGGAGTACCGTCATGATTCGAATTCTGAAGAGTGTTCTCGCTTTGTGTGTGGCGCTGTTGTGTTTGTTCTACGCGCTGCAGAATGTTGTCAATCTTCAGGCCGCTTATAACTTCGTTGCGCTCATGGCGTCGATGGAAGGTCACGTGGCCTACCCGGATACGTTCGGCACAGCAATCACCTCACCGGCACTGATCTGGCTAATTCTCTGGATCATTATCCTGAGCGAGTTTGCCGCGGGACTCCTGGCTGCCAAGGGGTCGTTCGATATGTGGCAGGCCCGATCTGCCGATTCGGCGGGCTTCAATAAAGCCAAAAAACTCGCTATCGCGGGAGCCGGCATCGGCGTCGTGATCTGGTTTGGTTATTTCCATGCCATCGGCGGGGCTTTCTTTCAGATGTGGCAAACACAGGTCGGAGCTCAACCGCTACAGGGCGCTTTCCAGTATGCAGTGATGTGCGGGATGGTGATGATCTACCTGAGCATGCAGGACGAATAAAAAAAGGGCGCACTTTCGTGCGCCCTTCTCTTTAGCTCGCTTAAGCGGCTGGCTTACATCATGCCACCCATACCGCCCATGCCGCCCATGTCCGGCATTGCCGGAGCGCCGCCGGAGTCATCCTGCGGTGCGTCTGCGACCATTGCTTCAGTGGTCAGCAGCAGCCCGGATACGGATGCAGCGTTCTGCAGCGCGAATCGCGTGACCTTTGTCGGGTCCAGGATGCCCTGCTCGATCATGTCACCGTATTCACCGGTTGCAGCATTGTAACCGTAGTTACCCTTGCCTTCCGCAACAGCGTTCAGTACGACGCTTGAATCACCGCCGGCGTTACGAACGATCTGGCGCAGCGGCTCTTCAACAGCACGACGCAGAATGTTGATGCCAACTGTCTGATCATCATTGTCGCCCTGGAGCTTGGCTATCGCCATCTCAGCTCGGATGAGCGCAACGCCACCACCGGCAACGACACCCTCTTCCACTGCTGCACGTGTAGCGTGCAACGCGTCTTCAACGCGGGCTTTCTTTTCTTTCATCTCAATTTCGGTTGCAGCACCGACTTTGATCACGGCAACGCCGCCGGCGAGCTTGGCAACGCGCTCCTGCAGCTTCTCTTTGTCGTAGTCAGAGCTGGATTCAGCAATCTCGCCGTTGATCTGCTCAACGCGACCTTTGATATCAGATGCTTTGCCTGCACCATCAATGATTGTCGTGTTCTCTTTGGTGATCTGAACTTTCTTCGCTTCACCAAGATCTTCGAGCGTAGTCTTTTCAAGTGACAGGCCAACTTCTTCCGAAATTACCTGGCCACCAGTCAAAACCGCGATGTCCTGCAGCATTGCTTTTCGACGATCGCCAAAGCCCGGAGCCTTAACTGCAGCAACCTTCACGATGCTGCGGATATTGTTCACAACCAGGGTTGCAAGCGCTTCACCCTCAACGTCCTCCGAAATAATCAGCAACGGACGACTGGATTTTGCTACACCTTCGAGGACCGGCAGCAGATCACGGATGTTCGAGATCTTTTTGTCAAACAACAGGATCATCGGATTGTCGAGTTCAACGCTTTGGCTGGCAGCATCATTGATGAAGTAAGGCGACAGGTAACCGCGATCAAACTGCATGCCTTCAACGACATCCAGTTCGTTGGCGAGGCCAGAACCTTCTTCAACTGTGATTACGCCTTCTTTGCCAACTTTCTGCATCGCCTCGGAGATGATTTCGCCGACCTCGGTGTCAGAGTTAGCAGAAATGCTGCCAACCTGCGAAATCGCTTTGTCATCTTCGCAAGGAATCGACAGCTTTTTAAGCTCCTCGATAATTGCGATCGTAGCTTTGTCGATGCCACGCTTAAGATCCATCGGGTTCATGCCGGCAGCAACAGACTTCAGGCCTTCCCGCAGAACCGCCTGCGCGAGGACCGTTGCAGTCGTTGTGCCATCACCGGCAACATCAGATGTCTGGGAAGCAACTTCCTTGACCATCTGTGCGCCCATGTTTTCGAATTTATCTTCGAGCTCGATTTCCTTTGCAACGGAAACACCGTCTTTCGTGACGGTTGGAGCTCCAAAGCTCTTGTCGAGTACTACGTTGCGACCTTTGGGACCGAGGGTCACCTTAACCGCGTTAGCCAGAACGTTTACACCTGCAAACATCTTCTGGCGCGCGTCGTCGCCGAAGCGAACTTCTTTAGCAGCCATTTTATATCTATCCTTTTATCTAATATTCAGTATGAGCTGGTGAGGGCCTTAGCCTTCGATGACGGCCATGATGTCGTCTTCTTTCATCACCAGTAGCTCTTCGCCGTCAACCTTGACTTCAGTACCTGAGTACTTGCCAAACAACACTTTGTCACCGGCTTTAAGGTCCAGGGCACGGGTATCTCCGTTATCCAGGATTCTTCCGTTACCTACGGCAACGATTTCACCCTTGATCGGCTTCTCGGTAGCAGCATCAGGAATCACGATTCCACCAGGGGAAGTGCGTTCCTCTTCCATGCGCTTAACGATGACTCGATCATGAAGCGGACGAATCTTCATCGATTAGATCTCCTATAAACTATTGATTATTAACCAATTAACTTGGCTTGCGGCCTCGACCTGTTAGCACTCGGCCGCGGGGAGTGCCAATAATAGGGGCCGCGCCCGAAATATCAAGCGTTTCAGGCAATGAAAGTGGGGGATGGATCAATGACTTGAGCCTCTGGCGCCGGTATGCTCTCGGTCCGATCTGGCGGATTTGTTCACATAATCAGTAACAATTGCCGGTCGCCAATGGTCAACTTAAAGCCTGCTGGAAAGATTCGAGTCAAAAGATGCTTACGTCAACGAAATTAACCCTTACAGCCCTCCTGCTCGCAATTACAGCTTTGCCTGTTTTCGCCCAGGATGAGGACGTTTTGCATCCCGAGAAAGCCTATCGCTATGCGGTGGCCGACACTGGTAGCGCCATAGAAATCGACTGGGTTGTCGAAGATGGCTACTACCTGTATCGCAACAAAATGTCCTACGCCAGCGGCAGTGACGCGATCGTCTTCGGCGCGCCTGATTTTCCGGAAGGCGAACACCACGAAGACGAGTTCTTCGGCGTGCAACAGGTCTACCGGGACCGCTTTTTTGTCAGCATCCCTTATACGGTTGTTGGTGATTTGCCCGAATCATTCGAAGTTGTTATCAAATCTCAGGGTTGCGCCGACATCGGTCTCTGCTATCCGCCGCAAACCTGGACCGAACCCGTCCGGTTGATTGCACGGAATGAAGATGGTGCCAAGATCGATCTTGACACCACTTTCGGAACATTTGGCGGAGCAAACTCGGACTTCCTGCCTGTCGACGAGGTGTTTGAGCCAATACTGACCGCCATTGACGGAAACAACGTGGAAGTTGCCATCCGCGTGCTGGACGGTTACTACCTTTACAAGGACAAGATTTCGGTCGCCGCCAAATCAGACGTCGCGCAAGCTGGTTATCTGGATCTCCCGCAGGGAGAAATGAAAACTGACCAATACTTCGGTGAGATGGAGGTTTACCACGGCGACGTATTCGGCAAATTGTCGATCGCCAGGGGCACGCCTGAAGCGATGGATCTTGATCTCGAGATCAAATACCAGGGATGCGCCGAGGGGGGTATTTGCTATCCGCCGGTTACGCGTGTGCTGAACGTTTCATTGCCAGAGGCGAGCGCCGTAACCGCACTCTCCGCGGTCAGCGCCGCAGCAGCAACTGCCCCGGTTTCAGAGCAGGCGAAGCTGGCACAGATTATTTCCGGCTCCAGCATGCTGGTCGTCATCGGAACATTTTTCGGTGCAGGCCTGTTGCTCGCATTTACTCCGTGTGTTCTGCCGATGGTGCCAATACTGTCCGGAATCATCGCGGGAGAAGGCAAAGACGTCAGTGCAGCGCGAGGTTTCACACTCGCACTTAGTTATGTGATGGGCATGGCGCTCGTTTACACAGCCGCTGGAGTTGCCGCTGCGGCTGCCGGATTACAATTGCAGGCCACCTTTAATCAGCCATGGATCCTGGCCGTGTTTTCCGGCTTGTTCGTCCTTCTTGCGGCGGGCATGTTTGGTATGTATGACCTGCAAATGCCGTCAGCTATTCAAAGTCGACTCGCAAACGTCAGCAGCGGTCAGAGGAGCGGCACGGCAATTGGTGCATTTGTCATGGGCGCTATTTCGTCGCTTATTGTCACAGCATGTGTAGCTCCGGCGCTGATTGCCGCGCTGACAGTAATGGCCCAGACCGGCGATATGGTTCGTGGTGGCACTGCCCTCTTTGCAATGAGCATGGGAATGGGTGCGCCACTACTTGCCGTCGGTGCCGCGCAGGGCAAATTGTTGCCTCAGGCAGGTGGCTGGATGGTCGCCGTGAAAAACGCATTCGGCTTCATGATGCTCGGCCTTGCGATCTGGATGATGTCCCGCGTAATGCCCGGTGAAGTGACACTTGCGCTCTGGGGCATTCTTATTTTCATGTCGGGCGTATACATGGGTGGCCTGACGACACTGACCCCCGAGTCAGTGGGCATGCAGAAATTCGGCAAGGGTGCCGGTTTACTCGCCGTGATCTACGGTGCCGTTTTGATAATCGGCTCACTCGCCGGATCAAACAGCCTGTTACGTCCACTGGAGGCTTTGAATATGGGTGGCGGTGGAACGGCAGCGGTTGCCGAGCATCGCGGTCTCGATTTCCAAAGAGTCAAGACGACTGCCGATCTCGATGCCGCTGTGGCACGGGCCGCTGCAGAAGGTAAATCCGCAATGCTGGACTTCTATGCTGACTGGTGCGTTTCATGTATCGAGATGGAAGAATTCACGTTTACCGACGCTGAAGTGCAGAATGCGTTGTCGAACACTGTATTGCTGCAAGCCGACGTCACGCTGAATGACGAGAAAGATCAGGCACTGCTCAAACGCTTCGGTGTTTTCGGGCCACCAACGATCATCTTTTTCGGCACGGATGGAATGCAACGCGAAGGCTACGAAGTTGTCGGATACATGAAAGCAAAGGATTTTGCAGACCACGTCAGGATGGCAACGGGGAACCCGGGAACTCTTAGCGCGAATATTAACTAACGCTTCACAAAAGCCAGGCCAAAATAACAATGAACAAGAGCGTCGCCCTAGCCATCGGGCTGTTTGTATTTTTCGTCGCCGGTATCGGCGCGTACTTCGTCACCAGCAACAAGGACGAAGTGCTCATCCCAATCGAACAGCTTGCCGGAGTCGAAGAGGTCGGATTTTCTCTGCCTGACATCGCCGGCGTCGTTCGCGAGTCATCGGAATGGCACGGCAAAGCCCGCATGATCAACTTCTGGGCGACGTGGTGCGCACCATGCCGTCGCGAAATTCCGCTACTAAAGAAGACCCAGGAAGAGCAGGCGGCAAATAATGTGCAGGTCATTGGCATCGCCGTGGACTTTCCCGAAGAGGTCGCAGCGTATGCCGAAGAGGCTCAATTCAACTATCCGATCCTGGTCGGGCAAGAAGATGCGATGGCCATCGCGGAAACTACCGGCATCGAATTTATAGGCATGCCATTCACGATGATAGTCGCGCCATCGGGCGAGCTGATCAAAGCACACATCGGTGAAATCGTCGAATCACACATCGAGCAAATTCTCGCAGTTTTCGAGGATCTTGAGCAGGGTCGCGTGGATATTGCGGGCGCGCGTAATGCGCTCGGCAACCTGTAACGAGCCAAACCACGAGCGGGCAAACCTGCGCCATTTGCGACGAAATGGGTCTGCCCCGAAGCCCCGGCACACCAAACTTGCAACATCTCCCTCAAAACGGGGTAGAATTGCTGCCATCTTCGTCAAACTGGCAAACAACATCGAAAAATGGCTAGCCTGCTTTTAATTAACGGGCCTAATCTCAATCTGCTCGGAAGTCGCGAACCCGGGGTCTACGGCGACACGAACCTGCAAACGGTCGAGGCGAATCTCGGCACGCTGGCCGGTGAACTGGGCCACCAGCTTGTTGCGTTTCAGAGCAATGCGGAACATGAGATTGTAGATCAGGTACAACAGGCCGCGACTGACAAGGTGGATTTCATCCTGTTAAATCCTGGTGCATTTACCCATACGAGCATCGCCATTCGCGATGCGTTGCTGGCGGTTGACATACCCTTCATCGAAGTTCACCTGAGTAACGTTTTTGCTCGTGAGGACTTTCGTCATTCAAGTTATTTCAGCGATATTGCCGCAGGCTGCATTTTTGGCCTCGGCGCGTATGGCTATGAAATCGCACTACGGGCTGCATCCAGGCTCTTGTCCGAGGAAAAATAATGGATATAAGAAAAGTTAAGAAATTGATCGAGCTGCTGGATGAATCCGGCATTGCCGAGATCGAAATCACCGAGGGAGAGGAGTCTGTGAGAATCAGCAGGCATCCGACCGGCGTAGCAGCTGCTCCCATTGCGGTTGCCGCCGCGCCTTTAGCAGCGGCCGCCCCTGCCCCGATAGCGGCACCTGCTGCCAGCCCCGTTGCCGCAGCAGCAGAGCCTGAGGAGGAAGGTTATGCGGTCAAAGCGCCGATGGTAGGTACTTTCTACTCGTCACCTTCGCCGGGGTCACCGATGTTTGTCCAGATTGGAGACCGGGTAAACGAGGGAGACACGCTGTGCATCGTAGAAGCAATGAAAATGATGAACCAGATCGAAGCGGACGTCTCAGGCACGATCAAATCCATTCGCGTACAAAACGGCGACCCGGTCGAGTACGGACAGATCCTGTTCGTCATCGACCAGCGCGGCGCTGACTAATCGGGCAGAAAAAATATGCTCGACAAAATTGTAATTGCCAATCGTGGTGAAATTGCCCTGCGGATTCTCAGAGCCTGCAAAGAAATGGGCATCAAGACAGTTGCCGTTCACTCCACGGCTGACAACAACCTGAAACATGTGTTGCTTGCCGATGAGACGGTATGCATTGGGCCACCTCCGTCATCGGAGAGTTACCTCAACATGCCCGCTATTATCAGCGCTGCCGAGGTCACCGATTCGGTTGCTATCCATCCCGGTTACGGATTTCTTTCGGAAAACGCAGATTTTGCGGAACGTGTTGAAACCAGCGGTTTCATTTTCATTGGCCCGCCCGCAAGCTCAATCCGCGAAATGGGCGATAAGGTTGCCGCGATTCGAGCCATGAAAGCCGCCGGAGTCCCGACCGTACCAGGATCAGACGGACCGCTTGGTGATAATGCGGAGGACAATCTCAGGATTGCCCGCGAGATCGGTTATCCGGTCATTATCAAGGCTGCGGGCGGCGGCGGCGGCCGTGGCATGCGCGTGGTTCACGCCGAAGCATCTCTCGTCGCAGCAATCACCGTGACCCAGGCGGAAGCTCGCGCGGCATTCGGCAACGAAGTTGTTTATATGGAGAAGTTCCTGGAAACGCCGCGGCACGTCGAATTCCAGGTGCTTGCGGATAACCATGGTAATGCTGTCCATCTCGGTGAGCGCGACTGTTCCATGCAACGGCGACACCAGAAAGTTGTTGAAGAGGCGCCTGCGCCAGGCATCACGGAAGAACAAAGGGCGAGAATTGGCGAACGTTGCGTTCGTGCCTGCCAGGAAATGGGGTACCGGAGCGCAGGCACGTTTGAATTCCTTTACCAGGATGATGAATTCTATTTCATCGAAATGAATACACGACTGCAGGTAGAACACCCGGTTACCGAAATGATCACCGGCGTGGATATCGTCAGGGAACAACTAAGAATTGCGGCAGGTGAGCCGCTCAGCGTGACCCAGGACGAGGTCAGGTTTCACGGCCACGCGATCGAATGTCGCATCAACGCAGAAGATCCTAAGACTTTCATGCCGTCACCCGGAATGGTGACACTCTGGCACCCCCCTGGGGGCCCCGGCATTCGGGTCGAAAGCCATTTGTATAGCGGCTACAAAGTTCCGCCTTTCTACGATTCGATGATTGGCAAGATCATTTCGCACGGTGCCGACCGCGATACGGCTATTGCGCGAATGAGAAATGCTTTGTCTGAAATCGTTATAGAGGGAATCAGAACCAATGTGCCTCTGCACCAGGAAATATTCCAGCACGCAGCATTCCAGGCCGGTGGCACCGACATCCACTATCTCGAAAAAAGACTCGGTTTATGAGACGCCCCCGTGGACTGGCGCCAATTTGTAATGAACCTCGAGTCGATTGATCCGGATCATATCGAAGCTGTGCTCATGGAAAACGGAGCGCAGTCAGTCACCTTGACTGATGCCGGTGACAATCCGGTGCTCGAACCGGCTCCCGGCGAAACGCCGCTCTGGGCTAATACGAGGATCACCGCGCTATTTGACGCGCACGCCGATTTCGACGCGCTGCGAGCAAGCCTGCTCGCATCACTGCAGCTCGATGAACTGCCGCCAAATCATATCGAAGACCTGGAAGATCGAGCATGGGAACGGGAATGGTTGAAAGACTTTGGCCCAATGCAATTCGGTACAAAACTCTGGGTTGTCCCCGGCGAGTCCGATGTGCCACCCGCTGACTCAGTTGTCGTCAAACTTGATCCGGGCCTCGCTTTTGGCACCGGAACGCATCCTACAACAGCAATGTGCCTTGAATGGCTCGACGGTATCGATCTCAATGGCCGGAGTATCTTCGACTTCGGTTGCGGTTCCGGCATTCTCAGCGTTGCCGCCCTGAAGCTCGGTGCTTCTCGAGCTGAGGCCGTCGATATCGATTTGCAGGCGGTAGCGGCAACCCGCCAAAATGCGGAAAGGAATGACGTTGGGGATCGATTAGTGACGAACACCGACGTGCCCGACCGGCAATTCGATGTGGTGGTGGCCAACATTCTGGCCGGAACATTAATCGAAAATACGGACCTGATTTGCCGGCACCTGAAGCCAGGCGCAAATCTCGCGCTGTCCGGGATCCTGGTCGGACAGGCAGAATCCGTTCTGAATGCATTTGACGATCATATTGATTTTGCGGCGCCAATAACGCTGAATGAGTGGGCCCTGTTGTCAGGTACGAGGAGCTGAGACCCAGGCATGTTTACACAATGCCCTGAATGCCAGATCGCGTTTCGCGTCTCTGCCAAAATCCTGCAACAGGCTGGCGGCAATGTTCGCTGCGGGAACTGTAGTCACGCATTTAATGCGTTGCACTACTTATCGGAGGAAATGCCAGAGCAATCAGGCCTCGAAGAAGACGACGCTTCGGCCGACGAAAGCCCTGTTGACGATCTCGCAGAAACCAGCCGACGACTCCTTGAAACACTCGACGAACTCGCCGGACCTGAAGATGTTCGTATTGAGGATACCGGCATCGAGTGGCGTGTACTTAATGCAGCCGCCGCAGACGACGCAAATCCGGCTCTTGCCGACAGCAATGAGGATGAACGGCGCTACGATGATGATACCGGCATTATCGATTTGGATGGCGACGACGAGGAAGACGACTACTCCCCACCGATAGTGCCTCAGCGGCGATCAGAAGATCACATCAAGGCTGCTGATGAGTTCGATGAAAGGCAGCGCGACCTCGCATTAAGCAACCCGGAAGACTGGACTGATCTTCTCGACGAGGTTCGCGACCCGGAGACCGAATCCTTTGATGTCGCCGAGGAACTAGCTGCGATTCATACAGAATTGTCGGGCCGCGAGGAAATACAGGATCCTGTCACGATTCCGGTCGATCTGGACAAGCAGTTCAAAACGCAGGCGGAGGCCATGGGCCTTGATATCGGGAATGCTGAGGATGAGCTGACCGACGAAGTGCCGCAACTCGACGAAAGCGAAATAGACCTCTTCGATGGCGGGGTCGAACTGGCCAGCGATTCGGGCCAGGATGAGGAATCTGATCAGAACGAGGCGGATGAGGAGACAGGCGTTTTCGAGCTCGAAAACGAAGACGATGAGGAAACACTCTTAGCCGAAGACGAGCCCGAGGAAGAAGACGATCAGGAAGTGCTCTTAGCCGAAGACGAGCCTGAGGACGAAAATGACTACGAATTCTTCGCTGAGGAAGAACTTGAAGATGGCGAGCCAGGCGACAAAGACGAATTTGAGGACGACGATGCGTCAGTCGATGAAGAAGACGACTCCCTAGAGACAACATTAGACGGAGGCGAAGACGAGGATCAATACGAAGAAGGGCTTCGGGACCTCGAATCAACCGGCGAATTCGAAGAAAAAATCGATGCCGCGGCACGTGCCTTCTCGGGCGAGCTCTCAGATATCGAATTGGATGAAACGGAAGCCGGTGATCCAGATGATTCCACCGCTTACGAAGAAGAAAAATCGACAGAATCGGGCGACATTGACGACCTGACCGATGAAACCGATGAGGACGTCGAATCTGCGGACACGGAGCATGAAGTTCCGGAACCGACTACAGAAGAAATGACCGTCAACATGGAGATTGACGAAGAACTGATGGCCGCGGCCGACAGGAAGGAGGACTTCACGGCCACGCTGATCGGAATGGATTACCCTGAGCAACTTTTCGACGAAAACTCCGACGAAGTCGAAACCATCATTATGGAAGGCGAATTTGTCCGCAGCGCCGTCGAACAACAGCGGCTCGCCGCCGAAAATGCGGCCAGAAGTGAACTGGACGATCCGACGAAATTTGCTGACACCTACGCAACCAATCGGGACAAATTGCGCGGCGGGCGACGGCGATATGACCCTCCCACTTACGGCATGGTGATAGCGGTGGTTGTCCTGGCGTTGGCGCTTGCCGGCCAGTTCGTACACAACTCACGCGAATCGCTCGCAACATATGGTTTTTTCAAACAGACCATCGCGCCCGTATACCGCATTCTGGGTAGTCCGGTAACGCCCGACTGGGACATCAAGGGCTGGCAGTTCGAAGCAACCAACGGCAGTGTAGGCGCGGAGGAAACCTCTCTGACTATCGTTTCGCGGATTGGCAACAAAGCTGACGAAGCGCTTCCGTACCCATTGATTCATGTCTCGCTGACGAATCGCTTCGAAGACATCATGGGCAGCCGAATCCTGGAACCCGGCGAATATCTCGCAGGGGACCTCGATCCAAGTAGTCCCGTACAGCCCGGCGAAAACTTTACCGCCGTCATAACGATTGAAGAGCCCGCCCCCGATGCCACCGGATTCAAGCTCAACGTTTGCTACCGGGTTGAGCCGGGCACCGTGCGATGTGCCATTGAGGACTTTAAGTAGTTAGACGAGCTCAGTTGGCCCGATTCTTGGTGGAACACCTCCTCGGAATGCCCAGGTACGGTTGCGTGTACACTGCGCAGTCTCGTCGGCGTTCGCCCCGTCCCGGACGCATTTGAGACCGTCTTATTGGTAATAGTTGGTCGATGAATATCGGAAAATACAAACTGTCGAGCCCGTTCACCCTGGCGCCAATGGCGGGCATTTCTGATGCACCTTTCCGGCGTCTATGCCGCCGCTTTGGCGCCGGCATGACAACCTCCGAAATGACAACAGCCGATATCAGCCTCTGGCAGACAGCAAAGTCGCGCCGACGGCTTAACCTCGATATGGATGCCGAGCCGCGTGTTGTGCAGATTGCAGGTTCGGATCCGGACCAGCTCGCGCTGGCGGCAACACTTTGTGTGGATCGTGGCGCCCAGATCATCGATATCAACATGGGCTGCCCGGCGAAAAAGGTGTGCCGGCAAGCTGCCGGCTCGGCGCTACTTCGCGACCCGCTGCTGGTCCGTCGAATTCTCACCTCCGTTGTCGGGGCCGTTCAAGTGCCGGTGACGCTAAAAATCCGGACCGGTTGGGACAGAGACAACAGAAATGGCCTGGAGGTTGCTCATATTGCAGAGGATTCCGGCATCCAGGCGTTGGCGGTCCATGGCCGTACTCGCGCGTGCCGTTACCAGGGTGATGCAGAATATGAAACAGTAGCGCAAATTAAATCGTCGGTTTCTATTCCCGTAATTGCCAATGGCGACATCACCACTCCGGAGAAGTCGCTTGAAGTTCTGCGCGTAAGCTCTGCTGACGGCTTGATGATTGGCAGGGCCGCACGCGGGCGCCCATGGATCTTTCGGGAACTGAATGAATTCTTTCAAACAGGAAAGAAAACTGTGCCGCTAGAAAAAAATAGAGTCCGTGATATTATGCTCGACCACCTAAACGACCTGTACCAGTTTTATGGGGATACGACTGGCGTTCGGGTGGCTCGCAAGCACCTAACCTGGTATTGCGCCGGACTCAAAAATTCACAGGAATTCCGGTCACAGGTGGTGCGCGTTGACAGTGCTTCCGAGCAGATTCGTCTTACACGGAGTTTCTTTGGCACACATGCCGGGGACAATGTACTAGCCGCGTAAGAAACGTATTCGGCAAGTTTTTTTTTGCGAACACGACCTGGAACAATCAGAAAGTGGCCACGAACATCTCAAACAATAACAATAAAATCTTAGAGCTAAAGGCCACGAAGACCAGGAAGCCGCTGCGTAAGCACACTGAAGACGCACTTGAGGCTTATTTCAAAACGCTGAACGGTGATCGCCCTGGCGAGCTATATGACCTTGTTTTGGGCGAGGTGGAAGAGCCTCTGTTCAGAGCCGTTATGGACTACACCCACGGCAACCAAAGCCAGGCAGCAGGGATTCTCGGCATCAATCGGGGCACCCTGCGGAAGAAACTCAAGACTTATTCCCTCATTCAATAAAGGCTCCACATGTTCAAGGTACGTCGTGCACTTGTCAGTGTTTCTGATAAGCGCGGTCTGATTCAATTCGCCCGCGGTCTCGCCGATCTGGGCGTTGAAATTCTCTCCACCGGAGGAACCTGCCGGCAATTGCAGGAAGCTGGTATTGAAGCCACTGAGGTTTCCGCTAAAACCGGTTTTCCCGAAATTATGGATGGCAGAGTCAAGACGCTGCACCCGGTCATTCACGGCGGACTGCTGGGCCGGCGTGGCACCGACGAGGCCGTGATGGAAGAACACAACATCGAGCCCATCGACCTGCTTGCCGTTAACCTTTACCCGTTCGAGGCAACCATTAACCGGGCAGACGCCACCCTTGATGAAGCTATCGAAAATATTGATATCGGCGGGCCGGCGATGATCCGTGCGGCATCAAAGAATCATGACGGCGTCGCGGTCGTGGTGGATCCCGAAGATTACGAGACCGTGCTGGAGACTCTGAAAACCGAAGATATGAGTATCGAATACCGACGCGGACTGGCAGCCAAGGCGTATGCACATACAGCAAGCTACGATACCGCCAT
Organism: uncultured Woeseiaceae bacterium; assembly: GCA_905480255.1. Taxonomy (GTDB): domain Bacteria; phylum Pseudomonadota; class Gammaproteobacteria; order Steroidobacterales; family Woeseiaceae; genus SZUA-117. Next base: position 36,121 of record CAJQPR010000017.1, on the reverse strand, counting down.
CACGCGCTACCTGTCTGCCTCACTGAATGAAGACATTCTCGGCGAACGATTCCTTTACTCAGGCGGCGTCAGCGAGAGACTCCGCTACGGAGAAAACCCTCACCAGGATGCCGCGTTCTACAGTGATCAGGGCGCACCGAAGGGTTCGCTCGCGCTTGCACAACAAATTCAGGGCAAAGCCCTGTCATACAACAATATTGCAGATACTGATGCGGCGCTGGAGTGCGTGAAGCAATTCACTGTTCCCGCCTGTGTCATCGTCAAGCACGCGAACCCATGCGGAGTGGCAATCGGTGACGACATTTCCGGGGCATACGAGCGGGCTTTTCAAACCGACCCTACGTCGGCGTTCGGCGGCATCATCGCATTCAACCGGTCGCTCGACGCCGCGACAGCCCGCAGCATTATTGACAGACAATTTGTTGAGGTCATCGTCGCCCCGGCTATCGATGAAGATGCGCTGGCGATTGTTGCCGAAAAGAAAAATGTACGCTTGCTGCGCACCGGCGAATGGCCTGACACGACCAATGGCGGTTTTGACTTCAAGAAGGTTTCCGGTGGCCTGCTCGTCCAGACTTCCGATGCCGGCATCGTGACCGAGTCCGACCTTAAGGTCGTGACTGAAAAGTTGCCGGAACCGGGACAGATCAAAGACATGTTATTTGCGTGGAAAGTGGCCAAGTTTGTGAAGTCCAACGCCATTGTATTTTGCAAAGATGGCATGACGATAGGCGTTGGTGCAGGACAGATGAGTCGCGTGTACTCTACAAAAATTGCTGCGATCAAGGCTGGGGACGAAGGTTTGAGCGTCGAAGGTTCTGTCATGGCTTCGGACGCTTTCTTCCCGTTCCGCGATGGCATTGATAGCGCGGCGGAGCACGGAATTTCGGCGATTATTCAACCCGGTGGGTCGATGCGTGACGATGAGGTTATTGCTGCGGCCAATGAGCACGGACTGACCATGGTGTTCACAGGAATGCGACACTTCAGGCACTAAAAATGAAAGTATTGATCGTTGGCGGTGGCGGACGCGAACATGCGTTGGCGTGGAAATGCGCGCAGTCGGATCGCGTCACTGAGGTCATCGTTGCGCCGGGAAATGCGGGAACTGCCCTCGAAGACAAAGTCCGCAACGCTCCCGTTAAGGCCGAGGACATTGACGGCCTCCTGGAATTGGCGAAAAACGAATCTGCAGGACTGACGATTATCGGGCCGGAGGTTCCTTTGGTCGAAGGTATCGTCGACCGGTTTCAGGCCGTCGGCATGCCCTGTTTCGGGCCATCTGCCGCCGCCGCCCAGCTCGAAGGATCCAAGGCCTTCACAAAGGATTTCCTCTACCGGCACAAAATTCCGACGGCTGCCTACCAGAACTTCAACGAACTGGAACCGGCACTCGCCTACATCCGGCAGCAGGGCGCACCCATTGTGATCAAGGCTGATGGGCTTGCGGCCGGCAAAGGGGTGATCGTCGCCCAGACGCTCGCAGAAGCTGAACAGGCCGCGACCAGCATGCTGAGCGGCGGGAGTTTTGGCGAAGCTGGCCAACGTGTGGTTATTGAGGAATTTCTGGAAGGCGAGGAAGCCAGCTTTATCGTCATCACTGATGGCGAAACCGTGATGTCACTGGCCAGTTCGCAAGACCATAAAGCACGAGACGATGGCGATACCGGCCCGAACACTGGTGGAATGGGCGCCTACTCCCCTGCTCCCGTTGTAACCGACGAAATGGAACAACGTATCCTGGACCAGGTTATTCATCCAACGCTGGCCGGCCTTCGCGAAGATGGCATTAACTACACAGGCTTTCTGTATGCGGGACTGATGATCACTGCGGACGGCACTCCGAAAGTGATCGAATTCAATTGCCGTATGGGTGATCCCGAAACGCAGCCAATCTTGACCCGCTTGAAATCCGACCTGGTCTCGATATGCGAAGCATCGCTGGACGGCAAGCTCGCCGATACCGTTGTCGAATGGGATCCTCGCGCCGCGCTGGGCGTCGTCATGGCCGCCGGAGGTTACCCGGCGGCATATGCCAAAGGCAAAGTCATATCAGGTCTTGAATCAAGTGACGGGCCGAACACCAAGATTTTCCATGCGGGAACGACGATGAATGATGACCAGGTCGTCACCAGTGGCGGCCGCGTGCTTTGTGTCGTCGGATTGGGGGATTCTGTGTCACTCGCCCGTGATACTGCCTACGACCGGGTGTCCGGCGTTGAATGGGAAGACGTCTACTACCGGCAAGACATCGGGCACCGCGCTATCGCCCGCGAAGAGGCCTGAATTCACATGCTGGATACGGCGACAGCATCGGAAGCAATTGCTGGTTCGATGCACCGGCTGGAAGCGGAGCCTGTTGAACTTGATGAGGCAGTAGGACGCATCCTGCGCCAGTCCGTCAATGCTGAGCGTGACCAGCCCCCCTTCGATCGCGTAACGATGGACGGTATCGCCGTTCGCTTCGACACGATTAACGCAGGCCATCGCAACTTCACTATCGAGGGTACGCAGCACGCCGGTGATCCGGTGCAATCTCTTACGAGTGACACTGGCTGTATCGAAATCATGACTGGCGGCGTTTTGCCGACTGGCACCGACTGCATCATTCCCGTCGAGCGGATCAGCGTCAGCAACGGTGTGGCAACCGTGGCCAGCGAATACGAAGCAAAACGAAATCAGTTTGTACATCCACAGGGGTCGGACCATGTGCGCGGCCACGAAGTGCTCAAACCCGGCGCCCGGATTTCTCCGATGGACATTGCAGTTATCGCATCCTGCGGGCTTGCGAACGTGGAGGTTAGCAGGCAGCCATCCATTCGGGTTATATCGACGGGCAACGAGCTGGTTCCGCCTGGTTCGCCGATAGAGTCGCACCAGATTCGCCTGTCGAACGGGCCAGCTCTCGTCGCAATGCTGGCTGACCAGGGATTCGTCGATACCGCACACGAACACCTGATTGATGAACCAACGATCCTGGAAATTCGAATAGCTAATCTGCTCCAGGAAAGCGACGTCCTGATACTGAGCGGCGGCGTATCAATGGGCAAGGCCGACTACGTGCCCCAGGTTCTCGAAAAACTCGGCGTAAAGCTCGTCTTTCACAAGATCAGCCAACGACCGGGAAAACCGATGTGGTTCGGCATCGGGCCAGACAAACAGGTTGTGTTTGCTCTGCCCGGTAATCCGGTCTCCACCCTGGTTTGTTGCCGCCAATATGTTTTGCCCGCGTTGTTAATGGCCAGCGGCCGCGAATCATATTCGCCGGAAACCGCAAGACTCACTGAAGACGTCACTTTTGAAGCGGACCTGACCTGCTTCTTGCCTGTGCGAATTTCCGTTAGCGATGATGGTCTCATCAACGCAACTCCGGCACCGACGAACACCTCAGGCGACTTCGCGGCTTTGAGCGGCACGCATGGCTATGTTGAGCTGGCCAGGGCCCAGAGTGAATTTTCAGCAGGCAGCGCCGTTCCTCTGCATCGCTGGGATTCTCCCTGACTGCCCGCAATACATTGGTCTCGGCCTGTTCCTTTATTGACGCCTGGGATCGAAATCCTTCACGTAGCCAGGTACCGGCTTATTCTCCTCCATTTCGGGATCCGGAATCGGCGCGCTGTTAGTCATTTCCAGCGGAATCACGCCAGTCCAGTAACCCAGTCCCAGGTCTTTGGCGGAGTCTTTCGGCGGACCTGACCGCACTTTGACGCTCGCCTCCCGAATCGGCACAGACAAGACAATTGTCGCCTCTGACTCTTTAGAGTCTGGCTGTCTCGTGTCGTCCCAACGACCTGGAATCAGGTGATCCAGAAATGCCTTGAAGGCTGCGTCTTTTTTCCCCTGGTCCGCAACAACGGTTGCATCACCGAAGCAAACCACCGAACGGTAATTCATCGAGTGCGAAAAAGCCGACTGGGCAAGAACCAGGCCATCCAGCAAGGTGACGCAAACGCTGACCGGCTTTCCCTGCTCGAAACCCGAAAGCCAGCGACTCGCAATCGCCCCGTGCAAGAACAACTCGTCATCGATTCGGGCATAGGTCATCGGGATCACGGCTACGCCGTTGCCGGTATCGAAACCGACATGGGCAACCATACCCTCATCGAGAATGGCATTCGCCACATTGCGATCGTAACTGCCGCGCTCCGAATGCCGACTGATCATGGTCCTGTTTGTTTGCTCTAATTCCGTTGTCACAAAGCCTCCTTAGCCATTCATTTTCTCTGGGCCGGGTCAAAAGAAACCACAAATGCAAATTCGCGGCAAATTTTCGGAGGGCTGCTGCGAGGCTTTTCACCGGAGATCACAGCTGGCAGCGCCTGTGGTACTGCCACATCACGCCAGACGTAGCGGGTTTGGTTACTTGGCGAGACCCTGATGGTAGTCTTGATCTGCTCATCTCAAAAAATCGAGCGACCGGCCGGGGTTGAAAGGGGCCGGATAACTATAAAAACCAGTGAGGAAAAGATTATGGGATTCATGAAAGCATACGAAAACCAGACATATGCTCTGATGCGTATCACGACAGGATTTATGTTTTTCGCCCACGGCGCGTCAAAGTTTATGAATATGCCCGACGAACGCCCGATGCATATTCAGTGGATTGCAGGGCCTGTTGAGTTGATCGGCGGTGCGCTGGTTATGATTGGTCTGATGACGAGCCCGGCGGCATTTATCTGCGCAGGCATGGGCGCAGCGGCTTACTGGATGGGACATTTCAGTGCGGAAAATTATCTGCCCATCATGAATCGCGGTGATGCAGCGGCGCTCTATGCATTCGTGTTCCTGTACATCTCCGCGAAGGGCACCGGCATCTGGGGTGTTGGCAAAGACTGATCTCAATCGAACCAGGCGAAACGAAAAAGGCCCTTCGTTTGAAGGGCCTTTTTTGTTCAAGATAAAGCTACGACCTATCTTTTCATTGCTTCGAAAAACTGAGCGTTAGTTTTTGTATCTTGCAGCTTGTTCAACAGGAACTCGATCGCTGCCAGCTCGTCCATTGGATGCAGGACTTTTCGTAGCACCCACATCTTCTGCAGCTCTTCAGGCTCGGTCAGGTACTCTTCCTTACGCGTTCCCGATCGATTGATATTGATGGCAGGGAATACGCGTTTTTCAGCAATGCGGCGATCCAGGTGAATCTCCATGTTGCCGGTACCTTTGAACTCTTCGTAAATGACCTCATCCATTTTTGAACCGGTATCTACAAGTGCCGTAGCAAGAATGGTCAGGCTGCCGCCTTCTTCGATATTTCTTGCGGCACCAAAGAATCGTTTCGGACGATGCAAAGCATTCGCATCGACACCGCCGGTCAATACCTTGCCCGAAGACGGCACAACAGTATTGTAAGCACGCGCGAGACGGGTAATTGAGTCAAGCAAGATAACAACATCACGTTTGTGCTCTGTCAGTCGTTTCGCCTTCTCAATGACCATATCCGCAACCTGAACGTGTCGGCTGGCCGGCTCGTCGAACGTCGACGACACCACTTCACCGCGCACGGTACGTTGCATTTCCGTAACTTCTTCCGGACGTTCGTCAATCAGAAGCACGATAAGCTCGACATCGGGATTGTTAGCTACGATTGCCGAGGCAATGTTCTGCAACAACATCGTTTTACCAGCTTTCGGTGGTGAAACGATCAGACCGCGCTGGCCCTTACCAATAGGCGCAACCATATCGATAATTCTCGCCGTCAGGTCTTCTGTGCTGCCGTTGCCCTGCTCCAGCTTCAGTCGATCACGCGGAAACAATGGGGTGAGGTTTTCGAAAAGGACCTTGTTGCGGGCATTCTCCGGCGCATCGTGGTTAATCTCACCGACTTTCAGCAGCGCAAAGTAACGTTCACCTTCTTTTGGCGGACGAATCAGTCCTGAAACCGTGTCACCGGTTCGCAGGTTGAAGCGCCTGATCTGGCTCGGCGATACATAGATATCGTCGGGACCGGCGAGGTATGAACTGTCACCGGATCGCAGGAAGCCAAAGCCGTCCTGCAATATTTCGAGAACGCCGTCGCCGTAAATATCTTCGCCATTCTTGGCATGCGCCCGGAGAATGTTAAAGATGATGTCCTGCTTCCGCGAACGGGCAAGGTTTTCAAGGCCCAGTGATTCACCGAGTTCGACCAATCCCGCAGCCGGACGGTTTTTGAGATCCGTCAGGTTCATTGCGTTTTTGGAAAGTTCGAGCTGGTCAGCTGGTATTACTTCGAGGTTGCCTTCGTCATCAGGAAGCATGTCGCTACTGCTACGTCTCCTGCGCCGACGACCACCTTGTCCACTATTGCCCTTGTTTGTCTTAGTCGACTGCTTTGGCCGACTTCTTGTTTGATTACCCAAGTACCCTCTCACAGATTAGATTCCAGGAACTCTGTTAATTGTGATTTCGACATCGCACCCAGTTTTTGCGCATGTACTGCGCCGTCTTTGAAGAGCATCAGAGTTGGGATGCTGCGGATGCCGAACTTCGGCGGTGTGTTCGGATTTTCGTCAATATTCAGCTTGGCGACCGTCATGCGATCGGCATATTCGTCAGCTGCCTCGTCCAGGAGCGGTGCAATCATCTTGCAGGGTCCGCACCATTCTGCCCAGAAATCGAGCAGGACGGGTTTGTCCGATTTCAAAACATCAGTTTCGAAATTGTCGTCATTGGTGTACACGATGTTGTCGCTCACCGGCAGTTACCTCCAAAGGATTGAGTGTGATATTTGATTTTTGATGATGTCCGTCAGGCCGTGGCGGAAACGAACATTGCAAAATGGATGACGCTGCCTCTTCAATCAGGCAATATGTCGCAGCTTTATCGCGGCTTCTCTTGGATTTCGTAGATGGCGAATTTGGCAGGTGCGACGGTTGTCGCGTCGATGTTCAGTCAATTTGACCCCTTAACGAGACAATTTGCAAGCCCCTAATCAACATTTTCTGGCCAAATACCTATGACTGACAGCCATCTGAGCGAGCTCAGATTCGACACACTTGATATACGAGATGACCTCCGCAGCGGTATAGCCGACGCGGGGTTCGAGTTTTGTACGCCCATCCAGGCAAGCACACTACCCATTGCGCTTAAAGGTCACGATGTAGCCGGTCAGGCACAAACAGGAACCGGCAAGACCGCAGCATTCCTGATTGCCGCCTATCAGCGTGTGCTGACCATGTCCGGCGGCGATACCGATGTGGACGACGGCAAGCAAAAACAGCCCAAAGTCTTCATCCTGGCGCCAACCCGCGAACTTGCGATGCAGATTGCCAGCGACGCAGAAGTTCTTGGCAAACACACCGGGCTAAAGATCGCCCTCGCCTACGGTGGCACCGGTTATGAGCAGCAGCGGAGCACCATTCAGTCCGGCATTGATGTTCTGATCGGCACGCCGGGTCGCATTATCGATTACTTCAAGCAGGGCGTGTTCAAGCTTGACCAGGTACAGGTCGCCATTCTCGACGAAGCGGATCGTATGTTTGATCTCGGCTTTATCAAGGATATTCGTTACTTGTTGCGGAGGCTGCCACCACCTGACCAACGTCTAAACATGCTGTTCTCTGCGACGCTGTCACAAAAGGTCATGGAACTGGCCTACGAACACATGAATGAGCCTGACCTCATTCGTATTGAACCAGACAAGATGACCGCTGATCGCGTCCGACAGGCCATCTTCTTTCCGTCCAACGAAGACAAGATGCCGTTGCTGGTTGGCCTGATTCGCGAAATGGGCGTGGGCCGCATCATGGTATTCGTCAACATGAAGCGCGATGCGGAGAAGGTTGAGGACTATCTGAAAGCCAATGGCATCGATGCGCAAGCGATCTCCGGTGACGTTCCGCAAAAGAAGCGCCAGGGCATGCTCATGCGATTCCTGAGCGGCGAACTTGCGGTTCTTATCGGCACGGATGTCGCATCCCGTGGCCTGCATATTCCGGATGTGCAATACGTCATCAACTACGACCTGCCGCAGGACTGCGAAGACTACGTCCATCGTATAGGTCGGACTGCGCGTGCCGGCGCAGCGGGCGATGCCATCAGTTTCGGTTGTGAAACCTACGCGGTGGCGCTGCCGGAAATCGAAGAATACATCGGCCACAAGATTCCCGTGGCCAATTACGACCCCGACATTTTGCCGGACCTGGTGAAACCACCACATCGGCCGAGAAAACCAAGAGGCTCCGGGCCGCGCGGCAAACCTGGTGGTGGCAGACGGCCGCCACCGCGCGGGCGACGCTAGGTAAGCTCTCCCACACCTTCTATGCCCGTAAAATCCTCATGCGGGCTCGCCGCCTTGCCCGTATCCGGCCGCGTGATGTGGAGCAGCATCCCGACCCCGAAGTCTCTTGCGCTCTGCAACACCGACACGTTGTCGTCAACGAATACGGTCCTGGCCGAATCGAAGCCCTCTGCTTTTTGCAGTTCATGCCAGAACGGCTGGTCCTCTTTTGCGTGGCCAAGCTCGTGCGACGTGTAAACGCCATCAAAATAATCGGTTATGTCGGTGACTTCGTGCTTTAGGTCCAGGGTGTGCTGGTGCGAATTGGTTACCAGCAGTAGCTTTACATGATGGTCGGCCACGTTCTCAAGAAATTTCTTTGCACCGGGCAAAAACCCGATCCGGCCATTCTGTTCGCGATGCAGCGCGACCACGTCGAGCTCCAGTTCCTCGCTCCAGTGGTCCAGGCAATACCAGTTAAGCTTGCCTTCAAGGCGTTTGAACGTTGCGTACAAATGATCGCGGGCAGCCTCCTCGGACACTTCTTTCGCATGAGCGTAGGCCGACGGGATGCGTTCCATCCACATAAAATTGTCGTAGGCAAGATCCAGCAGCGTTCCGTCCATGTCGAGCATGAGCGTATCGCAGGAATCGAGTAATTCGTCGAGGTTTTCGGGCTTCTTGTTCATCGCAATGATTTATACTGCGCGGCCTTGATCTTAAACTAAACAGGTTGTTTCGAATGAATCTTGCAGATCTGGTCGAACCGATTGTCGCACTGTCACGGCAGGCAGGCGACGCAATTCTCGAAGTGTACGCCACGGATTTCGATGTACAAGCGAAAGAAGACGACTCTCCGCTTACGCAGGCTGATATGGCCTCCCATCGCGTCATTGACAAAGGATTGAAGGATCTCACACCAGATATTCCCGTTATCTCGGAAGAATCGGGGCTACCGGATTTTGATGAGCGCGGCCAGTGGGAAACGTACTGGCTGATCGACCCGCTCGACGGCACGAAGGAATTCGTCAACCGGAATGGCGAGTTCACCGTCAACATTGCGCTGATCCAGGAAAATCGGCCGGTGCTTGGAGTTGTGCACGTTCCCGTCACCAACAAGACCTACACGGGTTGCGAGGGCGCGGGTGCTGCTGTCAGAAACGACGGCGGAGAACCACAGCCGATCGAGGTCGCCAGCAAAACATCCGATCCGGTCCGCGTGGTTGGCAGCCGTTCACATCGGGGCGCCAGCCTCGACGCTTTCCTCGAACAACTCGGTCCGGTCGAAATGCTGGCTATGGGCAGTTCGCTCAAGTTCTGCATCGTGGCCGAGGGCAAAGCCGACATTTATCCGCGCCTTGGATTGACGTCAGAGTGGGATACAGCGGCAGCGCAGGCAGTCGTGGAGCAGGCAGGCGGCGCGGTGGTTGAGCTGGACGGAAGTCCGCTTGCCTACAATGCCAAAGCGGACATCCTGAACCCGCATTTCCTGGTCCGGGGTCCCGAGGACCGCAATTGGCTCGGCCTCCTGGCCGCCAGCGACTAGGCTATCCCTGATTTGCTAAAATCAGCAGACTTTGTTGCGGGCCTTGCCCTTTCTAAATGATTGTCCTCATTCGATGACCGGCGAAATTGACACAGAATCCTTCAAGCAGTTTGAGCGACTGAGGGAGCTTCGCGTCAGCCACCGCGATCTCGATTACCTGATAGACAGCCTGTCCCACGACCCGATGGTCGATCAACTGCGAATGCGGCGCCTGAAAAAACGCCGACTGATCCTGAAGGACATGATTTCACAGCTGGAAAGCGAACTCATACCGGACATGGATGCCTGACCACCGGGCCCTACACGTCGCGAATCAGTCTTTCGCGCCACAACAGGAATAGTGCAGGAATCACAACCAGGGTCAGAATCGTGGCACTGATCATGCCACCAACCATCGGCGCTGCGATTCGCCGCATAACCTCCGATCCCGTGCCGCTGCCCAGCATGATCGGCAACAAGCCCGCGATAATCGCCGCGACCGTCATCATGATCGGCCGCACGCGAAGCAGCGCACCATCGATTACGGCCTGTTGAACATCTGCAATTCCAGGTGCTCTGCCTTCCGCAGCAGCGCTGGCATTGTGTTGGCGAATCGCCTGATTCAGATAGACGAGCATAATCACGCCAATCTCCACAGCAACACCGGCCAGCGCGATGAATCCTACGCCTACAGCAACCGACATTTCGTAATCGAGAATATAAAGAAGCCAGATGCCGCCGATCAACGCCATCGGCAACGTACCCATGATGATGGCGACTTCCGCAAAGCGCCGGAAATTTATGTACAGGAGCAGCATGATGATGCCCAGCGTCAGGGGGCCGACCACCGACAGTCGCTCCTGCGCGCGAACCATGTATTCATACTGTCCTGACCAGGCAAGCGAATAACCCGGCGGAAGATCGATTCCATCGGCCACGACCCGCTGTGCATCTACAACGTACGAGCCAAGATCTCTGCCGCTGATGTCCACATAGGTCCAGCCGTTCAGACGCGCATTCTCACTTTTGATGACCGGCGGGCCGTCAACGACCTTCACCTCTGCAACATCCGCCAGCGCAATCCTTGCCCCTTGCGGCGTCACAATTGGCAGCAGCTTGAGCTGCTCAACAGAGTCGCGAACCCGTTGCGGGTAGCGGAGATTGACAGGATAGCGCTCGAGCCCCTCAACCGTTTGCGTCACATTCATGCCGCCAACCGCAGTGCGCACAACATCCTGGACATCGCTGATGTTCAGTCCGAAACGCGATGCACGCCGGCGGTCAATATCTACGTCAACGTAGCGGCCACCTGCAACGCGCTCGGAATAGACTGAGGCAGTACCCGGCACATCGGCAAGAATGCGCTCAATGTCTTTGCCAATAGTTTCGATAACAGTCAGATCCGGACCGGCGATCTTGATGCCAACTGGCGTCTTGATGCCTGTGGCCAGCATGTCGATGCGCGTCTTTATAGGCATAACCCAGGCATTGGTAAGTCCGGGGACATTAACCGTGCGATCGAGCTCAGCCCGCAACTTATCCGGCGTCATGCCCGGCCGCCACTGGTCCCGGGGTTTGAACTGAATGACTGTCTCAATCATCGTTAGCGGCGCCGGATCTGTTGCAGTTTCCGCCCGACCGATCTTGCCAAAGACCTGTTTCACTTCAGGGACAGCACGAATCATTTTATCAGTCTGTTGCAGGACCTCTCGCGCCTTGTCGATCGAAATTCCGGGATAGGTGTTGGGCATATACATCAGGTCGCCCTCGTCGAGCGGCGGCATGAATTCCGAGCCGAGCCGGGTCACCGGCCAGAGACCGACCGCGAGAATGACCAGTGCAGCGACAAGCGTTGCGCGCGGAAACCGGATGACCGCGTGAATAACCGGCTGATATACCGCGATCAACACGCGGTTAATTGGGTTTTTGTGCTCGGGCGTGACCTTGCCGCGAATAAAGTAACCCATCAGGACCGGTACCAACGTAATTGATAACCCCGCCGCGGCAGCCATCGCATACGTCTTGGTGAAAGCCAGCGGCGCAAACAACCTACCTTCCTGTGCCTCCAGCGTGAACACCGGGAGAAAACTCAGCGTAATGATCAGGAGCGAAAAGAACAGCGGTGGACCCACTTCTGTTGCCGCATCACCAATCACCCGCCAGCGGTTTTCGTCGTCGAGTGGCTCTTTCTCAATATGTTTGTGAACATTTTCAATCATGACTATGGCTGCATCGACCATCGCGCCTATCGCGATCGCGATGCCACCAAGCGACATGATGTTTGCATTGATGCCCTGCATTCTCATAACGATGAAGGCGCAGAGAATTCCGACCGGCAGGCTTATGACAATAATGGCCGCAGATCGCAGATGAAAAAGAAAGATCGCACACACCAGTGCGACCACAACAAACTCCTCCACCAGCTTGTCTTTCAGGGTATCGACAGCCCTGTCGATCAACGCGGAACGATCGTAGGTTGTCACGACTTCTACGCCATCCGGCAAGCTTCTGGAAAGCTCTTCCAGTCGTGCTTTGACCGCAGCGATAGTTTTTGATGCATTCTCTCCGGAACGCATGATGATGATGCCGCCGACAACCTCCCCCTCGCCGTCCAGCTCCGCAATGCCGCGACGCATTTGCGGACCGATGCGGATTTCGGCCAGGTCAGAAAGAACGACCGGCGTGCCATTCGAACTGACCCCAAGCGGGATGGCGGAAAGATCATCGATGCCTTGCAGGTAACCCGTGGCACGAACCATATATTCGGCCTCACCCATCTCGATAACAGATCCGCCGGTCTCCTGGTTGCCCGCCTGTATTGCCTGCCTGATTTCAGGCAGCGTGATGTCGAAGGCGCGCATTTTGTCCGGATCGACAACGACCTGGTACTGCTTGACCATGCCGCCTATGGCAGCAACCTCGGCCACTCCGGGGACAGTTTGCAGTTCGTACTTGAGGAACCAGTCCTGCAGTGATCGCAATTGCGACAAGTCGTTTTGTCCCGTCCGGTCGACCAGCGCATATTCGAATATCCAGCCAACTCCGGTCGCGTCAGGACCCAGAGCCGGTTTTGCATTGTCCGGCAATTGTCCGGTTACCTGGTTCAGGTACTCGAGGACGCGCGAACGAGCCCAGTAAAGGTCGGTGCCATCCTCGAAGATGATGTAGACATAGGAATCGCCGAAAAACGAATAGCCGCGGACCGTGACAGCTTTGGGTACAGACAACATGGCCGTGGTCAGCGGATACGTAACCTGGTCCTCCACGACCTGTGGAGCCTGGCCGGGAAAAGACGTTTTGATGATGACCTGCACATCGGAAAGATCGGGCAACGCATCAACCGGTGTCTGGCGCACAGAGTAAAGCCCCAGCGCGACAAGAAACCCCGTCACGATCAAGACCAGGAATCGGTTATTGATTGACCAGCGAATCAGGCCAGCAATCATCAGTTCATCTCCATGTCGTGGCCGGAATGATCCATTTCTTCGGTTGCAGGCTCCGCCAGTCCCGGACCTGGCAGGACTTCAGTGACGCGATGCCGGCCGTCGGCGAATTTCTCGATCACGACATCGACCAGCTGGCCGTTCTGCAGACCCTCAACCTGTGACGAATCCTCCACATCAAACGACATCGTCATGGCGGGCCAGGACCATTCCGGTACGGATTCATGTTGCAGAGTGACTTTGGAATCGGATGCATTTGCCCCCCGGACGACCGCTCCGATTTGCACACGATTGGGCAGTCCCGTCGCTGCGGATTCATCCATCCGAATGAGCGCAGAGTCGATGTTCGATTCGGAATCGATGAGGAACTGTCCGGACGTTACGACGAGATTCCCTTCGTCAATTCCGGAACGTATCTCAACCCATTTTCCTGATTCGATTCCTACGTCAACGGGCTGCGCACGAAACCGGCCTTCACCAAGTGCGACGACAACCCGGTCGATAGAACCACCTCGTATCAGGGCTTCGCGGGGCACGTACACAACCGGATTTGTTTCAGAACCGAATATTGTGCTTCGCGCGAACATATTTGGACGCAAGGCCTGCGACTGGTTGTCGAACCGCAGACGCACTCTGAGTGTTCGGGTTGTTGGATCCAGTTCCGGATATACGTAGTCGACATTGCCCTGCCAGCTTTGGCCGGGCAAGTAATCCAGTTCTACTTCCGCTTGCTGGCCGGCCTCTATCCATGCTGCCTGTCTTTCAAAAACTTCGACCAGGACCCACACGTTTTCCAGCGTGGCAATCGACATGATTTCAGTAGATGGCGTAATGAATATGCCTTCCCTGACCCCCAATTCGGCCGCGTAACCATCTGCTTCCGCAAAAACACTGATGAGGCGATTGGCTTCGCGTTCACGATCGAGACGCTGAATCTCGCTCGACGTCACCCCGAGCGATGCCAATCGCTCTCGTGACGCGTTAACCAGTGTGTTATTACCACCGCTCAGCGCAGCAAGGTATTCACGCTGCGCGTTAACCAGGGTTGGCGAGTAAATCTGGAACAGCAGCTGTCCACTTTTTATCGGGTCACCCGCTGCCTTCACGGCGAGCGTCTCGATCCAGCCATCAACTCGACTATGAATGTGCTGCAGCGTGTCTTCGTCGTAGCTGACATAGCCAACGGTCTCAACCCGCCTCGCCAGAGCACCGCGTTGTGCCGGCGCGGTCCGGACACCGAGGTTGTTAACGACGGTGGGATCGATTGTCACCAGGGCTGAGTCCGATTCGCCCTGATCCCTGGCATAAACCGGCACAAGGTCCATACCCATTGGCGACTTGCCCGGCCCATCGCGCCGATATTCGGGATCCATCGGCGCCACCCAATAAAGAATCCCTACTTCATCAGAGCCGGCGGAAGTATCAGTGTCGCCTGATCCGTCGGGCCAGAATTTTCCTGCCAGGACACCGACGAGCAGTGCAATAACAATCGGGCCGTAGAATGTTTTTGATGTGGTCATCGGGGAATCCCTCCGAGGTTGGCGATGACAGCGAAGGTCTTCGCCTGCTCGACCTGCAGTCGCGTGTGGTCGACTCTCGAGTTGAGATCGTCGATATACGCTCGCATAACATCCGCGAAATCAGCGGCGTCACTTTGATAAGCCACGAGAGATGCCTGCGCGTTGCTGCCGGCCAGCGTCAGAATCTGTGTTTCATAAAGTTCAATTCGTCTTGCCAGTTCATTGAACTGGGCGTACTCGGCTTCGAGCCGGCTGTTGAGTCGCCGCAGCAATTGCTGCTTGGAAGCTTTGGCGGCACGACGTTCGCTGAATGCCGCGGACAGTTTCCTGTCCTGCCGGTTTTCCTGGAAGAAAGGGAGGTCCATAGTGACTGAAAGGCTCACGAAATCGGACCTTGGATTTCCGTCCGGCATGTATCCATCGCGATAACCGTAGCCAAGATCCCATACCCAACCGGATTTGTAGTCCTCCTCCGCCAGATTGATGCCGGCGTCCCGCGCTTCAATACGGGCGTTCGCAGCCTGCACGGTCGGGTGAGACAGCAAGTTGGACTGCAACGTTGCGAGCGGCGGTATTTCGTTCCAGGAAGGCATCTTTTCGGCGACAGGGCGGCTTGCTTCTGTGCCAATCCACTCCGACAACATGGCAATCGCACGTGAATGCTGGTTGCTGATTTCGAGTAGCCGGTCGTCGATTCGGCTTAGTTCGAGTTCAGCTCGCAGCAAGTCCTGCTGACTCTTTCGACCAACGGAATACAGCGATCTGGTAACGGTTGCCAGGTCTACGAAAAACGGGTGAACCTCGTCCACAATTGCGTGGGTGCGCTGCCAGTAGTAAGTATCCAACCATGCCTGTCGAACGCTCGTCAGCACGTCGCGACCTCGCCCATCGGCATTTTCCCGCATCTCAACCGCAAGTGACTCGTATTGCCTGGTATTGGCCTCCAGGGATCCGCCGGGGGGAAACTCCATACGCAGCCCAAGTTGAGCCTGCGTCATTCCCTCGGTTGTGAAACCGCCGGACTGAATCGGAAAATTAGCAATGCCAACTCTCAGCTTGAGATCAGGCATCTGCCCCGCAGCTACCGACTCGTCGTCATAGGCCTCGGCCTTGGCGAGCATTGCATCTCGACCGGGCTCCTGCTCAATCGCAATATCCTCGGCGGCTGCAAGTGTCAGCGGAAAATCCTGCTGCGCGTTTGCGTAAGCCGCAAAGAGCGTGCAGAAAATAACAGACAGAAAGGCCCGGCCGGCATGAGCGCGGCTGGCAATTTCTTTCAGATTTAGATTGGTACGGGGCGTTCGCCCACTGGCTGACGACATCAAACGATCTCCTTCGTCGGTAATCGGAAAAACGGATTACTTAAAAAGAGATCGCTATTTCAGGAATACGCAGTACTGGATTGAAAGGCTTGGCCCCGCCGCAAATCTGAGCAGGCCGGGAGCAATACTTTTCTGCGCCGGACTCGCGGCCGCAAGTACGGATCGAGGCGGCGGGTCGGGTAGCACAGCAACCTGAACAGAGGGTTTGTCGAGTTTGAACTTGGCGCCACGCCCATCGACGCTAAAGTCTGATACCTCATTGCAGTCCGCAATGACCATTGATGCACAAGGACGCGAATCGTGTGCGCCACCTGGCGGGCAATGACCACAATCATGGGTACTTTCGTGCCCGTCATCGGACCCGGATGCGTGCTGGTCATGCATCGAGTGCTCGGTCATCACCGGCATATCAGCCGCCACTTCCGGCCCCATCTGGCACGGCTGAGCAGCCGCGCTGACCCACGACATCACCAGCAGACTGAGAACTATGCGCCCCCAACCTTTTGATTTAAAACGATTTTGTCGTGATTTAGTCAATATATATCCCGGTTTCCCGACCTACACTACCCAGTCTATTGCGCGCAGGCAAGCCGCATTGATACCTGGGTCACAAAGCGGGAATTAATCGAGTATGGCGCCGATATGGTCTTCGCCCCGCTTTTTTGCCAGGGCGACCTGCTTGCGACGTTCCTCAAGGCGTTCGGCGCGCTCTGTCTCAAGCGAATCGACACACTTCGGACAAGACACACCTTCACGATAGTCGGGTGACTCGAGATCTTCCGAACCAAGCGGACGCCGGCAGGCATGGCATTGCACGTAGCCACCTTCAGCCCGGTCCCGGTCAACTGCGACGCGAGTATCGAAAACAAAGCACTCACCCTCCCAGAGATTTTTGTCGTCATCGACATCCTCCAGGTATTTAAGAATGCCGCCCTGCAGGTGGTACACATCGTTGAATCCCAGTTCCATCATCAGCGCTGTCGCCTTTTCACAGCGAATCCCGCCGGTGCAAAACATCGCCAGTTTGCGGTCGGGATCGGTCTCAGCGAGTTTTTTCGCATAGTTCGGAAAATCACGAAAACTATCCGTTTCAGGGTCGACCGCATTTTTGAATGTCCCGACTTCGAACTCATAGTGATTGCGGGTGTCGATTACCAGCGTGTTCGGATCGCTTATCAGCGCGTTCCATTCGTTAACACCGACATGCTTGCCGGTGGCTTTGTCAGGGCGAATGTCTGGCCGGCCAAGCGTGACAATTTCCTTCTTGATTTTGACCCGCATCCGACGAAACGGCGCCTCATCAGCTTCCGTCCAGCGGCCCTTGATCTCGTTGCTCAGTAAGAGGTTCTCATGTAGCCAGGAAAAAATAGACTGAACGGCCTCACGGTCACCAGCCAGTGTGCCATTCACACCCTCGCTGGCTACGAGAATCGTTCCAAGCAGTCCTGCCTTGTCACACTCCACTTGCAGCCGTCCCCTGATCTTTTCAGGGTCTGCTACATCGGTAAAACGATAAAAAGAAACAACGTTCATGGTCTTGGTTCATAGCCTGTCGAATCCCGGCCCTGAAAATGTCAGCGACAGGATACTGTGTCGAATTTCCTCGCCGAGAACCAGCCTTGCATCCTCGCCGATCCTCATGATGTCATCGCCAAATTCAAGAAAGCCCGCCGAATTTCGACGCACAACATCCCGCTCTCTCAGGGTACGAATAAAATCCTGAAACAGCGCTTTGTCGAAAAAGTCCGGCGAGTGGAGTCCATAAATCATCGACAAACGTTGTGCACTTTGCTGACAAAGACCCTCGAGTTTAGCGCGCGACAATGTACCGGACCCGTTCCGAATCAGCAACGCAATGACCAGGTAAAAACGCTGCAACATCGGCACCATCGATTGGCCAAGCATCATCAGTTGAAAAGCCGGCGCCGAGCCTGTCGGCGGCCGCACCAGCATGTCCCCTTCGCGGGTCAGGATTTCCTCGTCGATCAATGCCTGTATGGCGGTGGACGTAACTTCATCGACATCTTCGTCATCCCACTGCAGGTGTAACTCAACCCTCATAAAGGGATAGATCATGGCAATCAGCCGTTGCAGTTCGTCATGGGCCAGTCGACGTCCCTGGATGAAACAGCAGGCGATTGACGCCGGGACGGCGAATAGATGCTGAATGTTGTTGCGGAAATAGGTCATCAGAACCGCTTCGTGCTCGCTCATGCTGATGATGTCGCCAAGCGGGTGCGCTGTGCGGGATATGACCTTCAGCTTCTCGCCGTGGTCGATTATGTCGTCGGTTTCCCAATCGGGCACGGTGACCAGATCGGAGTATTTGAAACGTTTCAGAAGCCTGGTGCTCAAGTCCACTTGCGCCTTGAGTTCCAGCTCGCCCATTGATTGTTTTGGCGTGGCCAGCAGCGCATAGGCGAGCAAGCTGATTGGAGTCACTGCCGCTGCGGCATTGATTTCCCCCATGACCCGGACGCCAAGATCATCAATGACGTCACCAATCCACTTCGGACGCTCTTCTTCAGCTGGCCCTGTATTCCGCCAATCCGGATTGTGCTCATCGAGCATGTCATTCAACCGGATGGGCTCACCGATATTTACATAGACCTTACCGAAATATTCGCGCAGTGAGTTGATGGAGCGGATCAGGCCGATCAGGGACTCTTTCTTTTTCTTTGCACCGCTCATCTCGGAAATGAAAGAGTTTCCTTCAATCAGTTTTTCGTAACCGAAATAGACCGGGATAAATACGACAGGCAACGCGGGATTTTGAATATAGGAATTCACGGTCATCGCCAGCATGCCGGCCTTGGGCGCGAGCAGACGCCCGGTCCGACTCCTGGTGCCTTCAACAAAATACTCGATCGAATGTCCACGCTGCAGAATCTTTCTGAGGTACGCGTTGAAGACAGTTGCGTACAGTCGGTTGCCCTTGAAGCTGCGCCGAAGATAGAAAGCGCCACCGCGCCGCAGGATTGCACCAACGACCGGTATATTGAGATTAACGCCAGCGGCAACATGGGGCAGGCTCAAACCCTGGTTGTAAACGATGTAGCTCAGCAGGAGATAATCAAAATGACTGCGATGGCAGGGAACGTAAACAATCTCGTTGTTCTTGGCTTCTTCGTGCAGGCGATCGATGTGCTGCAACTCGACTCCATCGTAAATTTTGTTCCAGACCCAGCCCAGAAAACGCTCAACAACCCTGACGGTTGGATAGGAAATGTGCGCCGCAATTTCGTTCGCATATTTGCGGGCTTTTTGCGTCGATCGTTCCCGCTTGACCCGGCTGTCTCCCGCTTCAGCTTCAATTACCGCACGAACGTTTGGATCGTTAAGCACATCGTTCAGAAGCGTTCTTCGGTGGGACAGATCAGGCCCGACAGTCGCCGTCCGGCGCTGGCGAAAGTGAACCCTGAGAACTCGTGACACTTTTCGAAACGCGACTTCCGAATCCAGCCCGTCCTGAACAATCGAGCTCAGTGGCAACGCGTGGCTGAAACGGACCAACGTGTTTCGCCCTTGAAATATGGTTGCGAAAAATTTTCGCGTCCGGCCAGCCACATCCCAGTTTTCTGTAAACAACAATGTCAGCCATGAATGCTCTTTCTGCGGGAAACGGCCCCAGTAGATGCCAACCGGGACTAATAGAAGTTCCTCACCGCCGGCCGCGACGCTGGCCTCCACGAGTCTCTTGAGGCGTTTCGACCCGCTCGTGTCCCACCGGCGCAGAAAGAATCCGCGTTTGCGTTTTAACACGACGATTCGGTGGGTCTCACTATTTTCAAAAAAGTCGAGGCCCTGTGTCGGCGACGGCATCCCGTGAATACTGCACAAGCGTTCGAGCGCCAGCGTGTCGGCGAGCCCGCCGGTCTCCAGCACATAACAAACTGGCGCATCGGAACCGGCGATGAGTTCGGCAGGATCGCCTGGTTGCACGGCCGGCCTGGCCCAAAGGCTGAAAATTTTTCCAGCCAGCCAGTACCAGGGTCGAAAGATGTATTCGGCAACCGTCATCGGATGCCAATCTTACCGGTTTCCACGCCATCACAAACCGTTGATTTTTCTGAATCATCCGGTAATGCTGGTCCGTGAAATGACTCAATTACGCAACAACTGGCTTATCGCGGACATCGGTGCAACGACCAGCCGCTGCGCTGTTCTGGATCGCGGCCGGTTAGGCGAAGTCCATACGGTCCGAAACGATGAGGCGAAAGGTGTGCCGGAACTGCTGGTGGAATTTATGGGTAGCTGCTCCAGTAAACCCAACGCCTGCGCGATTGCCGTCGCCGCACCGATCGATGGTGATGAAGTTCGCATGATCAATCGAGACTGGCTGTTCAACCGGTCCGACCTCAGGGATATGGGTCTGGAACGGGTTGAAATCCTCAACGATTTTCACGCGGTTGCGTATGCCCTTCCCGTGCTGGATGACGAGTCGCGAGCGGAAATCGGTCGGGCAACGCATTATCGTGACGGAAATATTGCCGTACTCGGACCTGGCAGCGGACTTGGAATGTCCGCCTGGATATCCGGTACTGCTGCAATGTGTGGCGAGGGGGGGCATATAACGGTGGCGGGAAGGAACAGTGACGAAGACGAGATTGTCGCCAGACTTCGCGATCGTTTTGGGCACTGTTCGGCAGAGCGAATTCTTTCCGGTCCCGGGCTGATTGCCTTGCATGAGGCAATGCACGGGAAACGTCTGACCGCTCCGGAAGAGGTCACCTCCGACCCTGAAGAACCTGACAATGCTGCGACCCTGCGTCAGTTTTTCCGATTTCTTGGAAGTACCGCCGCGGAGCTGGCATTGATCACTGGCGCATATGGTGGTGTGTATATCGCGGGAGGCATTGTGCCCGCCTGCCTTGATCAGATCGTCAAGTCAGAATTCAGATCGCGATTCGAAGACAAAAATCGTTATCGCGACTATATGCGAGCCATACCTACCTGGGTGGTGACGGATCCGTACCCGGGTTTGACGGGCCTTTCTGAGTACATCGCAAGCAATGGCTAACGGCCCGGATCGGATCCTTCGATAGCCGCATCAAGATCTCTTTTTTGCTGCTCAAGCTGTATCTCTACATCACGGGCTTTGTTCATCTGCTGCGTGTAGTTGTCAGCAATTTCTGCGCCGACCGTTTCTTCGCGTGGCTCAGCAGCCTGATCAGAACTATCGGAACCGCAACCAAATAAAATTAGTGAAGCCGCAAACAAAGTTAGTATTTTCATCGTTAAGCTCTCCTGAATGTTCAGGACAATTCATCAATGAAACGCTTGAGGTAAAAACAAATCTCATCAATGTTTGCCGTCAAACGATGATCCCCGTCGACAATGTGCAGAGTGGCTTTACACTCGCCCGCAAAGCGGATGCTGTTGACGACCGGAACAATATCATCGTCCCAGCCGTGCACGATGCTGATAGGAATTTTCGGCGCAGACGGCGTCAGGTCCTCGTATCCCGTCATATAGTACGCAGGCGCCAGGACAAATAGCCCGACGGCGTTCACACTATCCGCCGCAGCGGTCGCAACGTGGCCGCCCATGCTGGAGCCAACCAGGATCAAAGGTGCCGTAAGCGGCTCACAATAAGCAATCAGCTTCTCAACGCGGGCGGTCGGGTCAGCAATGCCCTGGTAGTCGACGCTGTCGATCTCGCAGCCAAGGTCACGCGCCGTATCCGCCATGGCATTTATCTTTGTGCCCCACGGACCGCTTTCCTGACCGTGAGAAAAAATGAGCATTGGTCTTGTCATACCATGATGCCCTCACCGGAATGACACAGGTCCTCTATCTTGCGGGCCAGCAACCAGTCCCTGTCCTGGCCCCAGAACACCTGGTCGCCGATTTTGAAAACCGGCACACCCCATTGACCGACCTCGGTCAGGATTTCGCGGTTTTGCCTGGCAACATCGCGCCACTCCTCCCCTTTCATTGCTTCCTCAAGGTCCGGCCAGAACAAACCTGTTCGCTCGGCGACGATCTGCATGCCTTCGTCGGTGGACACATCGATGGCCTCTGCAAATATAGCTTTGCCAGCCTGCAGCAGAAAATCGTAGTGGCGGTTCTCGCTCTTCGCATAACAGAATGCGGCTAAACAACGTTCGGCGCCGTCACCCACCGGATCGGCAATCTTGCCAAACGGAACCTTGCGCCGCTTCGCTTCGCGATTTGCGTCTTTGACGATATACAACAGCTTCGATCTCGGCAGCGACAATCCGCGCATGACCATCGGCAATATCGGCCTCACTTCCAGTCTCAGGCCAAATGCCTGAGCTGTTGCATAGGCATTCCTGAGAGCGATATATGAATACGGACTGCGAAAGGAATGAAACATTTCGAGCGGCGGCAGTTCCTTTGCCGCTGCCGGTGCGGTCGCGGGAAGCGTGAATTTCATGGCTTCGACCAGCGACGCCAGCTCCGGCGCGGGCTCCTTGTAGCGATTCAACTTTTGCCGGTCAAGCATTTGAGTCAGGTATAGCAAGCGGTCCACGCCCCAGTACCATTCGCCGGCATAGTGCATCGTCGCACAATTGTAGTGACCCAGTTTTCGCAGCAACAACTGGTTCTTGCCGACCAACACATTGGTTTCGTCGCTACCTCCGCCGGGCCTGCCCAGCAGGCGCGCAACACCCTCAGCGTCTCCACGCCAGTAAAGACTGAGCGCCTTGATAATCGTTTCCGGAAAATCGTCCTCTTCCTGCTCCCCCGCCAGAAAATCGAGCAGTGGCCTGCGAAATTCAACGGCAGGCGTGTCACCGAGATCGAGAAACGGGACGCCAAATTCCTTTGCAAGAAGTTTGCTGTCCTGCATTGAATATTCCGCAAGCATTCCGGGTTGCGGCATAAATTCGCCGGCCAGTGCCTGGCACAGGTAGACGCGAAACTGAACCTTGTGCTGGTAGCGCTGCATTACAGGCTCAAGGTAGTGACTCAGAAGGTAGGAATATGGATCGTCGAGCTGCAGAAATATTGAGACGACACGTTTTTTAAGTGTCAGCCTGCGCCCCAGGTCCGACATCATCCGCCGCATCTTTATACAACGTTCATCCAGAAGAAATGTAAGGTAAAGAGAGCGTAATTTGCGCTTCATTTAGTCATCGTCCCAGGCCGCACTCGGTTTCCACAGTAATTCGTCCAGATCAGGTTGCCAGCGATACTTTTTCATATCCACCCGACCATTCAGAATGGCCACACCCTCCCTGGCAAGCCGCTTGCTCTGCTCCTCGAATGCGGCGGTGTCCGAATTGAAAGCAATTTTTCCGGATGAAGTAATGACGCGATACCAAGGCACCTTGTGCCCTTTCGGCAAGTGCCGGAGGGCATATCCAACCTGCCTTGCGCCGCGCGGAATTCCGGCGATCTCCGCCACCTGTCCGTAATTCGCAACGGAGCCCTTCGGGATATCGCATATCGTCGCCCAAATCCGCTCGTTGCGTTTCTCGGTAGCCGCTTTCATTACATTCGTTCAAGCATCAATGCCCCGCTGAAGTGAGGGCCTTATGCTTTCGGAATCATACATATTTAATCTTTAAAAACAAATAGATAGAAGAACTCCGATCTTCATTAACTCACCCCCAGGCGAGCCTGAATTTCCTTTCTTGCGTCACGCAGCACGGTATCCCGATCGAGACTGTCGAGGATGTTTTGCACGACCACTTTCGGGCCACTGTCACCCCAGGATTTCCCCTTGGCAAGATACTCGGCAGCGATCTGCCCGACGACATAAGTACTGTAGTAAGCAATAGCTCCCTGCGCTCCGGCCGTAACCAGCGTTGACAGTCCGGCTGTGCCGACTTTCAGCGCGCTCGAGACGAAATGCAGTGCCCACACTGTTCCCATCAACGCTGCCGCTTCTGCGACTATAACGCTGACAAGTGAGCCGGCTTCCCGCTTGCTAATCGGCAAGTCATATACTTTTGACAGATGCATCACCATGCCGACGTCTATGAACGCCGCGGCAAAAAGATCTGCAACAGGGATCGGGTTGAATGCCACGGCCACACCCTTGGCAACACAGTATGTCCGCACCAGCTTATCGCCTATTTCCCGTCGGGCATTCAGGATGCGTACGCCAACCTGGTCGCTCAGGTCTGCAGCAAAAAGACTCGCGTTAAGGGCTGCGAGCGTCTTGCCTTCATTCTCAAATATTTCCCATAGCCGTAATCGCAATTTATCGATGTCGGCATCGCGTTCGCGGCTGCTCGTCTTTTCGTTGCCCTCGTCGTCGACCTCGATGATCTGTTGTGGCCGCGGCTGTGCTGCGACGGCGAGCACGTCGTCCGACTGGACGAGACCCTTCGTTTTTGACCGAACTGAAGCCAGCAGCGCGTCGAGTTCGTCTTTTGTATAAAGATCCGATTTATTCAGAGCGACAACAACCGGTCTGCCCTGCGTCAGCAGCACCTGCAGCGAGCTGAGTTCACTGTCAGTGACGTCGCCATCAACAACGAAAATGACCAGGTCGGACCGATGCGCAACTTCTTTCGCCATTTCCTCCCGGTTCTCGCCACCAGCTTCGTCAAGTCCAGGAGTATCGATCAGGTAAACACCGGCTGCCTCAACCTCTGACCAGCGCTCCATCGATGTTCGTTTGGTTTCACCATGCAGCGGACTGACGTTGAATCGTTGTTCTCCAATCAGGGCATTAAGTAGTGATGACTTTCCGGTGCTGACCCGGCCGAATACGGCAATGTGCAGATGGCCATGCTGCAGTTTGTCGAGCATGCCTTCCACGGCCTGGTAGTCGTTTGCAAGCGATTCCCTGACCCCCGCCGGAAGGCGTGAATCATCGATAAGGTCGCGCAGACTTTCACGCGCGAGATTCAGATGGGCCGATCCACCATCCGGTTCCGGATCAGTTGCCGCTTTTTTCTTTGTCCAGGGCCATCCTGGCAACTTGTCGAACACCCGCTTCAATATGTTCACTGATTCCTTCCTCGAATTCTTTTGCGGCTGTTCCGGGGTCAAGCGCGCCGTGTTTCTGTAGCGTCATGACCAGGCTTCGACCGAGCGCGTCGAATATAAGCCCGTAGGCTACCGCATGCACCAGCCCTCCGGCGACCGTGCCGATACCCGGAAAGGCTTTCAGGCCGTTCCCGGCCACCGCCAGGCTCAGCGGTAATGCCTTGCCGGCCCGGCTTTGACTCAGTGTCAGGAACTCCTCGATATCGAGGTCACGCGGCGCTGCACCAAACAACTTGCACAATTCGCGCGTCATCGCAGTGCCAAGAAAACCCTGAATTACTATATCGCTTCCCGGGCTGACCGCGGCCAATGCGCCGAGCACGGCTTTCCGGGTGGAACTACGAATGATTTGCTCGGCCCGATGAACGCGATATTCAACTTCCGCTTCGGCCAGCTTATCTGCCGCGAGCCGAAACACTGCGCGATCGCGCTGAACGTCAAGTTCGCCGGCACCGGTGCCCAGCAAGCGGTTAATCGCGACGACAAGGACTCCTACATCAGCCGGTCGTTGCCGGCGCACAGTGGTTTCACCGTCTCCACGCCTTTCGATTACATCGACTTCGCCGCCGGCACTTACAGCAACAACCTGATCACGCGCGGCATCGCCGCCAAGATCACCGAGATGGTCAAGCAGCTTTTCCATGAGTAACGCTTGCTCGTCAGGACTGTAGCGATCGGATTTGTTCAGAACGAGAACCAACGGCTTGGCAAGGCCCAACAACCATTCGACAGCTCTGCTTTCATTGCGAGTCAGATCACCGTCACAAACGAAGACGACAAGTTGTGCTCGTTGCGCCTCTTCAGCAGCGATTTCGTCCAGTTCGCCTTCAAGACCACCGGTGCCAGGCACGTCGGTCAGCAGGATCTGCGTACCGCTTTCGTCACGCCAGCGATAGTGGCGGATGTCTATCGTGGAGCCGCCAACAGGATTGATTGCGACGTCCGCTTCGGGAATCAGCGCTTTGATGAGAGAGCTTTTCCCCGTGCTGATTTCACCGAAAAAGCAGAGGTGTACCGAACCGGTTTCCTGGCGTGCGGCCAGCTCTCGCAGTTCCGCTTGCGCCGCATCAGTCTTCACACCCGCTTCTTCTGCCTCACGTAAGCGGTTCAGAATTTCCGTTTTGTCCAACGGCCGTTTGGTATTTTTAGCGGGCGCCGGTTTTCGCCTGACAACGAGTCTGACGATCAGCCAAATCGCTGTCACAGCCAAAGCGAGCATCATAGCCAGGTAGCCATACAGGATGATCCGTGGACCCTGTACAAGGCGATCCCAGACATTGAGTGCTGATTCAGTCATAAACAGCAACGCGGCAATCGCGATAATGAAGACCAGCAGCACAATCAGCCCGATCGATATTCTGAGGAACCGATCCAATTTCATGCTGCGTATACTACGTGCATGAACATAGTAAATCGAAATACCAGCTCACTAATTCTTTCCCTGTTCATCGCCGCCTGTGGAACGCCGGAGGCACCTGAGACGGCAAGTCTCGTTGTCCGGGATGCACGCGTCTGGACCGGCAATGCCGATCAGCCATGGGCTGAGGCCGTTGCCAGCAGGGGCGACTCGATAATTGCTGTTGGCAGCAACACTGAAATCGAAGCGCTGATTGGCGAAGATACTGAAGTCATTTCAGTAACCGGCAGCATGTTGGTGCCGGGCTTCATCGATACACACGTACATTTCATCGCGAGCGGCTCCGGACTTGCTTCTGTTCAACTCAGGGACGCTGCAACTCCCGAAGAATTCTCTGCTCGCATCGGCGAGTTCGCGAAAAACGTCGATCCCGGCGAGTGGATTATGTATGGCGACTGGGATCACACCTTGTGGGGCGGCGAGCTGCCGCGGCGCGACTGGATCGATGATGTAACACCCGACAACCCGGTCTGGGTGTACCGACTAGATGGCCACATGGCACTTGCCAACTCAGCGGCACTGGCCCTTTCCGGCGTCGATGCGGACAGTGCGGACATAGACGGTGGCACGATTGTGCGCTACGAGGATGGTCGGCCAACCGGTCTTCTGAAAGATAACGCAATGATCATGGTGGAAGAAGCTATACCGGAGGCAGCAGCGGCGAAACTCGACCGGGAAGCGCGGGCTGCGATGGAGCACGTGGCAGGCAATGGCGTTACATCTGTCCATGACATGGCAGGCTGGCAAAGCCTCGCCACTTATCGCCGCGCGCAGGAGCGTGGCGAGATGCTTACACGTATCTATTCAGTTGTACCGTTGCGCGACTGGGAAAAGCTGCGTGACGAAGTCGCAGCAAAAGGCACGGGCGATGAATGGCTGCGAGTCGGTGGACTGAAGGGCTTCATGGATGGATCGCTCGGCTCGCACACTGCTGCAATGCTTGAGCCCTTTACGGATGAGCCGGAGGATAAAGGCTTCCTGATCAATGATCTCGACGACATGCGTGATTGGGTTACTGGTGCGGATGCGGCAGGGCTACAGATAATGGTTCACGCGATTGGTGACAGTGCCATTCGCGATTTGCTCGATGTCTTTCTTGATGCAGTTGAAACAAATGGCGAGCGTGATCGCCGATTTCGCATGGAGCATGCACAACACATTGCACCGCAAGATGTCGAACGGTTTGCTGTGCAGAAAATTATTGCCAGTATGCAGCCCTACCATGCAATTGACGATGGACGCTGGGCGGAGGAAGTCATCGGCCCGGAAAGAGCCAAAACAACTTATGCCTTTCGATCTTTGATCGACGCTGGTGCAACGGTGACGTTTGGCAGTGACTGGTCGGTTGCTCCGGCAACACCGATCGAAGGAATCTATGCCGCGGTCACACGGCAAACACTGGATGGCGCGAACCCCGGTGGCTGGGTGCCGGAGCAAACGGTGACCGTCGAACAGTCGCTGCACGCATACACAACCGCAGCTGCGTACTCGTCTTTCGAGGAAAATATCAAGGGCATGCTGAAGCCAGGAATGCTCGCTGATTTCGTGCTGCTGGACAGGGATCTGACGCAAATCGACCCGGAAGCGATCCGGGACACCGAGATCCTGAGGACTGTCGTCGGCGGGGAAGTCGTTTACTCACGTAGGTAATTGTTTCTATTTGTAAAGAAGGGACAAGAGTGCTGTTTTGCAGCCCCCGTTCTTGGGATACTTATCGCCCGATTTTTCCTGCCCCGCTCTGTGGCGACGGTTTATGTGTAAGTCATTGTTTTACAAATATTTTGTTATCCTGTCTGTCGGCGTCATGGCAGGTTGCAGTAATTCCGCGATAACACCCGAAACGGAGAATCCGGAATTCCCGGAGCAATGGGCTCGCCAGGGTGACGCCGGCACGGTCGACCTCAACTGGCTGGACGATTTTGCTGACGAGAAGCTGGACGCGCTCGTAGCCGAGGCCGTCTCCAACAACTTTCAGCTCGCACAGGAGCGTGCACGCGTCTACCAGGCTGAGCAATCGGTCATCGTCACGCGCGCCAATAAGCTCCCGTCACTCGATGTCACACTTGACGGATCGCGTCGTCAATTCGAAGACGCCTCCGCCACCGCGATTGCCAGCGACTCATTCAATGCGGCGTTCAGAGGACGCTGGGACGTCGACATATGGGGCCGCTTCAGCGCGGCGCAAAAGGCAGCCGAACTCCGCTTTGCCGCCAGCCTCGCCCGAATGCAGCTCGTCGAGCGAAACGTTGCGACCGCGACCGCCAGCGCCTATTTCAATGCGATGGAGGCGAAACAGCTACTGGACGTCGCCCAACGGCGACTCGACAACGCGACGTCATCGCAGGACATTGTTGCCAGCGGCTATCGCCAGGGACTGAACGACGCACTCGACCTGTACCTTGCGCGCAACCAGGTCGAACGCGAGGAAGCCAACTACGCGCTGGCCGAACAGAATCAGTCGGAGGCGATCGCCAGCCTGCAGAGGTCGCTGGCGCGCTACCCGGACGGTGAAATGGAAATTCCGGATGAGCTGCCGGTTATCGAGGCGCCCATCCCTACCGGGATGCCCTCCGAACTCCTGACTCGCCGTTCAGACCTGCAGGAGTCATGGCTGAACCTTTTGGCGTCGGACTCGGATCTCGCCTCGGCACACAAGGCGCGGTTTCCAAGCCTCACGCTATCGGCCAGTTACGGGCTCGCAACCCGCGAGCTGAGCGACCTGTTGAGTGGCGAAGGCACTGCGTGGACGCTGGCCGGGGGATTGACGCAGCCTTTGTTCCAGGCCGGTCGTCTCAAGGCGCTGGAACAACAAGCGTTCGCGAGGGTTCAGCTCGCCGAACAGCAGTACCTGGACCTCCTGTACAGTGCTTTTGCGGATGTCGAAAATTCGATCTCGCGGAGTGCGTCGCTACAGCAGCGCTTCGAGTCATTCGTCGAAGCGGAGAAGAACTCGCGGGCAGCACTGCAGCTGGCCACAGAACAATACCAACGTGGCCTGGTGACCTACACAACGGTTCTGGAATCGCAGCGGCAGGCTTACGACGCCGTGACCCAGGTCGTGCAGCTAAAAAACCAGCGGCTGCAAAACCGCATCTCACTCTATTTGTCGCTCGGCGGCGAATTTTCGACTACCTATTAGAAGACTATGACTCTAAAAAGCAGGAAATTGATTCCAATCGGCATTCTCGGGGGCCTGCTCCTTTTGGCAGCCATTATCCGAATGAACCCGCCGGAAGCGCCCCAGCGGGCGGCGTTCACCGGACCGATGATGTCCGTCGAGACGCTGCCGGTTATTGCGCGAGACTACCAGATCATGCTGCAGAGCTACGGTACCGTGCAGCCGCGGACCCGCAGCATTCTGATCGCGCAGGTGGGCGGCCAGATCGTCTCTATTAATGAGAACGTCCGCGACGGTGGTTTTTTTGAGAAGGGAGACGTCCTGGGACAAATCGATCCCCGGGACTACGAAGCGAACGTGCAGATCGCCGATGCCACGCTGGCTGACGCCAGACAGGCTCTGGCCGAAGCAGTTGCCCGGTCTGAGCAGGCCGAAGAAGACTGGCGGCGGCTTGGCAATGAAGGTGAACCGACCGATCTGGTGCTGCGCATTCCGCAACTCGAGGCGGCGCGTGCAAGGGTCAAATCAGCAGAGTCAAATTTATCCAAGGCCAAGCTCGATCTGGAACGAACCAGTTTCGTTGCGCCGTTTGCGGGCCGGGTGTTGCGGAAATTTGTCGATATTGGACAGGTTGTCGGCTTGAACACTCAGCTAGCCGAGATCTATGCGACCGACATCGTCGAAGTTCGGCTTCCGCTCAGAAATCGTGACCTGGGTTACATCGATTTACCGGAGAGTTTTCGGTTCATGGACGTCAAGCCCGCCGACACAGTTGATGTCGTCATCCGGTCAGACCTGATTGGCGATGAATCATGGCAGGCCAGCCTGGTACGGACCGAAGGCGCGATAGACGAATCGGCGCGCCAGTTGCATGTCATCGCACAAATCAATGATCCGTTTGGCCGCAATAACGTGGGCCGGTCGCCCATCAAGATTGGCCAGTATGTAACCGCGGAGATTGAAGGCAAATACTTGTCCGAAGTCTTGGTCATTCCAAACAATACGATTTACCAGGGCACCTATATCTACACGGTCGAAGACGGCATTTTGCGCCGCAAAGATATCGATATTGCGTGGCAGAACGATGCAGAGGCTGTCGTCGCCAGTGGGCTTAAGCCCGGTGATGAACTGGTCACAACATCGCTTGGCCAGGTGACGTCCGGCATCCGGGTGTCAGTCATCGGTGCCGGCGGCGAGGGTGGCGGACGTGGTCCCGATAGTGGCGAGTGGTCAACCGACCAATCAACAGAAGAGACAGAGCAAGCCGAACCACGGCAGGAAAACGATAGCGCCCGCGGTCAGACTCCGCGTGCCAACCAGGGGGGCACGGCACAATGATTTCATGGTTTGCAAGAAACTCGGTTGCCGCGAATTTGCTGATGGTCACCATCATCCTGGGAGGCATCCTCGCGCTGCAGAACTCGGTCCGGCTTGAGGTTTTTCCCTCGTCCGATCCTGATACGGTCACCGTCTCTGTGCCACTTCGCGGTGCGACGCCTGAGGACGTTGAGCTCGGGGTGGCTGTGCGCATCGAGGAGGCCGTTCAGGATCTCGAAGGGATCGACAAGATTCGATCCATTTCCCAGGAGGGATCTACCAGAGTCTGGATGGAAATCGACGCCGACTACGATCCCCGGGAACTTCTTGACGACATCAAGAATCGGGTCGACTCCATCAATACGTTCCCAGCGGATACCGAGAAACCGATTATCGCGCTGCAACAACGATCCTGGCCCGTCATCAGCGTCGTCGTCGCGGGCGACTACAGTGAAAATGAAATTCGCATGTACGCGGAGCAGGTGCGAGACGACTTGTTGCGAATCGACGGCATCACCCAGGTCAGCCTGGACTCCGTTCGAGCTTACGAGATTGCGATCGAGGCCTCTCCGGACAGGCTACGCGAGTTTGATGTCACGCTGGACGATATTTCGCGAGCCATTCGCGCCAGCTCCCTTGATATTTCGGCTGGCAATGTGCGCACCGACGGTGGTGACGTCCTTATCCGGTCCAAGGGTCAGGCTTATCGGCGCGCCGACTTTGAATCCATCGTCGTCAAGACCAATTCCGATGGCAGCATCGTCCGGGTCAGCGACATTGCAAATGTGGTGGATGGCTTTCAGGAAGAGTCACTTCACACGCGTTTCAATGGTCAGTACGCAGCGTTCGTCGATATCGCCCGGGTTGGTAACCAGAGTGTTCTCGATGTCTCGGACAAAGTTCGCGGCTATGTCGCGTCGAAACAGGACGGCCTGCCCGTTGGCATGGAGTTGGACTACTGGGATGACGATTCAGTCAGGCTGAAAGACCGGCTCGGCACGATGACATCAAGCGCCGTGCAAGGAAGTATCCTCGTCATCCTGCTGTTGTCGCTATTCCTGCGTCCCGCTGTTGCGATCTGGGTCTTTCTCGGTATTCCCATCAGTTTTCTTGGCTCCTTCATCGTGCTGTCCATATTCGATGTCAGTCTGAATATGATGAGTGCCTTCGGGTTTATCATCGTGCTCGGCATCGTTGTTGATGACGCCATCGTGACAGGTGAAAACGTTTACTCGCATATGAGGGCCGGTGACTCCGGCCTGTCAGCAGCCATCCATGGCACCAAGGAAGTCGCGGTACCGGTAACGTTTGGCATCCTGACGACGATTGCCGCCTTCGGTCCGCTCGCCTTCATTGAAGGCCGAATGGGTGAGATATTCGCATCGATTCCGGCCGTGGTCATTCCAGTGCTGCTGTTTTCGCTGATCGAGTCCAAACTCATCCTGCCCGCCCATCTGAAGCACATTGAACTACACGAACACGATCAAAAAGCGACCGGGTTCCAGGCCTGGCAAAGCCGCTTTGCTGACCGATTCGAGGAATTGATCGATCAATACTATGCACCGCTGCTCAATTTCGTGCTGAAGCATCGGTATTCGACGGTGGCGAGTTTTGCCGGCGCACTGGTCGTTCTGATCATGCTGGTGACATCAGGCTGGGCGCGCTTTACCGTCTTCGAAAGCATCGAAGGAGAAACCGTCCGCGCTACCCTGACAATGCCGATCGGTACGCCGTTCGACGTCACCAACCGTCATGCCGAGAAACTGGTGACGGCGGCCGAAGCGCTGCGGGACAAATATACGGACCCGGAGACCGGTCAGAGCATGATCACCAACATTCTGTCGTCAATCGGATCCGGCGGCCCGCACAGGGCACGTATCCAGGTTGAAACGATGCCCCGCGAAGATCGAACGATCGATTTTTCGGTCAGCCGGATGAATGGTGAATGGCGACAGATGATTGGCCCGATTCCCGGCGCAGAAAGTCTGAACTTCCGTGCATCGTACTTCCGCGCCGGCGATCCGATCGACATTCAGTTCAGCGGCAATTCGCTGGATATACTGAACAGAGTCTCTGATGAGGTGAAGGCGCAACTTGCGACATTTCCGGGCGTATTTGAAATCGCAGACAGCCTCTCCGATGGCAAGGAAGAACTGCAGATTGAACTCAGTCCGCAGGGGCACCTCCTCGGGCTGACACGTAATGAGATCGTCGGACAAGTCGGCCAGGCGTTCCGCGGCTTGCAGGCGCAGCGCATCCAGCGCGGTCGCGACGACATTCGCGTCATCGTGCGCTACCCGATCGACGAGAGAAGAACGATTTCTGCTCTCAGCGAAATGCTGATCACGGCACCCAATGGTCGCCAGGTTCCGTTGGCCAACGTTGCAGAAATCACGCCGGGCCGCGGTCCGTCCCAGATTACCAGGATCGATGGTTATCGAGTGCTGAACGTGACTGCGGATGTCGACAAAGAAAACACCAACATGATCGTCCTGATGAACGAGTTGACGGCCTATCTGGACAATGTGCTGGTCAAGTATCCTTCGATTGGCTATACGCTTGAAGGGGAACAAGCACGCCAGGCGGAAACGTTCGGCAGTCTCGGCACCGGTATCATGATTGTTCTGTTCGTCATTTACTGCATGCTCGCGTTACCACTCAAATCCTATACCCAGCCGCTGATTGTGATGTCCGTCATACCATTCGGTTTTATCGGCGCGGTGCTGGGCCACTGGTTCATGGGCGTAACGATGACCATCTTGAGCGTGCTGGGACTGATGGCGCTGACAGGCGTCGTGATCAACGACAGCCTGGTACTCGTGGATTTTGTGAATCAGCGCCATCGAGCGGGCGGGGAATCACTCAATTCCGCCATCAGACGGGCTGGTGTCGTGCGATTCCGCCCCGTGATGCTGACGTCGATAACGACATTCATGGGCCTGACGCCCTTGCTGATGGACAAGTCGTCTTCCGCTCAGTTCCTGACTCCCATGGCTATTTCGCTCGGCTTCGGCATTTTGTTTGCAACACTGATCACACTGATCCTGGTGCCAACGAACCTGATGATCGCCGACGATGCACGGCGCTATTTCAAGCGGCGTGCCAACGAAGTCAAGGATGCCGTGACGGCGAGCTAGTCGGGAAACTTTGCATACAGGGGCCCGGCTCCGGCCCCTGGTGCTGATTGCCAGGATCTCTGTTAGATAAAGAGACCGAGATCCTGCTGTATGAAGTTGCCGATGTTCGGCGCTACCGACACCATGTCGGATTCATCCACACCAAACCACCTCGACAGTGTTGCTGCATATTGATCTGCGGAAGTGGTCGGTATCATTCGACCGCCGCCAACGTCGTCAAAACTACCCAGTGACAGGTCGGGAAATATCCCGTAGATGTCCTGACCTGCAACCGCATCGCCAACGACGAACGAATGACCGCCCCAGCCATGATCGGATCCATCGCCGTTGGAAGTCAGGGTGCGACCGAAATCCGACATCGAGAACGTTGTGACCGCGTTTGAGACGCCGAGCTCGATCGTCGCATCATAGAACGCGGCAACCGCATCGCTAATGCCACCGAGGAGGCCCGGCTGCAACAGAACCTGGTCGTCATGGGTATCGAAGCCGCCCGTGGCCACGAAGAATATCTGGCGTTCCATCTGCAGCGTGTCGCGCGCGGCTATCATTTCCGCGACAGTACGCAACTGGTTGCCCAGCTGCGATTGTGGAAACACCGTTGTGACCTGCTGTCGGCCCGGATCATCGAGTGCGCCCTGTACCAGGTCGATGGTCTCTACAGCCCGACGTTGCACATCAGCATAACCACGTTCGTAAATCGTATCGTACTCGGCATTCAGGACCCGCTCGAATGCCAGCCTTTGCTGGAAGAACAAGTCATTCGGGTCACCGGAGCTCGAGAAACCCGTGAACGGCACAGGCCCGTTATTACCCATGACATAGGCTATGGTTTCATCGGCAGACTGAAACAGTGAGCTTCCAAACAGTGAAACGTTAGTGGCGAGCTGCTGATTGGCAACGTTAGTCCTTATCAGGTCAGCGATCCTGCCGGCCCAGCCGGTGTTGCTGACCGTCGCACCCTTCAGCGAGTGCCACTGATCCTGCTGGTCGTTGTGCGAGAATAGCTGCGGCGGCAACAACACGGACTGATTGAAGTACTGGTCCTTCGTTGTCGGCTCGACCAATGGCCCCATATTGGCGATGAACGCCGCCCTTCCCTGCTCGAACAGCGTCTGCATGCCGGTCATTGAGGGATGTAATCCGTACTGTGCACCGTCGGGCGTCAGGGGATTAATCGGCAACAGGTTCGTCTGCTGCAGGGCCAGGTTCTGACGTGACGCGGCGTACGCGTTGTACTCAGGGGTGCTGCGTGGCACCAGCATGTTGTACGAATCATTACCGCCAAACATGAACAAGCAGACGAGCGCCTTGTAGTCACCGAACGGTGCCGAAACACCCATGCCCTGGGAGAAAGCCATACCGGGGTAGTGTGCGAACGCAGTGGTCGCTGCAGCAGCGCTGGAATGCCTGAGAAATTCACGTCGATTGATTTTCTTCATAGCTGTTCTCCTAGCGCTGGTACGCGAATTCGGGTGACGAAGCCACGAGGTAGATTGCCTCGGCAACCAGCGCAGCATCATTTCCTGGTGCCGCAATTCTGACGCGGTCGAGCATGTTCACGAGCTCAGCTCGCAGCGTCGCCGAGACACCACCGCCCAGGAGCTTACCGACAACCATGTCGATCACTGCGTCCGTGTCATCTGCAATGGCCATCTCCGCAGAAATATCGATAAGCACATCATCTTCGCCCGGGTCCTCTGCTTCAGAATTCCAGTTGAAGGCGAGCAGGAAGAAATAGTTCGTTATAAATGTATTCTGGTATTCCGTGGCGATTTGCAGCTCCGGCGCCACAAGACCGGAATTCCTGATCTCACCGGCCGGTGCATGAAACGGGCTAAAGAAATTGAATACAGACGGCGACTGCTGCGGACCCTGGCCAAAAATGATGTACGCCGGCGCAAGTGGGAAGGCGCCACTTTGTGAAGCGCCATCATAGGCGCGCCAGAGTTGTGTCAGCCGTAACAACGGTTCTTTGATCTTGCCGTCGAGCTCCATGTGCATGTCCGGTCGTGCTTCATCATCCAGCAGGATTGTTTTGACGACCGCGCCCAGATCACCACGGACACCGAAACCGTTGTCATTAAAAACGGACGCAACCCGCGACACATAGCCGGGAGACGGGTTACTGGTAACGAGACGCTGAATCAGGCGAATG